>JAVBQU010000184.1:0-2639 GCA_031548675.1 Bacteroidales bacterium
AGGATGTCAATTTCTATATCGGCTTAATTATCGTTCCGCTTTTTTGGCTTGCTTTATATACGCTTACCGGAACTTACAAGAAAATTTACCGCAAAGCCCGCTTAAAAGAATTGGGGCAGACTTTGGGCATTTCAATACTAGGGGTAATTATCCTGTTTTTTACACTTATATTGGATGACCGCATTACCGATTACAGAAAGTATTACGAAGCTCTTTCTATCCTTTTCCTATTCCACTTTACGCTTACCTATTTTTTCCGTTTAATTATAACCACACACACTGTACGCAGGATACATAAAAAAATTATTGGTTTCAATACTCTGTTAATAGGAAACCAATCGAATGCTTTTAAGATATATCAGGATATTGAAAACGAACACATATCGAGCGGAAACAAATTTGTAGGTTATATTACGCTAAATCATCAATCTACACATCCTAATTTAGAAAATCTGCTTCCTTGTTTGGGTTCATACGAACAGTTGGAAAAAATAATAAAGCAATATCAGATTGAAGAAGTTATTATTGCTCCTGAAAAAGACGAGCATGAATTGATAGATAAGCTCCTTACAGTTATTGAAAAGAATGACATTATCATTAAAGTCATTCCTGAACTTCAACACTTTTTAATGGGTTCTATCAAAACAAGTTCTATTCTTTATACTCCGCTTATTGTTATTTCTCCAAACCTTATGCCGATATGGCAGCAGGTAATCAAACGTCTTTTTGATATAATACTGTCTTTGCTGGCTATTATTATTCTGTTACCTGTATATATTTTTACTGCTATAGGCGTTAAATTGAGCTCTTATGGCAAAATTTTATATGCACAGGAACGTATAGGGCTTCATGGGAAACCTTTTAAAATGTATAAATTTCGTTCCATGTACTCAGATGCCGAAAAAATGGGTCCCTGCCTATCCAGTAAAAACGACCCGCGTATTACTTCTTTCGGAAAATATATGCGCAAAGTACGTTTAGATGAAACACCCCAATTTTTTAATGTTTTAATCGGCAATATGTCTTTAGTCGGTCCCCGCCCCGAACGTCAATATTTTATTGATCAAATTATTGTAAAAGCTCCGCATTACAGACTGCTAAGCAAAATAAAACCGGGAATAACTTCGTGGGGGCAGGTAAAATTCGGCTATGCCGAAAATGTAGATGAAATGATAGAGCGGCTTAAGTTTGATTTATTGTATATGGACAATATGACCCTTGCTACCGATATAAAAATATTACTTTATACTTTGATCATCATCATACAAGGGAGAGGCAAATAAAGTAATACGGAAAAATTTATAGTCTTATGCTTAATATTGGTAATACCTTAATTTCTGACGATATTAAAGATATTTGCTTTTCTTGCGATTTAAAGCAATGTAAAGGTGCATGCTGTGTAGAAGGCGATGCAGGAGCTCCGCTTTTGGAAGAAGAAATAAGCATTTTGGAAGATGTAATCGAAGAGATAAAACCCTATATGCGTCCCGAATGTATAGGAGCTTTAAATACACAAGGCGTTTTCGATTATGATGCAGAAGGACATATCGGCACATCTTTGTTAAATAACAGAGATTGTATTTTTGTTTATTTTGAAAATGATATAGCCTTATGTGCCATTGAAAAAGCCTATTTTGATAAAAAAATATCGTTTCAAAAGCCTATTTCCTGCCATTTGTACCCAATCAGGATAACACAATTCTACGATTTCGATGCATTAAATTACCATGAATGGGACATTTGCAAGCCTGCTTTGGAAAATGGAAAGCAATTAAACGAAGCTTTATATAAGTTCCTCAAAGAACCTTTAATACGGCAATACGGCAGAGAATGGTATGCTGATTTAATAAAAGAAATTGAAAAAAATAAACCGTAACCAAAAAATAAGTACTAACTTTGCTCAATAATTGGTCACTTTGCCCAATTAAGTTTAGGTCTATAAATTGATGATTTCACTTGTGTAAATAACTGAATTACAGTCAATAAATAAATACTAAATTAATTATTAACTAAAGAAATATTTAACGACAAAATAATATAAGCTATGTCATTAAGAGGAAAGTCTTTAGAACTTAAAAAACGTATGCAGAATGCTGTTCAGGGCGGAGGCGACAAAGCCATTGAAAAGCAGAAAGCAACCGGAAAACTTACCGCCCGCGAAAGAATTCTTGCCATCCTTGATAAAAACTCATTCCACGAATACGACTTATTTGTTGAACATGCCGGACGCGATTTCGACATGGACAAAAAGTATTTGCCGGGCGATGGGGTTGTAACAGGAACAGGAACGATGTCGGGACACCCTGTCTGCGTATATGCCCAAGATTTTACCGTTGCCGGTGGCTCATTGGGGTATATGCATGCCAAAAAAATCTGTAAAATTATGGATTTGGCAATGAAACTTAAAGTGCCTATCATCGGAATCAACGATTCGGGCGGGGCACGTATTCAAGAGGGTGTTAATGCCCTAGCCGGTTATGGCGACATATTTTTCCGTAATACACAATCGTCGGGTGTAATTCCGCAAATCTCTATTATTCTAGGTCCGTGTGCCGGTGGAGCAGTTTATTCTCCTGCATTAACGGACTTTGTTTTTGTAGTGGATAACATTTCTAAAATGTTTATTACCTGACCCGAAG
>JAVBQU010000148.1:0-7283 GCA_031548675.1 Bacteroidales bacterium
CAAAACCCGGAATATAGTTTAAATTGTTGTTAAGCCAAGTCGCTAAACTTGTTCCGGAAAAACCTTCTGTAACAGCATACCAATTTATGGATGCACCTATAAGCATTACTGCTCCTGATAAAACAGCCGTAAAACGGACACCCATTTTATCTAAAATAATACCTGCAAAAATCAGAAAGAAGATAAAAACATTCAAAAATGTTTCAGAACCCTGCATGGTACCAAAAGCGGTAGAATCCCAGCCGCGAGTTGATTGCATCAAGTCCTTAATAGGCGAAAGTATATCCATAAAGATATATGAACAAAACATCGCAAATGACAATAAAAGCAAAGCGGTCCAACGAGCTGTCGCCGAATCTCGCAAGGTGTGTAGTTTTTCAATCATGTTGATATAAATGTTTTAAGTTAATAAATTTTTTTGATGGGCAAAGCTACTATATTTTTAGGAAATAGGAGCAATTTATTTTTTATTTTCTGATAAGTCAATTTGCTCTTCAAAAAACTTCCATAGAGGTTCATCGGGAACGGGAGCTGTAATCGTTATAGGTTCGTTTCGCGTAGGGTGCATAAATGTAAGTGTACGAGCATGTAAGCTTATCGAAGAAACCTTGTTGGAACGACCGAAACCATATTTCAAGTCGCCTTTTATCGGACAGCCTATATGGGCTAATTGTACTCGTATCTGATGATGCCTGCCTGTATATAATTGTATTTCCAAAAGGTTGTAAAACTCGCTTCGGGCTATTAACTGATAATGTAATTTGGCTAATGAAGCTCCTGCCGTATTTTCCGATACAACATAAGATTTATTTTGCGATTCGTTTTTTATCAAATAATTTTCTAATGTATCTTCGGGCTTAGGAGGTTGATTCCGTGTAATTGCCCAATACGTTTTCTCCATTTCACGGTCATGGATTTGTTTATTTAAGCGGGTTAGGGCTTTGTCTGTTTTGGCAAACAAAACTGCTCCGCTCACGGGTCTATCTAAACGGTGGACAACCCCGCAATATACATTGCCGGGTTTATTATAGCGTTTTTTCAGATATTCTTTTACCATATCTGCTAAGCAAATATCGCCTGTTTTGTCTCCATGTACAATTTGTGATGATAATTTATTAATCACAATTACATGATTATCTTCATATAAGATTTGGCTTGAAATATCCATATATTCGAATTCGCAATAAAAATTTGTCTGTATATTTTTAGCTTAGTACTGTTCTTTCTCGCTTGGAAAATCCAAGTTCTTCACATCATCTATATATTGCCGTACAGAATTTTGTATTTCATTTCCAAGATGATGGTATCTACGGAGGAAACGTGGCGAAAATTCTTGGGTAATACCCAGCATATCATGTAAAACCAATACCTGCCCATCGCATCCATTGCCCGCTCCTATGCCTATCATCGGTATTTTTAGTTCTTGTGAAATCTTAGTTCCCAATTCTGCAGGAATTTTTTCCAAAACAATTGCAAAGCAGCCTATTTTCTGTAATAGTAAAGCATCTTCAAACAAACGTTCTGCTTCGGCAGCTTCTGTTGCTCTTACAGCATAGGTTCCAAATTTATTGATAGATTGAGGCATTAATCCTAAATGCCCCATCACAGGAATTCCGGCAGAAAGAATGCGTTCTACAGATTCTGAAACTTCTTTACCTCCTTCTACTTTTACAGCATCTGCTCCGGTTTCTTTCATAATACGAATGGCTGATTCTAAAGCAATCCGGGAATTTCCCTGATAAGTTCCAAAAGGCATATCTACTACTACCAATGCTCGATGAACGGCACGAACAACAGATGCTCCGTGGTAAATCATTTGATCTAAAGTAATCGGCAAGGTAGTACTGTACCCTGCCATAACGTTGGAAGCTGAATCGCCCACCAAAATCACATCTATACGGGCAAAGTCAAGCAAACGTGCCATAGAATAATCATAAGCCGTAAGCATGGCTATTTTCTCGCCTCTTTGTTTCATTTCTGCTAATTGCAGAGTAGTAATTTTCGCTTTATCGCTAATATTAGCTGTTGACATATGTAAAATTATTTTTTGTTATTATCTATATTTTGAGCCGCATAAGCAGCAATTTTCTCTTTTTCCATATCTGCCCTCGATTTGCTGATGGTAACCAAATACACCCCTGAAAAAATAAGAATACCTGCAAAAGGTTTTTCCCAAGAAAAAGTATCCTGCCCTATGGAAATAGCTACCCATGAGGCAATAAAGGGCTGTAAATAATTATAGGTACTGAATGTTGTCGGACGGATACGCTTTAAAGCCACGGGAATCAATAAATAAGTGATAAATGTAGCTCCTGCCAAAACATAGCCAATCCTCCATAAAATATGAGGTTCTAACAATTGAGCTATCTCAATGGTTTGTACATGGGTGTAACAAAATGGCAGAGACATTAGTGTTCCAGACAGAAACATCCATTTCATCAGCGTGATGGGATGATAGCGTTGTGAAACTGGTTTCGACATTACTAAATAAATAGCATAAGAAACACTGCTTAAAATACAAAGCATATTCCCCATAAGTCCCGATACGGAACTATTTGCAGTATGGGTTTGTGTAAGAATAATAATGCTGGCTCCGGCTGCCCCTAACAATACGCCTCCGGCTTTTTTCCATGTAATAGGCTCTTTAAGCACAACAGCGGCTATAACCATTACCAGAACGGGAGTTAGAGTAATAATCATCGACGCATCTATCGGCGATGTGTTATTAAGCCCTACTATAAAACTCATCTGATTGAGTACTAACCCAAACAAACCTCCTAATATAAGTATCTTTACATCCTCTTTGGCAATTTTTTCGCGGGGTATAAACAGCGATGCTATCCAAAAAGCACAAGTTCCGAATAGCAGACGCAGCATAGTCATGGCTATTGGATCTATATGCTTAGGCATCAGGCTTTTTGCAATGGGAATATTCAATGCAAAAATGATGGATGTTATTAAAATAGCAAGATGTCCTTGCAATTTGGTTTTATTCATGTAAAATATACTTTCTCTTTTTGTTTGGTAAGTAAAGATTTTATTAAAATCAATTTCCCACGCTTCTTATTTCTTTCAAGAGCAGGCTAAGGTCGGTAGAAACTTTATAGTTTCGAGCATATAACAAATTAAACTTATCTATCAATTCATCTGATAATAAATTATTTTGAAAACCTTCTGTAAGATGAATAACTGAAGGTTTAAGAAGAGGCAGGTTTTGCAAATTACCAGAGCCGCCATATCCGACCCAAGTTTTATTTCCTACTAATGTTCTAAAAATATTGGGAAACAAATGTGTGCGTTTCTTAGCAATGCAAAGCAAAACAGGGCTTATTATCAAAAACAACAAAGAGATTCCGATATCGAACAAACGTTTATTCCGTCTGTTCTCCGGACTATTTATTGCACTGATATTGTGTATGTATAATTCGTCTGAGGTATTAATAGAATTACTTCCGATAATAAAAATGCTTTCGGGCGGGGCTATTTTAAAATTAATTTTCGATAAACTTAACTCTGACATGGATTGCATAATCTGCCCTGATGAAATATTTTTAGAACAGAAAATAATCTCATCTATTTTATAGACTCTCAATATTTCATTTATCTGCGTGATGTTTCCGATAAAGTTAGGGTTGTCGATTACATCATCTTTACAGGTAGAAACCATACCGATAAATTCGGGAACTACGGCTGATGAACGCAGCAAATCGGCTACACGGATGGTCTCTTCTGTTTCACCTATGATTACAAATCTCTTGTTTTCAGAACGTTCTATTTGAAAAGACTTGATTTTTAAGGCATGCAGAATCCAGCGGATGCTAACCAAAGATATCAATGCCCAAATGGAACCTAAGATAATCATTACCCTCGAATAGCGGTATTCGGGTTCGAGCAGGCTGTAAATAACTAAAATAAGCAGACTTCCTATCAGCAAACCTTTTTCTATCTTAGCAGGTTTTACCGGCTTTTCGTAACCGCCTGCAAAAAACACACATATAAGCCAAATAAGAATATAAATAGGCACAGCTATATGTAGGTATTCCCGAGGAAAATAAGTTGTATTATTGAAAAAATACTGCGACCAATAATGCTGTATAACGGCAAATCCTCCCCATAAAACCAAAAAATCGAGTACCGGCAGGAAAAGATTTTTGCTAACTCTTTTTATCAGAGATAAGAACGCTTGTAAGAAAATGGCTGTTTGTATGCAGAAAGTAAAGATTTTGGCATTCTTTTGCGAGAAATGTTTGCGGGCAAATATCGCCATTGCATTGTGAAAAGTATAAACATAGTTCAGACTTCCCTTTTTGGTGCTTTCTCCTTTGTAATGGATAATCCGTGTTTCGGGAAAATAATAATTCTTATAACCTGCCTGCATAATGCGATACGACAAATCTATATCTTCTCCGTACATAAAAAAGGTTTCGTCGAGCAAACCTGTTTGGTCTAAAACCGAGCGGCGCATCAGCATAAAAGCACCTGCCAGAATTTCTATTTCGCAGGTTTCTTCATTACTCAAATGCCCCAAATAATAACGGGCATATTTTTTCGATTTGGGAAATAATTTGATAAGCCCCGAAATTTTATAGAAAGCTACATCCGGTGTAGGTATTCCGCGTTTAGATTCGGGAAGGTATTTACCTTCGCCGTCTATCATTTTTACCCCCAACCCTCCGGCTTGCGGATGGGCATCCATAAAGGCTGTACATTTACTAAATGTATCGGCTTCTACCACCGTATCGGGATTGAGCAAAAGTACGTATTCTCCTGAAGATATACGGATAGCTTGATTATTGGCTTTCGAAAATCCTACGTTATCTTTATTTTCTATTAAAATAACTTCGGGAAATTTCTCTTTTACCATTGCACACGAACCATCTACAGAATTATTGTCTACCACATATACCTCTACAGCCATACCCCTACCCGCTTCGCGAACGGAATAGAGACATTGCTCCAGAAAATATTTTACATTGTAGTTTACTATAATAACTGATAACTTCATGAATTGTGTTTGTTGAGCTGTTTAATTGTTTTTGTTATCTTTTCTTATCAACTTCTATCGTATTTTCCTATACTTTCACGACATCGGTTCTAAGTCGAAACTCTTTTTGAGCATAAAAGGTGTAGTTAAAGTAGTGAGCACACCCATAATTACCAAAATAGAGAATATTTCCAAATTAATAACGCCTGATTTATAGGCTACATTGGCTATAACCAGTTCCATAATTCCACGTGCATTTAATCCAATTCCCATAATCAACGATACACGGCTATTCATGCCTGCCATTTTTCCACCTACAAACCCACCGACAATTTTAGATAAGTAAGCTACAAGAATTACAGCTATCAATAATCCATAATTATGTATTGCCCCAAAATTAAACTCTAAGCCTATGCCTGCAAAAAATATTGGAGCTAAAAAACCCATTGCCAATCCATTGGTGGTATTTTGTATGGTTTTCATGTGTTCTCTTCCTATCAATTTTTCGCTCATCAGCATGGAGGCAAAAAATGCCCCTATAATAAAATGAAATCCTAAAAGTTCGGTAATGGTGGCAAATGCAAGAATAAACATAAAGAACAGGGCAAATAAGGATTCTTTGCCTCTTAGGAATGCCAATATTTTATTAAGGTTATTTTCTATATAATTTCCCCGGTCGGAGAGCTTTTTCATGATGTAATAACTTACCGACAGGATTACCAGAAAAGCAGCCAGTTTCAGCAATGAAATACCTGTAACTATCAGTACCGACTCCCATTTCATATCTGAACCTTTCACATTCAGGATAATTCCTAAAATAGCCAATGCCAGTACATCTTCGAAAATAGCTACGGCTATGATTTTCTGCCCTGCACTCGAATTGATTTTCCCGAGATCCATCAATATGCGGATACTCACAGGCAGAGCAGTTATGGCAATACAGAGACCTATAAAAATCGTAATCATAACATCTTGCCCAAAAGCGTATCCTACAGCAAAACCGCTGAAAATGGGGACAAAAAACGCCATGATGGAAAGGATAATATTTTTCCCTTTCATGTATTTCATAATCTCGTCCACATTAATTTCGAGACCGGCAATAATAACGAGCAGAAATACACCCAAGTCGGAAATAACAACAATTTCTTCGGTACGATGGATAACATTGAAGAGCGTAGGTCCTAAAATAATACCTGCCAATATTTCGCCTATCATGGCAGGTTGTTTGAAGCGCTCGAAAACTTCTCCTAAAAGTCTTGCAACTACTAATAAAATCAGTAGATTGGTAAAGAAGGGTAACTCAAAATGCGATATGCCTATATTCATTTTTTATATTAACAATTAGTGTGCATGAGGTATAAGAAACGCAATTACAACCCCAAATATTACAACGATAAACTTCCAAATGTTATATTTATGATTTTCGCTCATTTCAAATAATACAGAGGTGGATACATGCAAAAAGATACCCACTACAATTGCCATAATAATTTGATAATAATGAGATAGTTCATGTATTATATTTTGAGACAGCAGCAGCGAAATTACAGAGCCCAGCGGAGTCATACAGGCAAAAATCAGAAGTAGTAAAAAGATTCTGTTTTTTTTCATACCCGACAATGCAAAAGTACTTGCCAGCATAATGGATATGGGAATATTATGGATTACAATACCGGCAGCCAGGGTTTGCTGTACACTGTCTTGTGCATCGATAATAGGCATACCTTCTAAAAACGAATGAACACACAAGCCGAACATCAAAGCAAAAGGAGTAACTACAGACGTTTTTTCATGTGTATGGGTATGCCCGTGTTCTATCCCTTTAGTCAGCAGCTCTAAAACCATCTGCAACAGAAAACCTGCAATAACAAACAATCCGATATTTAGCACAGAGGTATGTCCGCATTCGTCGGCTGCATGGCTGTGAGAGCCATAAATTTCGGGCAGAATATTGAGAAAACTAATTGATAGCAGAAATGAACCGCTGAAAGCCGCAATTAATTTCAGGAGTCTGTCATGCTCATGTTTGATGAAAAATATAGAAGATGCACTAAGCAAGATAACAGCTACAATGATAAAGTAAAGTAAAGCCAAGTGCATGATGGTTAAGATTATAATTTTGTATATCTAAATTTTATTTTTGTAGCACAACCCATTCCAAAAACTCTGTTATAACCTCATTCCAGTGAGGTTTTTCATGATTTACAGCTCCTGTATTATCCATTTCAAAATAATTGTGCTCTAACCCGAATTTTCGTTTTATCGTTAAATTGGTTTTATGGTTACTGATAAAAACCAA
>JAVBQU010000152.1:0-3565 GCA_031548675.1 Bacteroidales bacterium
ACATTTATATCCTGATGATAGAATCATTAGCAATCCCAGTTATTGGAAAATATTTGACAGTGGTGGCGATTTTGTTCCCCGTCCCTATTTTGGTTTGCAATATCGTTTTTTTAGTACGGATGAATATCGTTTTTATGTTTATTTGAGCAATGAATGGGTTACTAAAAAGGATTATGAAACTACTTTGGGTATAAAATGGTGTTTTAGCCATACGGGAAATAAAAATACAACTACAAAACACTCTAAGTAATTCAACTATATTTGATTAACTATGAATTACGATGTATAAACGATGAACAGCCGCTATCGAAATATACTTTTTTTGTATTATTCTTTCATTCTGCAATTGGGCAAAATGACTTTTACAACAGACTTGCCGATTCTGCAATGACATTGACCAAGCAACAAGTCCAATATGACCCTGCTTATATTCGTATTACTTATCCAAATGGAGATATTCCAGCAAACAAAGGTGTTTGTACTGATGTAGTTATTAGAGCTTATCGAAAATTGGGAATTGACTTGCAAAAAGAAGTGCATGAGGATCTGAAAACAAATTTTGCTAAATATCCCAAAAAGTGGGGATTAACTCATCCTGATAAAAATATTGATCATCGAAGAGTACCCAATCTCATGACATTTTTTTCTAGATATGGGACAGTCAAAACCGTTACCCAAAATCCGAAAGATTATTGCGCTGGTGATATTGTGTGTTGGGATTTAGGATATGGAATCACACACATTGGAATTGTTTCCTCCCAAAAATCGGAGGATGGGAAACAGAATTTAATTGTACATAATATTGGCGGCGGTCAAGTATTGGAAGATTGCTTGTTTGATTATACTATAATCGGACATTATCAATATCCAATTTTAAATCAGGAAAAAGATTTAATTCAGTTGAACATATTTCCTAATGTACAAAAGTCTGATATTTTATATTCAGAAATCAAAAATGACTCTTCAAAGTCGCAAGAAGATCATATTGTTGGTTTTTATGATGATACTGAATTATTTGTTTATTTTGCAGGTGCTGTTGATGGGCTTTCAGGCGACAGGTTATTATTCAAATTCATTCGTGAAAATTTAAAATATCCGGATTCTGCACGTAAAAAAAATATAGAAGGAACTGTTTATGTTAGTTTTTCAATTGATAAATACGGAAAAATTTCAGACACAAAAATTACAAAAAGTGTTTCTCTTGACTTGGACAATGAAGTTTTAAGAGTAATCTCCATAATGCCAAATTGGGAATGGGATCCAAAAATAGATTTTAATAGACGAAAAACAACTCAAAGAACATTACCAATAGTATTTAAATTGAAGTAAAAAAACGTTTGATAGAGGTTTAAATATAAAGGAAAGGTGTTCGGCTTAAGCTTTGCTTAAGTTGAGTTTATGAAAGCAAGTTTTACTCGTAAAATAAAAGATTAATGAATTTTGAATGTGCTATTGTGAGGCAAAGCCTGATTGGATAGGTTGACTTAGATTAGAATAAAAAATTAAAAAGTAACTATAGCAAAAAATGAGATTTTTTTCACCAATTATCTTTTTCTTATTTACAGCACTTTCTTTATTAGGACAAAGTAAAGGTAATGATACCCTAAAAACAACAGTTAATTTGAAATCTTTCAAGTTATCTAAAAAAGTAGTTCGGGCGGAATATGGTCAAGTAATTATGTTTTTTAACCAAACTGACTATTTGAAAGCTAAAGTTGCAGCAGATACTGTGCAAATAACTCCCAAATATTTTTCAGATGAAGTAATTGCTGATTTATTAAAAAAAGGACGCGTTAAAATTATCAAGCGTTCCGATAATACAGTAGAAACAAAAATAGTTCATTACCTTAGGCAGTATGGTTCTTTTTGTGATAGAGTATTTGAACTGCAAAATGAAATCGGTTTTTTTAGTATATTAGAAATCATAGGAATTTATTCTCCTCCTATGATTTACAAGGATGATTCTATATCTGATGTTGAAAAAGAAAAAACTTTTGTACAAGTAAATGATTTTGGGTATCCTGAAGAATTTCCTAAGATAAATGATACCATGATAATAAAAATCAAGGATTATTTTCCTCTAAAAGAATTTATTCATTATGTGTATAATCCTAATAATGGTTATGGAGAATTAGATACGAGTATTTGTAAATCAGCTAAGTTAGCTGACCAAAATATTTTCTATTTTGAAGATTGCTATAAAAAATATATTACACCTGGCTTTAGCATAGATGGACTATGTTATTTTTATAAAAATGATTCGCTCTTTGCTCTTGAAATTATTATTGCAGAAGACATAGCAGAAATAAACATCAATGATGCTTTATTATTATTTCCAGCAAATATGATAATTGGAGATAGTGTTGTCATGGATTTAGGCATGAGTAAACAAACCATTACCTTGCTTGCAAAAGAAGATTTACAAATCAATGACACAGTTATCAAAGATTGTCTTAAATTCAAAACTAAGGATTATTGGTCTGATGAAATTTATATACGTTATGTGTGGTTGCAAAAAGATGTAGGTATAGTAAAAGAAGGAGGAAAAGAACTAATAAACCATAACTAAAAACTTATTAAATTTCTGACTTATGGCAGGTATTTACATTCATATTCCTTTTTGCAAAAATAAATGCTACTATTGTAATTTCTTTTCTGTTGCTTCGCTTAAGCATAGAAGCGGGTTTATACAAAGCCTTTGTACAGAAATTGAGTTGCAAAAAGAGTTTCTACTGCCCGATATTCCCCGTACTATCTACATTGGAGGTGGTACTCCCTCAATTTTAAGTCTCAATGAATTGGAGGACATTTTTAAAACTTTAGATACGCATTTCGATTTATCTAAAGTGGAAGAAATTACTTTAGAAGCCAATCCTGAAGATTTATCTTTGGAAACGCTTAGGGCTTATCAAAAATATCTACCCATCAATAGGCTAAGTATCGGTATTCAATCTTTATTTGAGGAAGATTTACAATATTTGAACCGCAAACAAAATCCGCATCTGATAGAAACCACTATTGAAAATGCTTATCTATGCGGTTTTCATAATCTGTCGGTAGATTTTATTTATGGCATTCCTACTTTATCGAATGAACATTTGCAGGAAAATCTGGAATTTGCCGTGAGGATGAAAATTCCACATATTTCATGCTATTCTTTATCTATAGAGGATAAAACTCCATTGGCTTTACAAATAGCTAAAGGGCTGGTAAACCCTCCTGCTGAAGAGCAAAGCATAGAACAATTCCAACTAGTACATCATTTTTTAGAATCACATGGTTATAAGCATTACGAAATTTCTAATTATGCTTTGGATGGAAAGGAATCTCAGCATAACAGCAATTATTGGAATGCTACAAAATATTTGGGATTGGGAGCTGGTGCCCACAGCTATGACGGGAAATACAGCAGGCATTGGAATGTATCGAATTTGACAGAATACATACAACAATTACAAGAACATAAACTGCCTTGCGAATACGAGCATTTAACGGATATAGACCTTTTTAACGAATATGTTATGCTTGCTTTGCGGACGTCTAAAGGAATTGATTTAGGTTATAT
>JAVBQU010000190.1:0-7147 GCA_031548675.1 Bacteroidales bacterium
ATGGAGTGGAAATTATGGTATAAATGCAGGTCTTACAATTTATCAGGGAGGCAGCATCAATAATACAATCGAACAGAATAAACTAAGATCAGAGCAGGCAGCATATCAAACATCTCAATATGAAAATGAATTAACGGTACAGATTTTGCAGGCTTTTCTCACCGTTTTGGGGAATGAAGAATTGTTAAAGTACCAAGATGTTGTTTTGAAAGCCAGCGAAGAACAATTGAAGCAGGGAAAAGCACAATTTCGTATGGGGAGTATATTGGAAAGCGATTATTTATTGTTGGAATCACAATATGCCAGCGATAATAATAATATTGCCGATACTAAAATTACCTTGGATAACAGCCTGCTTACTTTGAAGAGCTTGCTTTCAATGAATCCTAATGAAAACTTGCGGATCATTTACCCTGATACATCTGCTATTGTGCAGATGTCTATTATTCCAGACAAAGATTATGTTTTGAACAAAGCATTAGAAACTATGCCTGATTTAAAGATAAGCCGGTATAATGTCAACATCGCAAATATAAGCACAAAGTTAGCCAAGTCGGGCTATTATCCAACCCTAAATCTGAATGGAGGAATTGGAACAGGTCATGCCAATGGATATAGTGATTTCGGTACACAGCTTTCCGACCGGATGAATGAACAGGTAGGTTTAAATCTTAATATTCCTATTTTTAATAATAATCGTGTAAAGTCTAAAGTAACACAGAGTCGTATAGCTTTACAGCAGGCAGAATTGGACAGAAAGCAGACAGAACTCACTATTTCACAAAATGTAGTTACAGAGTATCAAAATGTGGTTTCGGCATATAACAAATACAAGACTACGGATGTAAAGCAAAATGCCTATAATAAAACATTTGAAGCATACCGCGCGAAGTTTAATGCCGGAGCCATTACGGCTGTTGATTTGCTGCAGCAGCAAAATAATTATATCAGTGCTTTGAATGACTTTATCCAAAGCAAATATGGTTTTATGCTTAAACGTAAAATTTTAGATGTATACATGGGTATTCCGATAACCATGTAAGTTTTAGAGATAAATATAAACAACAATTATAAAATAAGAAGTAAATGAAAAAAAGAATAATCATAATCAGTATTATTGCAGTCGTTATTACGATGCTTATTGTATTCTTTTTGAAGAATAGCAAGGAGAAAGAGTTACAATTCCACACGGCAGCTTTGCAAAAAGAAAGTATTGAAATGACTGTTACGGCAACCGGATATGTGCAGCCTGTTGATAAAGTAGATATTGGGACACAGGTGTCGGGAGTTATTGAAAAAATCTTTGTAGATTTTAATTCTCAAGTAAAAAAAGGACAGCTTTTGGCGGAATTGGATAAATCGACATTGATTGAAAAAGAAACTCAAGCTGCGTCTTCTCTTACAAGTGCGCAAAGCGACTTAACTTTTGCCCAGCAGAATTATGATCGTACCAAACAATTATATAATGCGAAAGCGGCAACCGAAACAGCTTTTGAAGATGCTATTAATCGTTTAGAGCAGGCAAAAACCAATGTTGCCAATGCTAAGGCAAATCTGCACCAAGCCAAAGTGAATCTGTCGTATGCCGAAATATATTCGCCCATTGATGGAGTTGTGCTAAACCGTGCCGTAGAGCAGGGGCAGACCGTTGCTGCTTCATTCAGCACACCTACTTTATTTACAATTGCGAATGATTTGAAAAAAATGCAGGTTGAAGCCAATGTAGATGAAGCAGATATAGGGCAGGTAAAACTTGGGCAAAAGGTAACATTTACCGTAGATGCATATCCGGATAATGTTTTTGAAGGGATAGTACATCAAATTCGTATACAGCCTACTGTTACCAGCAATGTGGTAACATATACGGTAATTATTGAAGCTCCTAACCGGGAAGAAAAATTATTTCCGGGCATGACAGCAAGTGTAACTATCATTACCCGTACAGAAGAAGGAATGGCAATTTCTTCGGAGGCTTTTCATTTTAATCCTACGCCTGATATGCTTTCAAAAAGTGATAAAAAGAATAACCATTCAACCCCCAATCCCAAAGGTAAAGGGAAAAGTGTTTGGGTTCAAACAGCAGGAGGTCTTGTGCAGAAAAATGTTGAAACAGGTTTAACAGACGGCGTCAAAACTATAATTAAAAGTGGATTGGATTCAACAGATAAGGTAGTGCTTTTTGTTTCAGATAAAGATGAGCAAAAACCGGGAGAGGCAGCTGCTAACCCTTTTATGCCTAAGAGACCCAACAAAAAATAAAACAAGTTTAAGGGTTACAATCTTAATTTCGAAAATTCGGATTTTGGTATGTAACTTTATATACTTTGATAATTTGAAAATTATGAATACGATTATTCAAATAGAGCAGCTCCGCAGAGTTTTTCAGGTAGGCAGCGAAGAAGTTCATGCTTTAAAAGGCATTTCTTTTTCAATTCAGGAAGGAGAGTTTGTGAGCATTATGGGAGCAAGCGGCAGCGGTAAATCTACATTGCTGAATATTTTAGGATGTCTCGATCATCCTACTTCAGGAGAATATTATATTGATGGAATAGCTGTAAGTAAGCGGACAAAAGATGAATTGTCAACCCTGCGGAATAGAAAAATAGGTTTTGTGTTTCAATCTTATAATTTACTTGCCCGTACTTCGGCTTTGGAGAATGTTGAATTACCTTTATTGTATAATAATACAATTTCGAGTAAAGAACGCAGGCGGATGGCTATAGGTGCACTGGAACAAGTTGGTTTGCAAGACAGGATGTACCACATGCCTAACCAGCTTTCGGGCGGACAGCAGCAACGTGTTGCTATTGCCCGCGCATTGGTAAACGATCCGGTAATTCTGCTGGCAGACGAGGCTACCGGAAACTTAGATACACGGACGTCTTATGAAATTATGAGTGTGTTCCAACAGCTTCATGCCAAAGGCAAGACCATTGCTTTTGTAACCCATGAACCGGATATTGCTATTTTTACGAATCGTACCGTACAATTGCGCGATGGTCATATTATGAAAGATTATGCAGTACAGCCGAAATCGGCAAAAGAAGCTTTGGATGCTTTGCCTAAAAGTGAGGATTATTAATGTGTTATAACGTTCGAACGTTACAGCGTTTTAATAAAGTTAGCAAGCATACGGGATATATGCTCTGCTTTATCTCTGAGGATTTCAGCCGTTTCTATGTTAATGATTGATTGGTCTTGAGCAAAATAAAGCATAGAACGAACTTCACCGCAGGAACCTTTGGCATAGTATAAAAATAAACGTAATTCGTTATTGCTTTTTCGTTCAAAACCTTCGGCAATATTATTCATGATGGAAATAGAAGCTCGTTCAATTTGGTTTTTAAACGAAAAATCACGATGTTCTTTAAATTGATTATAAATGAGATTGCAAAGTTCTCTGGCTTTTTGCCAAGCATGTATTTCTTCAAAACGGTCAATTTTCATAAAATAGAAAAATTTAGAATTAAAATAGGCGCAAATATAAAACAAACGTTTGAACGTTCAAACGTTATAACGCAAAAACGCTACTATGAAATTATTGAATCTTATAAAAATAGCTTACCGGGCTTTATTGAGAAATAAAACCAGAGCCCTGCTTACCATGCTGGGGATTATTATCGGAATTTCATCCGTGATAGCCATGGTAAGTTTAGGACAAAGCTCTTCGAAAAGTATAAACGATCAGATTTCCGGTATGGGAACAAATCTGATTATGGTTATGCGTTCAAGCCAGCGGCAAGGAGGGGTAAATGTCGGTTCCGGAAATGTACAAACATTAACCGAAAAAGACGTAGATGCCATTCTGCAGAAAGCAAAATACGTTAGTGAGGCTTCTCCGATGATAAGTGCTGCCGGACAATTGGTCAATGGTTCAAACAACTGGCCCGGAAGCATTCAGGGGGGTAATTCCGATTTTTTGACTATCCGTAAATATGAAATAGCATCAGGTACAAATTTTAGCGAGCAGGATGTAAGAGCTTCTGCAAAAGTCTGTTTGGTCGGAAAAACCATTGTCGATAATTTATTCCCCAATGGCGAAAATCCGGTAGGAAAGACTATCCGTTTCGGAAAAATCCCTTTTAAAATTATAGGCGTATTAAAAAGCAAGGGGCAAAACCAGATGGGTCAGGATCAGGATGATTTGGTTATTGCACCCTACACGACCGTACAAAAAAGAATTCTGGCAATCGACTATATCCACATGATTATGGCATCGGCTGCATCCGAAAGTGTGGCTTCTATGGCTACTGACGAAATTGAACAGATATTGAGGCAGCAGCATAAGCTGGCAGAAGGGCAGGAAGATGATTTTCAGGTTCGGACACAGCAGGAGATACTAGAGATGATGAATTCTATTAGTGGATTTTTAACCGTATTGCTGGCTGCTATTGCATCAATTTCCTTAGTCGTAGGAGGAATCGGCATTATGAATATTATGTATGTAACCGTTACTGAACGCACAAAAGAAATAGGGCTGCGCATGTCGATAGGAGCACATAATCGTGATATTATGCTGCAATTCTTAAGTGAAAGCATGATTCTAAGCCTTATTGGAGGATTTATTGGGATTATACTCGGATTAGCCATGTCCTATGCCATATCGGCAGCATTACACTGGCCCTTTATTGTAAGTGCTCCGGCAGTAGCCATTTCATTTTTAGTATGTGCCGCTACAGGCATCTTTTTTGGATGGTATCCTGCCAAAAAAGCAGCTTCGCTCGATCCGATTAATGCTTTACGCTACGAATAAGATAAAACAATTAATTAAATACTTTGAGAACAAATATATGCAAAAATCGCCGTTAAATTATCGTACAGCCCTTGCTTTTTCCATAGGAATTTCCCTCTTATTGAATCTGTTGTTTCTAATCATGATTTTTTATGGAAAAGATGCAGTAGTTCCGCCCGAAGGAGATCATGTCCGTCCGGCATTAAGCACTTTGGGCATATTCGTACATTTTTTCTCAAACTTTCTGCTTGTATTTTTGCTTTATATGTTGAATTTTCAGTTATTGAAGATAAAGCTTCATCCTACGCTTAAGCTTATCATAACCATATTGGCTACCTTTATATGTGCATGGATTATCAGCTATATTATTTCTACTATTCAATTACAACTTAGGGATATTTCGCCCAATCCCAAACATGCCATAAAAGGAGCTATGATAAGAGATACCTTTATAGCTATTATTGTATTATTTTCTTCACAGCTGCTTTATCTGCGCTACAAACAGCAGCAAACAGCCTTAGAAAATAAAAGCCTGCTGGCAGAAAATATGAAAACCCGCTTTGCCGCTCTTAAAAATCAGGTAGACCCTCATTTCTTGTTTAATTCGTTGAATACGCTTAATTCCCTGATAAAAATAGATGCAGATAAAGCGCAGGAATATGTGCAGAAATTATCCCATGTTTTTCGTTACACTTTGCAAAACCAAGAAGTGATAACATTAGAAGAAGAATTGAAATTTACCGATGCGTATTGTTCCCTTATGCAGATTCGTTACGGAGAAAGCTTACATTTTGTGTATAATATAGATAAAAAATACCATTCTTACCATGTCATCCCCTTAAGTTTGCAAACATTGGTAGAAAATGCCATCAAGCACAATATAGTGAGCGGCAAACAACCCCTTGTGATTACATTGGCTACTACAGCCCGCGATACCATTGTTGTTTTCAATCCCATACAATTGAAAAAAAATCCCGAAGAAGGAGAAGGAATCGGCTTGGTAAACTTGGTGGAACGCTACAGATTGATGTGGCAGAAAGAAATTAATATCCGCAATACCGGCTATATTTTCGAAGTAGAAGTTCCTTTATTGCCTTAAATTATATTTTCTTAGTAATAATCAAAGTGTTCAAAATAAATGTATAATGACGCTTTAAAGTAAGGATTGGCCTAATAAAAAATGCGTTAAGAAAAAACAGACTTTAGAGCGTTAAAAACAAAAAACAGGCGATGAATTCAATAGAACTACAGAAAATAGTATGTACCTGAGGATGTATTAATACAATTGGTTTCAACCTTTTTTTGTTTAGCGGAAGGAAGTTTTTTTAGCTATTTTTTATTCAGCCTTGACCTTTTGTTACTTTTGGGTCAAGCCAAAAGTGAAAGAAATAAAAATAAAATCAATCAATTAGTTATATATTTACGTCATGGGTAGGAGGTACAGAGACGCAATCTTAAAAATAAAACGTTGGTTATAGAATTAGGAGTCAAATATAAAATTTAAAAAGTTTCTGTTTCTTATAAATATCAAGATATGAAAACCATTATTATTGAAGACGAACAAGCAGCTGCACAAGTGCTGCAATCATTACTTCGTGAAGTTCAACCCGAAATGGAAATTACGGCTGTGTTGCAATCTATAGACGAGAGTGTAGAGTGGTTCCGCCTGCATCCTATGCCCGATCTGGTTTTTATGGATATTCATTTAGCAGACGGTTCTTCATTTGGTATTTTTGAAGAAGTAGATGTTACATGTCCCGTTATTTTTACAACAGCCTATGACGAATATGCTCTCAAAGCATTTGAGGTAAACAGCATCGACTATCTTTTAAAGCCTATCAATAAACAGGACTTAGAGCGGGCTGTCAATAAATATAAAAATATATTCAATGCCTCTACCGGAAACTCACAAGTTTTTCAGCAGCTACTTGAAAAATTGCAATATAAATTACCTGCCTATAAAACACATTTTCTGGTTCCCGAAAGAGACCGCTTAATTCCGCTTCCCGTTGCCGATATTGCCTGTATTTATATCGATGAGAAAATGGTAAAAGTGATTACGCATAGCCAAAAAACGTATTATCTCGATCAAACCCTTGATGAACTCGGTAAGCTGCTTTCGCCTGAGCAGTTTTTTAGAGCAAACAGGCAGTTTATAGTAGCACGTTCCGCAGTTAAAGATTTATCATATTGGTTTTCCGGAAAATTATCTATAAACCTAACAGTCCCTACTCCCGAAAAAATACTGGTAAGCAAAGCAAGAGTGAGCGAGTGTAAGAAATGGATTACAGGGCAATAATAAACTGCCTTTCATCTTCGTTATTGCTTGTGTCGTCACTGCTGTAGAAGTTAATTAATTCGTTACATGATGTGCCATTACTACAGGTGTTTTACCACCAATAGCAGAATGCGGTC
>JAVBQU010000091.1:0-5181 GCA_031548675.1 Bacteroidales bacterium
ATTTCAAGTTTCAAGATTTCAGATTTCAAGACGCAAAGTAAACCATGATAAGTGAGATGTGAATAGAATATCCTCTCATCATTCAACGTTTATAATTCATAGTTATTTACCGCTTGTTTCATGGCTTCGGAAATAGGCAGAGATGTATCATTTACAATATCGTACCCCGATAAAATACTATTACAAGTACTCTTTACCTGATTATTTTTATCAATAATCCGTTGTATCATTCTCAGGCTTTTATTTCCGAATTGGTATATTTTAGATTCCACCCAAATTTCGTCGTGCATGCGGATAGAATGCATAAAATTAAGCTCGACATGAACTACTACCAATCTGGGATCTTTCCAGTTGAGTTTTGTATTTTCTATGTCTTGGAAATAATGTATCCGCCCCACATCGTAGTACGACGACTGTACGGCATTATTCACATGCCCTAAAGCATCTACATCGTTAAAACGTATCTGTATAGGTACTCTATGTTTAAATTGAATATTTTCTAAATCCATATTTTTAAATATCTCTTTTAAAATTTATCCCAATCCAAGCCCACATTAAATTTCTGCCTGAAACTTTGTAGTGCCGGATAAGATAATGATGTATGCAAAACGCACTCCGTATCGGTTTTGGCAGCAAGTAACATTTCCCCTTTGTAATTATACACTGCCGAATCGCCCGAATAGTTTAATGCAGGTTCCTCTCCTACCCTGTTTACACCAATTGTATAAGCTATATTTTCGATAGCCCGGGCAGGTAATAGCGTTTTCCATACCTGTGAACGAACTTGAGGCCAGCATGCCACATAAATCAGAACGTCATATTGATATTCGTTATGCTCATAACGATTCCGGCTCCAGACTGGAAAACGCAAGTCATAACAAATCAAAGGTTTTATTTTCCAGCCATGCAAATTTACGATTAAATCCTGAGAACCGGCAGTTACCACATCTTTTTCCTCGCTCATGCGGAAAACATGATGTTTGTCATAATATTGCAGATTTCCATCAGACTGCATCCAAATCAAGCGGTTATAGATTTTATCATTTTCTTCTATCAGCAGCGAACCCGTAATTACACATTTTAGCTTCCGGGCTTGTTCCTGCATCCATTGCACGCCTAAATCCTGCATGGTTTCCGCATATTTTTGATAAGCAACAGAGAAACCTGTTGTAAATAATTCGGGTAAAATAATCAGATCCGTACCTTGTTCTACCTGTTGCAGCAGTTTGGTTAAATGCTCAATGTTCTTAACAATATCCTGATGTACCAAATCCGGTTGGATCAGTGCAATTTTTAAATTCTTACGCTCATATTGGGCATAATACGACATACTTTCTTCCTTGTTTTCTTTTAGCAAATCGCCCGGCACAAAAGCCAATTTATAATCTATAGCCATAATAAATTAATCTTTTTGTTTGATGCGCCCATCGCAATTACACGTAGCCGAAAGTTTTACCATAGTATCAGGCAGTAAATTTAAAATAGCCTGCTGGGCTTCTTTGGTCATATAAACATTACGAAGGTCTAGAAATTTCAGCGTACCTGCCAACTGTTTAAATCTTGGAGGTAAAGCTGTAACATCTGTACCCCAAACATCCAAAACTTCTAATTTGTTTAACTCTGACATTTCTGCAGGCAGTTCTTCAAGAGGGTTTCGGTTTGCAATTAATTCTGTCAAATTTCTGCATTGTCCTATACTTGCAGGAAGTCTTTGAATCCGGTTTTTTTCAATATTCAAACTTTGCAGTGATTTTAATTTCCCAATAAAATCAGGTAGTTCTGTCAATTTATTTTTCCCAAGATTGAGTTGCTGCAAGTTGGTAAATTGTATAATTTCTGAAGGAACAGTTGTAAGTTTCTGTTTGCTGAGATTAAGCACATAAACTTTTTCAGGAGCTTTCAGGGCTGAATCTAAAGATGTAAAAATATTTTCGGAAGCAATCGGCGTTTGTGCAAAAACAGAAGAAAAGCATAGGATGAAAAGCCATAACAAACATTGTATTCTCTTCTTACTATTGGAACTGCACTTTCTATGTATATTTTTGCCTGGCATTTTTCTACAATAAAATGCAAAGATAACATTAAGCGAGGAGAATTCTAAGTATTTGATACTAGATTTTATGTCAAGGGTAATACATAATTGTAACAATATGTACTTTTCTGTAAAAAGCGTACTTTTGCACAAAAATAAATTATGAAGAAAGAAGAGTGTTTTTATTTGGGCAAGATTACCAAACCATTTGGATATAAAGGAGAATTGGTATTTTATCTGGATGTGGATGAACCTGCTAAATATGCTAAATTAGATATGGTTTTTGTAGAAATCAAGCAACAATTAATACCTTTTTTCATTGAAAATATTCGTCTGAAAGATTACAACGCCACTGTAAAGCTGAAAGATATTCCTACAGAGGAAGCTTTGCAGATGATAAACAATAATTTATACTTACCATTATCAATGCTTCCTCCATTGAAAGGTAATCAATTTTATTATCACGAAATAACCGAATACAAAGTAATTGATAATAACAGAGGCGATATCGGCTTTGTAGAAACAGTTTTGGAATATCCACATCAGGCTATTTTGCAAATTAAATTTGAAGATAAAGAGATTCTTTTACCCATTGTGGATAAAATCATACATAAACTAGACCGTGAGAAACAGGAGCTTTATGTAATAGCTCCTGAAGGTTTAATTGATTTCTATTTACAGATGTAGAGCGACCATATATGCCTTTTCAATTTAAACAGTTTGAAGTTGCTGACGAACAATCTTCGATGAGGGTTGGCACAGATGCGGTATTGCTCGGAGCGTGGGCTGATGTGGAAAACGCTCATACCATTTTAGACATCGGAACGGGATGTGGAATTATTGCCCTGATGCTAGCCCAACGCAATGCCGATGGAATTGTTACTGCTATTGACAAGGATATAGATTCCATAAACCAAGCTCAGATTAATTTTGCAAATTCGGCATGGAGTAAACATTTACAAGCCTTACATATTAATTTTATAGAATTCCATAAAAATCATCCGAAGAAATTTGATCTTATTGTAAGCAATCCTCCATTTTTTTCTCAATCCCTAAAACCGGAATGTGCTACCCGCAGTACTGCCCGCCATAACGACAGTTTACCTTTCGATATTTTGGCAATAGGTGTGTCTCAATTATTAAATCCACAAGGTAAATCTGCTTTTATATTACCTGTTTCCGAAAGCAGTTTATTTAAAGAAAAAATGCAACAAGCCGGTTTATACTGCAACCGGCAAACTTGGGTGTCTCATACCTCTAAACACAAGCCCGTTAGGCTGCTTATGGAGTTTTCTTTTAATGATAAAGTATTACAGGAAAATTATTTGACTATACGGGATGAAGAACAACAATTTACAAATAACTACCGAAAGCTAACCCAAGATTTTCATCCGTTTTTCTAAGATAATAGCCCCTGCATGGTTTTTAGGAAATGGTAAGTTTTAGAATAATCTTTTTTTAAAAGGAAATAAGGCTGCTGAATTCCCCCAAAAGAACGGATAAAATGTTCTACCGGTTCCAGCATACTCCCCTCGAAATCGAAACAAAGTTTGGGATTTATTTTTGAAATAAATTGCAAGGCTTCCCAAAGCAGCAAAACATTAGAACCGCTATTGCGTAAGGCAGGGTCTCCACCAGCTAAAAGATAATATGCCGATGTTTCGTCCCAAATCATATAAATTGCCCCATGAATATTTCCTTCCTTATCTATAGCATAAAAGTTTTTTCCGCAATTCCGTTCTGCACAAGCAGTAAATATGCGGTCTAATTGTTGTTGCGAATAAGGAATCTTTTTGTTTTGCCTATCGAAACTTAATTTATTAATCCGGTAAAATGTTTCTACATCACAATCTGTTTTTACCTGAAGAATTTCCTGAGCCTTACGAATATTGATTTTAATCGTACTATCGAAACTTTGGTAAAGTTTCTCCATGTCCGACAAATCATGTATTACATACGTATACCGTGTTGCCTGTGTATAATTCTGCCAATAAAAAGGCAACCAGTTTTGCAAAGCAGGATGTTGCTGCTGATGGAAAAAAGCTAATTTCTGAGATTCAATTTGACTAATCAGCTGGGTAATCAATTTCTTTTCAAAATTGACCTTTGTGTTATATTTTTGATTATCGGGATATTTTATAAAAAGTCCGGTATAAGGCGTAAGTATGGGCTGGCTTATTCCTCTAAATCCTAGTTTATCTTTGGTTGTATAATAAACCAAAGATGCCAAAACATCGCCATGATTATCCACTATAGCTACATCCCAATTCTCTTCGCCACATACAGCGTCCATCCACCAATCGGTAAGAAAAATGGAAAGCTGTTTATTGCTTTTACAGAATTTACGGTAAATTTCTTTGTTGCTCATGGTTTATTAAACTCAAAAGGAATTGCTTTTACTTCATAGCCTTTTTGCCGGAGCAAGCTGATAAGTCCGTTATTGCCTGTTAGATGCATGGCTCCTACAGCCACAAAAGCCGTTTGTTTTTTAATAGTTTGGTCTATTTTATCAGCCATTTTTAAATTTCTTTCGGTCAGAAAAATATTGAAAAAATCTTCGCCATACGAACTTATATCCAATGTATCGAAATCTGATAAATAGCCTGACAAATAGATTTCTACCATTTCTTCGCTTTGATCTTTTTGGGCAGAGGTATCTTTAATCAACATCATCAGCCATTTACATTGATCCTCCAGAGAAATCCGCTCTATGCACGACAATTGGTCATCAAGGGTTTCTAAACCTTCTACCGATTTTTTATGTTTTTCTGCCAAAGCCAGAAGATAGTTATCTAAAAACGAAGTTTCATCCTGACTAAAAAGGTCATTTGTAAGCAGCGACATCAGGAAAAAAGGTTTCATTTTTTTATAGGGTTTTATCCCTGATTGCAAGCGTTTCTTTACGGTATCTTTCAATAGCTGATAATCTTCGGCACTCAGAAGTTTATCAAGCGAAAGACTGTCGGTCGTATACATGGCTTTAGCCATTTTTGCCATATCCACATTTTGCAACGACATTTCAGGCATAAAAAGCTCGCATTTATTCAACGATTGAATTACTATATCATCAAACGCAAATACCCTTTTATCTTTAATATGGATGGTTCCGTAGAGGTACGATATTTTTTTTGACTTTTTGCCTCTTACTT
>JAVBQU010000087.1:0-5619 GCA_031548675.1 Bacteroidales bacterium
TTTTTTTCTTGGAACGATTTTGACAAAATTCCTTTCGGGCAATTTGACAGCATTATTCATTTAGCCGGAAAAGCCCATGATACAAAAAAGCAAAGTAAAGCAGATGAATATTTTGCCATAAATACCGGATTAACACAAAAAGTTTTTGATGCCTTTATAAATTCATCCTGTAAACAATTTTTTTTCTTTAGTTCCGTTAAAGCTGCGGCAGATACAGTTGAAGGAGATGTATTAATCGAAAATGTAATTCCCAAACCTAAAGGAGCTTATGGGGAAAGTAAAATTAAGGCAGAAGAATATATAAAAGCACAAACAAATGATTTTCAGTCTACAAAAGATAAAAAGGTATATATTTTCCGACCATGTATGATACACGGAGCAGGAAACAAGGGGAATTTGAACTTGCTATTTAATTTTGTAAGCAAAGGCATCCCCTACCCTTTGGGTGCTTACGACAATAAGCGTTCATTTTTAGGTGTAGATAATTTATCGTGGATTATAGAGAAGTTTATTGTCCAAAGTCCTGTAAGCGGTATTTATCATTTAGCAGATGACGAGCCTGTTTCAACAAATAAATTAATTCAACTTATTGCAGAATCGCAAAGCAAAAAAGCCCTGATTTGGAAATGGAATAAAAATTTCATTCGATTTATAGCTCAAATTGGCAATATTTTAAAGCTACCATTAAATTCTGATAACCTGCAAAAATTAACGGAAAACTATGTGGTTTCTAATGCAAAAGCAAAAAGTGCAATAGCTGTTTCCCGTTTACCATATAGTGCAGAAGAAGGATTAAGAAAAACGTTGAAAAGTTTCGGATAAAAAAAATGATAACAATGTAATAAGTATATGATAATCTCGTAATTTTGTATAAATTAAAATATAGCATGAACGACTTTTTTGCTCACGCAACTGCCATTATTGATGAGGGTTGCAAAATAGGAACCGGAACTAAAATTTGGCATTTTAGCCACATTATGTCCAATTGTATTATTGGAAACAGTTGCAACATCGGGCAAAATGTTGTTATTTCGCCGGAAGTGGTATTGGGCAATAATGTAAAAATACAAAATAACGTTTCAGTATACACAGGCGTTATTTGCGACGATGATGTGTTTTTAGGACCCTCATGTGTATTTACCAATGTTACGAATCCTCGAAGTGCAGTAAACCGTAAAAGCGAATATGCAAAAACCCATGTAGGAAAAGGAGCCACTATTGGAGCTAATGCTACTATTGTCTGCGGACATGACATAGGTGAATACGCCTTTATTGGAGCCGGAACTGTGGTTACCAAACATATAAAACCTTATGCATTGGTGGTAGGAAATCCTGCCCGCCAGATAGGCTGGATGAGCGAATACGGACACCGTTTAAATTTTGATGAAAATGGCATGGCTGTTTGCCCAGAAAGCAATCAAAAATATCAATTAGAAAGTAATCAGGTAAAAAGAATTTCATAAAGCAAATTAGATTTTACCCATTATCAAAAGTTCTGAAAAATAATTTATAAATGACCCCTGTAAAATTAGCACTTGTAGGCTGCGGACGAATTGCAAAACGACACATAGAAGCGGTACAAGCAGTCGATGGCATTGAAATAAGCATGGTTTGCGATATTGATGAAGCTAAAGCCCAATCGATAGCAAATCAACTCTCTGTACCCTACACCACAAACTACAAAACATTGAAAGATGCTGATGTGGTTGCCGTACTAACTCCTTCAGGCATGCATCCTCGACATGTAATTGGGTTGGCAGAACATACTAATATTCCTTATATTATTTGTGAAAAACCCATTTCGCTTACTTCTCGCGAAGCTTTTGAAATGATTGACCGGGTAAAGCAGACCCATAAAACGTTATTGCCTGTTTATCAGAATCGATATAATCCCTTAATTGTATTTATAAAAGAATTAATCGATTCAGGACAATTGGGAAAAATTCATCAATTTACCTGCAATGTTTTTTGGAATAGAAATGATGATTATTTTGGTATCGATTGGCATGGTACTAAAGCTTACGACGGCGGGGTTTTCTATACGCAAGCCAGTCATTATGTAGATATGATTCATTATCTTTTCGGCAAAATAAAAAATGCTTACGGCATAGGGGGAAATTTGCGAAAATTAGAAGTACATGATTCTATTTCTGCTATTTGCGAGTTAGAAAACGGAACTGTAGGTTCATTAAATGCTACCATTAGTGTATATCGTACCAATTTTGTAACAGAATTAACTCTTATTGGTGAAAAAGGAACTATCAGATTAAGCGGAACCAATTTAAACCAGATTGATTTTTGGGATGTAAAAGATATGGAGAAACCCGATTTGGATTTTAAACTTGATCATCAATATGGCAAAGGGCATGATAAAATGTACGAATACATTGTACACAAACAATGGGATAAATTCCCGAGCCATGAAGATGTTCTTTCAGGTATTCAATTGATGGAAAAAATTTCGTTTTAAACACTTTATCCGTTTAGCAATATGCCAATACGTAGAAAAATAGGTTCTTATTTACGCGATAATCATCCTTCATTATATGCATCATATTTGAAAATGATTAGTCCTGCACCATCTTTTTATATAGTTGATTATTTGGGAGGAAGTTTTAAAGACTACTTTAAAACAGAAAATTTAAACGAAAAGACTATTGCACTTGAAAAAAATTTAGATTCTTATTCTGTACATACTGTTGAAACACTTATCAAACGTTTTTTAAATTATCCCGATGCCCGTTTCAATGTTCGTATGAAAGTAAAAGAAGAAGAGGTTATTGGAGGATTGCTGGAAGAAGAAACTATAGAAAACAAAAAACAAGTAGCTCAAAACCTCTCTGAACTCCGAAAAAAATATGCTATTCCCAAGGCATTAATGGAGCCGTCTGTTTTTTATTATTATCATGGGTTAACTTATACTCCCAGTGCTGTAGCCGATTACATAAAAAATACAGATTTTATTGATTTAGGAGCTTATAATGGAGATTCGGCTTTAGCATTGTCGAAGTATGACTACAGCAAAATTTATTCAGTAGAAATGTCATTGAAATCTATTGAAAAATACAAAAAATTGATGGAGCAAAATCATATTGCACCATCAAAATACGAAACCATCAATGCCGCTATTGCTGCAAAGGACAATATGCCTCCCATTATCATTTCCGATTCAGGCGATTCTAATTTATCGATTGATTCATCAGGGAAAAATGGAATTTCAGTAGAACAGAAAACATTGGATACTTTAGTTAAGGAATATAATATAAATCCGAAATTGATTAAGGCTGACATTGAGGGTTGTGCATTAGATATGGTAAAAGGAGCAGTAGAAACCATTACAAAGCATCGCCCTGTTTTATGTTTGGCTATATACCACAATCCTTATGAATTTTTTGAAGTAAAACCTTTTTTAGAAAGTATAGTTGAAAATTATACATATATAATTCGTAAATTAACCATATCTCCATTTATTGGCAGCTGCCACGGAGAAACTACATTAGTAGCTTACCCTAATGAAATATTAATACCGTAAAACAGAATCCGCTTGTTTGATAAGTCCAAAAACATATATGCTCTTATTTGTAATAATCAAGTTGCATCCCGTTTTACCAAAGTATTTAGTGTAGATATATTAGTAAAGGGTTCCACATTTTTATTGCTTCCTGTTTACCTACATTTAATGACCCAAAATGAAGTAGGGGTTTTTAATTATTTATACGCTTTTGTTCAAACTATTTCTGTTTTATTGAGCTTTGGTTTATATACGGCTCAAAGCAAGCTCTATCACGATTATACAGAAAACAAGCGGAAAGAGTTACTTTTTTCTATCAATTTTATTTTTATTTCTTTTCTAATTGTAGTTTTAGTTCCAATTTATATATTCGGACTTGATTTCAAAGCCATAAACTTTTTATTTGACCACCCTATCCCCTATCATTTATACCGCTTTCCGCTGTTATTGGCTTTTATTTCCTCTGCCGGAAGTTTTATGCTTTTTAATTTTCTGCTTACCAGCGAAAATATCAAACGTGTACAGATGTACAACCTCTTCCGGTTATTTTTAAGCAATGGCGTTGTTATTGCTATCTTATACTTTTCAAAAGGAGATAAAGTTTTTACCCGTTTATGTAGTTACTATCTTTGCGAAACTTTATTATGGTTATTATTTTCAATAAGCTATGTAAAAGAATTCAAATTCGCTTTTAGCTCCAAACTAATAAAAGTTATTCTATCTTACAGTCTTCCTATATTTCTATTGGCTATTTTAGCAACAGTTCAAGGATTTAGTGATAAATTCTTCATCCAGCAAAAAACCGACATGTCTGTTATGGCTGTCTATACTTTAGGGGTTACTATAGCCTCTGTCTGCTCACTGATAATTATGTCATTTCAAAATATATGGCTGCCTATTTTTTTAAAAGAAAAAAATGTTGAAGCTAACTTCAAAAGAACCCAAAAAATGATCAAGATTATTGTAGTAATCTTTTTCATTATAGCTTTATTGATGATAGCCTCTGTAAAAATAGCCCTCATTTTCAATATTATTCCTGTTATTTACGAAAAAGTAATCGTTATATTACCTTTTCTATTTCTCTCACAGATTTTATTAGCCGTTAATGCCATGTTTGGTAACTATTTTTTATATTTTGGAAAAATGAAATTAGGCTCTATAACCGGCGGATGTGTTTATATTATTTCTTTTGTTCTCAATTTTTGGCTCATTCCCAGATACGGAGTTAATGGAGCCATTATTGCGTTGTTATTAGGCAACATCATATTACTTATAACTGTCTATGCTGTTGTTAAACGATTATATCGTAAAAATAAAAACCTGAAACATGAACCTGTTGATCATACCATCGTGGTACCCGAGTAAAGGGAATCCGGGTAATGGTATTTTTTTTAGAGAACAAGCTGTAGCACTTTCAAAAGCAGGATATCGTGTAACGGTTATTGACGTTAGCTTTCATGGAAGAACTGATACTTTCAACCCCAATAATTTTAAATTTACCTACCTAAATGATGAAGGCGTACATACCTACACTTTAAAAATACCCTCGTTTTATATTTTATCAAGAATGTCAAAGGTTTATGTAGCCATATATAAATCATTACTATTTCGGGCAATTAAAAAAGTATTTCGGAAAGGTGAAAAATTTGATGTTATTCATGCACATTCATTTTACCCTGCGGGTTATTGTGCTGGTATTTTAGCCCAAAAGTATAATATTCCTTTGGTTGTTACAGAACATTCTTCGGCTGTACTCAATTACGACTTATCTGCAAATGCAAAGAAACAGCTTGCTTTTACTATTGAAAATTGCCATGAGTTTATCTGTGTGTCGGAAGCTTTAAAAAACAGCATACAATCTCAAATTACATTGAATAAGGATTTACGTGTTATACCTAATATGTATGCCCCTATTTTTAATTATAATGAGACAATCTCCGATTCAAAAGAATTTATTTTCTTGTCGGTAGGAAATTTAATTGAAAGTAAAAGGCATTTATTTACCATTCATTGTTTTGAAAAAGCATTTGAAGGAAATAAAAATGTAAAACTTCAAATTGCAGGGAATGGTCCTTTGTATCATTCTATCAAAATGGAATTGGAAAATC
>JAVBQU010000076.1:0-7087 GCA_031548675.1 Bacteroidales bacterium
GCTTTTGCTATGCGTAAAGCAAGAGGTACAGGAAAATTAGTAGATTTTGTACACAAAGTAACACAAAAATTAGATAATAATGATTTAGAAGGAGCACGTATGCTTTGCGACAAACAACAAGGAAGTGTTTCTAACATATTAACTTCAGCTTTATTAAGATATGAAGATGTTGAAAGATTAAGTTTATCAAACGATGAAAAAGCAGCTCTTATTGAAAAAGAAATAGAAGATGCTACAGCATTAGAACTTCCTGCAATGGAACAAAATCTTCCTGTAATTGCAACTATTTCTACTTTAGGAACTTTGATGGGGCTGTTAGGAACCGTATTAGGTATGATCAAGTCGTTTGGAGCTATGGGTCAAGAAGGAGCACCCGATTCAACTGCTTTGGCGGTAGGTATCTCAGAAGCTCTTTTAAATACAGCAACAGGTATTGCAACAGGTGCGTTAGCTATTATTAGTTATGGTTTCTTCTCAGGAAAAGTACAAAACATTACAAACTTTGTTGATGAAATCGGTTTCGCAATAGGACAAACTTTTACCAAAAGAGATTTGAGAAAATAATTGCTGATTTTCATTCAATAATTAATTTATCAAACTTAACACAAAAGTACTATGTCTAAAGTAAAAGTAAAAAAACACAACACATTCATCGATATGACTGCGATGAGTGATGTTACTGTGCTTTTGCTGACATTTTTCATGCTTACGGCAACATTTATGCCCAAAGAGCCTATCCGGGTTATAACACCCGCTTCCGTAGTAGAAATTAAAATACCAGATAACAATGTGCTGACTGTTTTAATAAAACCTACCGGACAATGTTATCTTAACTTGGATAGACCTGAGGTAAAAAAAGAAGTATTGGAATTAATCGGCAAAGACAATAATATTAAATTTACAGACCAGCAGATAGCCTCTTTTATTAATCAACCCTCAATTGGAGTTCCAATTAATAAATTACCCGAATTTTTGAGCTGGGATTTGGCAAAGCAAGATGAATATTTGAAATTGCCCGAATCGGGAATTCCTGCGGATAGCACAAATAACCAATTAAAAACATGGGTAAAATATTCGGTTAATGCGAATGCTACATTTTACGAACAAGCGAAATTTTTTGCTTTAAAAGAAGAGCAAAAAAGATTAAATATAGCGTTGAAAGCAGATAGAGGGACACCCTATGTTAATGTAAAAACCGTTATTGGAACCTTACAAGACCTTCGTCAAAACAGGTTTAGTTTGGTTACCACGCTTAGAGGAATGCCGCAAGGCTTTTAATTTATTGATAACTTTATATGATATGCTTTTCCTTTTCAAAAGGAAAGCATATAGTAAAGATAATTTTTAACATAAAGAAAACTTAAAATAAAATGGCAGAAGTAAATACCGGAGGCGGTGGTGAAGCCAAAAAAGGGAAACCTAAAAAGATGCATTTAAGGGTTGACTTTACCCCCATGGTTGATATGAACATGTTGCTGATTACATTCTTCATGTTTTGTACAACTTTGAGCAAGCCTCAAATCATGAATCTGGTAGTTCCTACTAAAGATAAAAAAGAGATTGATAACTCTAAAAAAAATCAGGTAGATGATCTCAAAACCATTACCGTTTTGTTAGGAAGTAATGATGAAGTATATTATTACGAAGGACAGCCTAAATATGAAGATTATACATCACTCATTAAAACCAATTATTCACCTACAGGATTTCGTGCATATTTAGTTAAACGAAATGGAGCGGTTATTGACAAGATGCGAGATCTTCGTGCACAAAAGCAACAAAAGAAAATTACAGAAGAAGAGTTTACAAAACAATCAGATGAGTTGTTATCAGATAAAAAAGGATTGGTTGTTATTATAAAACCAACCGATGGTGCAACCTATAAGAACTTGGTTGATGTCTTAGATGAAATACAAATCTGTAGCATCGGTATTTATGCAATTGTAGATGTAACAGATGGTGATAAGTTTATGATTCAAAACTATCTGGAAAAAGGAGCTTTATCTGCGCAAGCAGGGAAGTTTAAAAATAAATAAAGTAATCACCCTTAAATCTTAAAGTTATGGCAACAGACGTAAATTTGACATCACAAGAATGGTGTGATATTGTATTTGAAGAAAAAAATAAAGCTTATGGGGCGTATGTTATCCGCATGGATTCTTCCAGACGGCATATTATGTCACTAATAGCTGTATTCCTATTAGCTATTTTTATAGCACTTCTACCAACATTGATAGATACTGTAAAAAAAGCTACCGCCACACCCCAAGAAGGGTTAGTTAAGGATACAAAACTGAGTACTATTGAAGACCAAAAACTAGAGGAACAAGATATGCTTAGGGATATGACTCCCCCTCCCCCTCCAGTAGAGGCTACATTACAATTTACACCTCCGGTTATTACTGCACATGAAGATATCGATGATGATCAAACCATGCAGGCACAAACTACAATGAACCAAACACAAACAACAGTGGGAGATCAGAATAGAGAGGGTATAACAAATACTAAAATTGGAGACGAAGAAATTCCCGCAGATGCTGGTATTGTAGCAAAACCAGAACCTATTCATACAGCAGTAGAAGTGATGCCTTCATTTCCGGGTGGAGAAGAAGAGATGCTTGCTTTTATTAGAAAATCAATTGTATATCCTAAAGTTGCCAAAGAAAATGGAATTGAAGGGAAGGTTTACATACAATTTGTTGTAAGTGCAAAAGGAACTATTTCTGATGTAGTGGTAAAAAAGAATCCTAATCAATTTCTTAGCGATGAAGCAGTACGTGTGGTAAAAATGATGCCTCCGTGGATTCCGGGAAAGCAAAACGGAAAAAGTGTTCCTACTTATTTTATGATTCCTATTGATTTTAGATTGCAATAGTTAGATGTCGGGTGGGAAACTAAAATTCAGGTTTATATTCGGGATATTCATGTTGATAATATATTTCGGCATGGCGTACCTTTTAGTTTTTACCAGCATGTTCAACTTTGATAATGTTTTAAGAATCATTTTTGGTGTAGTATTTTTCCTATACGGTTTATATAGAGCTTTCCGTATATGGAAATACCAGAAATAATAATTTTTACAAATTCCTTAAACCCAAGAGTAGACCATGTGTCTGTTCTTGGGTTTAAAATTTGAAGAAAAACTCTATACTAAATCGAAAGATTTTCTTTTTTTCGAGTACTAATAAAAGATTGGGATATTTATAATCTTGAAATTTTGATACATAAAATGAAAAAGCAAACAATTATATTTTTACTTTTTATAGCTCATTTATTTGTAGCTTGTCAAAGTGGAACTGTTACCCGGACGGATACCCCAACAAGTGGAACAGCTTATATTTCTTGTGATGAATGCTTTAAACCCATTATGCAGGAAGAAATTGATGTATTTACAGGATTGAATATAAATGCCCACATTATTCCTGTTTATTGCAGCGAAAACGAAGCTTTTCAATATATATTGAAAGACAGTATCCGCGCTATGATTACTGCACGGGATTTAACAGCAGACGAGAAAGAAAAAATTAAAAGTTTAGGGCGGACACCGCGTTCTCAGAAAATAGCCATTGACGGCATTGCCTTGATTATAAATAAACAAAATCCAGACTCTCTAATCAGCGTATCAAACTTACAAAAGATTATGACCGGAGAAATTACAGACTGGAAAGATATAACAACCTCAAAAAATAAAGCATCTCGCCCGATGCAGATTGTTTTTGATAATCCAAGTTCAAGTACGGTACGTTTTATTAAAGATACTATTTGCAAAGGCAAACCTATGGGCAGCCGATTGAGTGCTGCTCAATCAAATGCCGCTGTATTAGAATATGTAGCTAAACACCCGAATTCATTGGGAATAATAGGTGTAAACTGGATTAGCAACCCTAATGATTCTTCTAAGCTTACATTTGATAAAACCATACAGGTTATGTATGTAAGTCGTGATAATAATCCTACGGAAGACAATAGTTACCAACCGGTTCCTGCCTATTTAGGCTTAGGGTATTATCCATTAATACGAGATGTTTATATGATTATTTCGGATGTTCGCGACGGATTACCTTCCGGCTTTGTGGCTTTTGTTGCCGGAGATAGCGGACAACGTATTATTCTTAAAGCCGGACTTGTTCCTGCTACCAGACCGATACGATATTATAACATGAAAAACGATTTTTAAAAACCAAATATTTACTACCGTTATGAACAAAATCAAATTTCTAGTCTTTCTTGGTATTATTGTAACTTTTGCAGCGAAAGCGCAAAATAATTTTGGAATTGATTATTTTCACATTAAAGAATATGCCATTGCAAAAAAATATTTTGAACAACAATATGCTCAGAATCCAACCAAACTCAATTACTATTTAGGTGAAATCTCTTTTGCACAAGGAAAAACAGATGAAGCAAAGTCATATTATACTAAAGGTTTGGCTGCCAATCCGGAGGATCCTTTTAATGCAATCGGACTTGCAAAAATAGAATTAAAAAATAATTCAACAGCAGCAGAAGCTTCTTTTACCTCTATTCAGAAAAGAAATCCCAATAATATTGATGTAAAATTGGCAATAGGGTATGCTTACTTAGATAACGGGCTAAGTGATAAAGCCAAGGATAAAGTTTCGGAAGCTCAAAAAATTGATAAAAATAATCCAATGGTTTATATCTTAGCTGGAGATATTTATAATGCAGCAAAGAATGTTGGAGAAGCTGTTAGAAATTATGAAATGGCTATATATTTTGATAAAAATTTCCCGCTTTCATATATCAAAGAAGCAGAAATTTATGAACATTCTATAAATTGGAAAGAGGCTGTTGATAAATTGAATACAATCATAAAAATACACCCTGATTATATAATTGCTTACCGTACTTTAGGACGCCTTTATGCAACTAATCGTGAATACGAATCTGCTATTGAAGCCTTTAAAACTTATTTTGCATCAGGAAATGCTACTTTGGATGATATAACCCAATATGTAATTGCATTATACTTTGCAAAACAATACGATGGTGTAAACCAACAAATTCAACAAGGCTTAACCTTAGATCCCTCACATTTTGTATTGAATCGCTTGCAATTTTATACAGCTACCAATCTTAATGATACAGTGAATAGCATTAAATATGCCCAGCATTTTTTCACATTACGGAATGGGAGTGCAAATGATTATATAGCAAAAGATTATGCTATGTATGCCAATGCTTTAAAAACTGCTCAAATGTATGATGAAGCAATTGCCCAATATAAAAAAGCGATTGCTATTGACAGTAATAATGAGGAATTATATAAAGATATGTCAACAGTCATAGCTTCTACAGGACAATATGGGTATGCCGGAGATGTATATAAAAAATATATTGAGAAAGCTGAAGGGAAAGCTACCATAGCAGATTATAATCAACTTGGAAAATTTTACTACACAGCAGGAAGTCTGCGTAATGCCGCTGATACAGCTCTTTTATTGGCATGGCAGCATAATGATGAACTTCTTAATGAGATAGCTCATAGTTCTCAACAAAAAGACTCTCTACTAAAAGATAAATACTATTTTTTGACTAAAGCTGTTGCATATTATCTGCATGGTGCAGATTCAGCTTTTGCAGTTGTTGTTGAAAATCTTCCGAAAATATATACAGGTTATTTATGGAGAGCAAGGGTTAATGCCGCTTTAGATCCTAAATCGGAAATGGGTTTGGCAAAGCCTTATTACGAAAAAGTTATTGAAATACAAGAGGGAAAAGAACCATCTCCCACTACTAATAGTACACTTATAGAGGCTAATGGTTATTTGGGGTATTTTTATCTTGTAAAAGATGACAGACCGAATGCTCGCTTATATTATGGAAAAGTGTTGGTATTAGATCCTAAAAATGCAAATGCGACTAATGCTCTTAATGCTTTAAAATAAAGAGATTCGTTACTATAAATTTATCTTATTATCCAAGCTGTTGAGCCTAATAATCAATAGTTTGGATAATTTTTATAAATAATACATGTGGTTATTTGAAATATAATTGTTTATCCAAAAAAATATCCTAATTTTGTATCATTAATTTGTGTAGTTTTTTTAACAGAAGTGGCACCTTAATAGATTAAAAATGAAAGTGTTGCTTTTAAATTGGAAATTTGAGTTGCTGCTTATTCAACAACTCTTTTTTTACATACAATCAAATTTTATTAATCAAATACTCTTTTTTATACATGGACGTAAAAAAAATCTTAGCTGAAGTTGAAGCTAAAAATCCCGGACAACCCTTGTTTTTACAAGCGGTAACTGAAGTTTTGGAGACTATCAAAGAATATGTTGAAGCAAATCCAAAATATGATAAATATGCAATTATTGAAAGAATAGTTGAACCTGATCGTATCTTCCAATTCAAAGTTGAATGGGTTGATGATAAAGGTCAAATTCAAGTAAATCGTGGTTTCCGCGTTCAATTTAACAATGCAATCGGACCTTACAAAGGTGGAATTCGTTTCCATCCTGCTGTAAATGTTGATACATTGAAATTCTTAGGTTTCGAACAAACTTTTAAAAATAGTTTGACAACATTACCTATGGGTGGTGGTAAAGGTGGTTCAGATTTTGATCCTAAAGGAAAATCAGAAATGGAAGTAATGCGTTTTTGCCAAGCTTTCATGTCTGAATTAGAAAAATATATTGGACCTGAAACTGACGTTCCTGCAGGGGATATTGGTGTTGCTGGTCGCGAAATTGGTTTCATGTATGGTATGTACAAAAAACTTCGTGTAGAAAATACCGGAGTTTTAACCGGAAAAGGTCGTAATTGGGGAGGTTCTATCCTTCGTCCAGAAGCTACTGGATATGGCGGGGTTTATTTTGTAAACAACATGCTGAAAGCTGCCGGAAAAGATATTAAAGGCAAAACTATTGCTTTATCAGGATTTGGTAATGTTGCTTGGGGTGCTGCTCTAAAAGCTACTGAATTAGGAGCTAAAGTAGTTGCTATTTCTGGACCTGATGGTTATATTCATGATGCGGAAGGTTTGAATGCTGAAAAAATTCAATACATGACTGAATTATTGGCTACTCGTGAAAACGTAGTTGCTCCTTTCGCTAAA
>JAVBQU010000051.1:0-2938 GCA_031548675.1 Bacteroidales bacterium
ACTGAATTCTTCTATGTAATGAAAAAATTTATAACCCATGTACAAGGAGATTCTATCAATCCTTTAGTAATTAATGTTCCGCAAAATCTGGACTACAGTTATACCTTTAATGGAAACTATCGTTTGCCTTCTAATGCTGGAGACCCTATCAATAGCAGTATCGAAAATTCGGTTGAGGATTTCAATAACTTGATGGTAATTTACTGGATACAAGACATAAAGAGCAAGGTAATTTACCAATCCGGCAAAGCTGATCCTAATTCAACTGCAATTCAGGCATTAAATGCAGAAAAAACAAACATATCGGTTTTTCCAAATCCGGCAACAACAGCGTTTACCATTCAATCGGATAAACCTTTCATACATATAAGTTTATTCAATATACTTGGGCAAAATGTAAAAGACATTAAAACCGAAGCAATGCAATGTCAGATACAAACAAACGATTTGCACAAAGGAATTTATCTGTTAAAAGTGGAAACCAAAGAAAGTGTTATAACCCGAAAAATTGAAATTCAATAAAAAGTATATTTTAAAAGATTTTAGATTGTCTCGCTGCAATTGCAGTAAAGGTTGATAAAAGCAGGAAATTAATAAATAGTATTTCCCCAAAAACCAGACTTTCTAAATCGTAAAGTTCTACAATCAATAAAAAACAATTATTCATTATTAACTAAAAAATCAATTATTATGAAGAAAAAGTTAGTTTTTCTCAGTTTGGTAATGCTGCTGTGTGCTGTAAGCGCATTTGCACAAGTGCCATATTATGGAAGTCCCTTCTACAAAGAAGGTTTTGACTTCGGCAAAGACACCTTATCTCTTAAGGGATGGGTGCAGTCGGGAACATCCTATAACCTTAGTGCAGTAGGTTCGCCTACAGACACGGCATGGAGTACCGATAAAAACTATTACAGTGGAGGCGGTTCATATCCTGCACCCAAAAATTTTAAATATGCCGATGGTGTGAGCATTTATTCTCTTTTATGTACTATCGCTAAAAACACAGGATTAGTTGACACATTGACCTCTCCCATAATTACGAATACCGAAACAGGTTTAATATGTGTAGGGTTTTCATATTTCGAAAACAATAATGGTGGAAATTTAGCTAATTTTCCGGCAGGTTTTGGCTATATGTCGTTTCAGGTATCGAAAGATAACGGAGCTACTTGGGCAGAAGCATGGCGTACAGATGGACAAGCCACAGGATTTTCATTTCTTGAAACAGCGATTCCCATTAGTTACGTCGGTTGGAGAACTATTCGGATAAGTCTTCCTAATTCTTATAATGGACAAAATCTGAAAATACGCTTTTGTGTTAACTCTCCTGCACCGAGAGAAGGTCTTAATCCTATGAACTTATTGATTGATGCATTATTTGTATCTCCCTTGCGTACAATTGATGCTAAAATGCTATCGGTTAATAACTTTTCAACAGCAACAAACAACACCAATAAAAACGGATATTTACAAACTCCTATAAGTGTAAAGCTTATTAATGAAGGTTCTCAAGCTGTGTCTTCAATCAATCTTAACTATAAGGTTTCTGCTGCGGGGCAGCCTGACCAATTGAATACTGAAACTTATAATTTAACAACTCCTGCCGGATATAGAGATACTATTTCTTATACTTTCAATGTAAAAGCTAATTTGGCATTAAGCAGAACCACTTATACACTGCAAGCATGGTCGTCTCTTACTGGGGAATTATATCCGGCTGATGACAGCATAAAAGTTAAGGTAGAAAATACGATGACTGATATGCCTTATACCGTAAACTGGGGAAGTTCCGATGAATGGAAATCGATTCCGAATGTAACATCTCAACCCAAATGGGAAACCACTACTTACAATGGAAATAAAGCTTCTATGTGTGATGGAACTCTTGCGAACATTACTTCAGACGGAGATGCTCATTATTTCTCTCGTCCGCTGCATTTGAAAGCAGGAAAAACCTACGAAATGAAATTTACAGCGGTTACCAAATCCGATTCTGACACCAACACCAATGCTATGCAGATTTACTGGACTGCAAGCATGGATACTACAACATCGGCACATATCGGCGATTACCTTTTCACTAAAAATGATATTAAAAATGAAGAAGTAAAAACCATGGTTTATGTAACTCCTGCGAAAGATTCCATTTACTATTTGGTTTTTAAAGCTATAGGAAAAAAAGGAAATAAACCACTTTATTTGTATGATGTAGCTTTTAGAGAAGCTGTAAATATCGATGCACGAATTATGGATATTAAAACTCCTGAAGCAATAGCTTATAAATATACATCAAATGATTCTGTTACTATCCTTATAGGTAACACAGGCTTACAGCCTATCGCTGCTGGAACATTAAAAGTATATTATCAGTTGGATAACAGTGCACCTGTTGAAGCCACTATTGCAAAAGCCTTAGCCCAAAAAGAAAATATGGCTTATACTTTTGCCCAAAAATTGGATTTATCTGTATTAAAAAACTATGCTTTAAAGGCATGGGTATCTTTGGCTGGAGATGAAACAAGCAGCAATGACACTATAGGCAAACAATTAATTCCCGCCTTGGTAGAATTGCCTTATGACGGAAGTTTAGGAACTACAGCAAATCCTACTTATGAGGAAAATTACTGGACTAAAACCGGAGGAAACGCATCTTTCCAATGGACAGCAAGTATTGGAACTCCCGTAAGTAATTGGTATTATGGATCTACAATAATGGCAGGAGCACCTAAAGTACCTGCTTCTTTGTATTCACGTCCGATGCATATAGCCAAAGGTACTGTTTGCAATGTTAAATATGATTTGGCAAGAAGTGGTACCTCTGTGAATATTCCCTTTAAAGTGGGAATGTATAAAAAAACTGGAAATGGATTTGAGCTGGTTCAACTTTTAAATGACACCGTAATATTAACAGGTGCAACTGTTTATACACAATATAAAT
>JAVBQU010000232.1:0-5268 GCA_031548675.1 Bacteroidales bacterium
TACCTGTCGAAAAATTAAACGCAGTAAAAGTTTTGTCAAAGGCAGCAATATAGCCTGTACTGTTTTCTATTCCATAAGGCTGGCTGTTTATATGCCGTCCATCCAAACGCAAACCTATCTGCCAATACGATTTTTCTGAATAATGAAAATCGGATGTGGCAAACATACCTAAATCGGTAGTGGCTGCATCCGGCACTAATATTTCATCTCCTTTGTTTACATTGGTTTGAAACATTCCCTGACTTCCGGCTATTATATTCCATTTTTCCCTTAATTTAGCAGAGTACCATCTGGCATTATAGGATAAAGTATTCAGATTCATGCTTAAATTTGCCTTATTATCCTCTGTTTGTTCTTCGTATTCTTTTCTGCTGTTGAAAACATACCCGATATCAACTTTTATTTTTGAATCGTTCTTTCCAAAAAAAGTATTTTCTGAGCTGATAATATGGGTAGTTAAATCTTGATAAGGATAGGCAGGTTTACGCCCGTTTTTATATACATAAGCCGAATCTTGAGCATCTTCTGTCAACCCGTATTTTTCATTCAGGTAACTGTATTTTAAAGAAGTAGTAAATCTATCTTTAACGTAGCCTAATGAAGTTTTAAAGTCATTGGTTTTAAAGCGGCTATTGTCCACCCTATTGCTATTCCCATCTTTGTAATCCGTATGGGTAGTATATCCACCAAAAACATTGGCATGAAATCTTCCTTTCGATAGTTTAAATCCGCCTGTGTTTCTCCATCCGTCTGTATTGCTATTGTATTCAGAGTTTAATACTACATCTACCCAATTTTTATTAGCAAAACGTTCATCCGAAAAATAGAGAACCCCTCCCAATGCATCACTCCCATACAAAAGAGAAGCAGGACCTTTGATAATTTCTACTTCTTCGTACCCGTTTTCATCTAAACCCAAACCATGTTCATCGCCCCACTGCTGGTTTTCGATACGCACACCTTGTGAAAATACCGCAATACGGTTTCCACTCAATCCTCTGATAACCGGTTTTCCTATCCCTACTCCTGTGCTTACATTACTTACTCCGGCTACATTCGCTAATTTCTCAGTTAATGAAATTCCTTGCATTTCTGTATTGTTTTGGAGGCTTATCTTTTCTACATTCAATACGTTTTCGCCTTGTAAGCGGGAACTATTATCAGATATAATAATTTCTTTAAAATCGTGTACAGAGGGTTCAAGATATATCTTGAGAGTAGAACTGGGATTTATGTTTTCCAAGAAAGTTTTATAACCCAATGCCGAAACCTGTATCAGCATCGTGCTTTTTTGCAAATAAATGGTAAATACGCCATTACTATCGGCAACTGTCCCTGTTTTGTAATCAGGAAAGTAAATAGTTGCGTATGGAACAGGTTCTTGGGTGGATTTATCTAATAAGGTAATAGTGTATTGTGCCCAAATAGGAAGTTGAAAACAGCAAAACAATACAAAAACAAATAATTTCTTCATCAGCAGGTTCCGGCTATCTTTAAATAATAATATACATGCAGGGTATAACAACTATATTCTTTTCCTTTTAGTATAATTATCAGGTTATTTAATACAAAAAAGAAGCTGTCAAAAATACACATCACTGTTGTGAGGAGTAACAACAAAGCAGTTAACAGATTGCTTGCTATCACTCACAATAACAAAGTGAAATAGTATTTTTGACAGCCCCTTCGGTAAATATTAAGTGATTAAACGTTTTTACCGGTCTATTTCACTATGGTTAATTCATTGATAATATTTTGTGCTCCGGCAAATTTATCAATTACAAAAAGTACATAACGGGCATCTACACATATTGTACGTTGTAGTTCGGGTTCAAAAGCAATGTCACCGCTCATAGCTTCCCAATTTCCATCGAAAGCCAAGCCGATTAATTCTCCATTTCCATTGATTACGGGACTTCCTGAGTTTCCTCCGGTAATATCGTTGGTTGTTAAGAAACAAACCACAATATCTCCATTTTCTGCATAAGGTCCGAAGTCTTTCTTTTTATAAAGTTCTTTCAATTTGGGTTCTACATAAAACTCATCATTTTCAGAATCTTCTTTTTCCATTACGCCTTTCAACGTAGTTACATAATTATAATGTACGGCATCGGCAGCTTGGTAATCCAACACAGTTCCGTAAGTAGTACGCAAAGTAAAATTAGCATCGGGATAAAAATGCTGGTTCGGTTTCATTTCTTGCAAAGCAGCCAAAAAGCCGCGACGGGCGGTTCTTAATTGATTTTCGGCATCTGAAGATTGGCTGGCAAAGCTTTGATAGGATTTGTATAATGACACAACAACCTGTGCTAACATATCATTATCCAAAGCTTTTTTATTAGGTTTCTGGGTAAACTTTTTAAAGTTGTCTATACTTGCATAAATAGATTTTTTATAGGCTTCTTCTACAAACTGATGAATATCTCCTTTATACTTTTTATTGATAACATCCTCAAAAATAGCAGGTTGATATTCTTTAGCAAGTCCTGCATACATTTTTAATACTGCCTCTAAAAGCTTCTTTTCTGTATTAACATTCAGATCTTTATAAGCTTCTTCGGCAGTAGCAGTAAATTTAGCCAAATCTTGAGAAGTCGCTTTTTTATTGTTTTCCAATATCGAAGTCATACCAAAATGGGTTTGGAAGATAGCCATAGCCGTAGGGTAACCCATTACCGATATTTGAAAATACCACAAGGCTTTTTCTGAATTAGATGCGGCTATAGAGTTGCAGGCTGTTTCTATATTTTTCAAAACATTGCCGTATTTTTGCTGGCGGGCAGCATCTTTATTTATCCAATCTGTAAGTTCTTTTTCCAAAGCTTGTTTTTGACTCATTACATCTAAGCGTTGCAAGCCTTTGTTTTCGCCAATCTTGTTTTTCCACATATTCATGGCTTGTGCATAGGTGGCAGCATAACCGATACGGGTTTGAGCATCGGCATCCATTTGCTCTTTCATTACAGGGAATATTTTTTTACCTGCGGCAATAATAGTTGCATTTTGCTGCTCAAAAGTATTTTTAAGTTCATAAGAAGTCATGTAACGTTCTGTACTTCCGGGATAACCCCAAATCATGGCATAATCGTTCTTTTTTACTCCTTTAATAGAAATAGATAAAAATCTTTTTGATTTGTAAGGTATGTTGTCTTTTGAATAAGGAGCTGGTTTTCCGTCAGGAGCTGTATAAATACGGAAAATAGAAAAATCTCCGGTATGGCGGGGCCACATCCAGTTATCGGTATCGCCGCCATATTTTCCAATAGATGAAGGAGGCGTTCCTACCAAACGAATATCAGTATAAACTTCTGATACAAACATATAGTAAGCATTTCCATCAAAAAATCTTTTTACCTCTACTTTATAACGTCCTTTTTCTGAATTGGTTTTAACTAATTCATCTATGGCTTTTTTTATAAACTGGCTGCGTGATTTTTCTGATGTAGTATCTGTAATTTTGCCCAATACTTGCTCGGTTACATCTTCCATTCTAATCAAAAATGTAGCAGTAAGTCCTTCACAAGCCAATTCTTGTGATTTTTCATAAGCCCAAAAACCATTTTTCAAATAATCGTTTTGAACTGATGACAATTTTTGAACGCTTCCATAACCGCAATGGTGGTTAGTAAACAATAAACCTTCGGCAGAAACCACTTCGGCGGTACAAAAGTTCCCAAAATTTACAATGGCATCTTTAAGGCTCGAATTATTTACATTGTACAATTGTTCAGGCGTTAATTTCAAGCCCAGCCTTTTCATTTCCTGATAATTGTAGTCTTTCAAAAACATCGGCAACCACATTCCCTCATCTGGGGCGGTTCCGGCAAAATTACGTAAAGGTAAAAACACTATGGCTAATACACTTACAAACAGTAGAAATTGTTTTTTTCTCATTGGTTTGCTTTTTTATTTATTATTGAATTGTTTAATTGCAGTTTGAATATTGTAAAGTGAATTGTGAAAACATTATATGTTTTTTGTCACACGTCACCCGTTACTTGTTACAACTTGTAGCTTATTCTCTTATATCTCGTTTACTCGTCAACTTGTTTACTTGTATCTAAATATTGTTTATTAAGCTGATTTTGAAAATCGTTTTTGTTTTCTCTGTTAATTTGTAACGCTCATCTGTACGATAACCTATTACCCAAATAATATCGTTTCCTGAACAAAGGAGCCATTGGTTTTCTTTATCAATTACCGAAAATTTCATATCCTTGTAAAAATCACTGATTTTCTTTTTCGACTTACCCATGCCGAAAGGATAAAAGCAATCTCCATCTTTCCATTTCCTGAAAACCAAAGGAAAATGCAATTTATCAAAATCAAAAAAAGCTATACTTGAGTCTTTGATAATACGGAATAGCAACGGATTTTCTATTTTTTCAATCTGCATCTCCAAAGGATTATCTATCTTCAAATCATCCTTGTTTATCTTAAATTCAAGAATAGGCTGCATGTGAGTTTCTTCCCTACGAGGAGCAATAATCAAATCTGTACGGTCTTTTACAAGCCGGTGTGTTTGCGAAAAGAATTGCTTGCCCGAAATATCATCTAAAGAGCCTATAATATCTTCCACATGGGAAATATTAAAATTGTACGGCTGCAAAAATTCGTACAAATACGTTTTTAAAGGATTTAATTCTAGTAATTTATCAATCGAAATATAAATTAAATCCTCTTTGAATTGAAATATATTTTTACGAACATTCTCAATTGCTTGGTCAAAAATAATTTCCGCTTCTTTAAATTGGTCGATGGAACGGATAATACTCTTTTCAAACGAAGGATTCAACTCTTGCAGCAATGGAAAAAATTTCAATCGTATTTTATTACGCTTATATTTCGTAAGCTTATTCGAACTATCTTCCCGAAAAGTAATGCTGTTTTCTTTCACAAATTTTAAAATATCAACCTTATATAAGAAAAGCAACGGACGGATAATTTTCCCTTTCTTGGGTGCAATTCCATGTAAACCTGCAATCCCTGTTCCTCGTATGATGTTTAAGAAAAACGTTTCAATTTGGTCGTCCAAATGATGAGCTGTAGCTGTGTAACTGTAGCCGTATTGCTCCATCAATTCTGCAAACCATTGATAACGAAGCTCCCGGGCAGCCATTTGGGTTGATAAATTCTGGCTCGATGCAAATTGCATGGTATCAAATTTTTTGCAATGAAAGGTTATATGTCGTTCCTCTGCCCAACTGCGGACAAATGCCTCATCGCCATCCGATTCGCTGTCCCGCAATTGAAAATTACAATGAGCTA
>JAVBQU010000161.1:0-5549 GCA_031548675.1 Bacteroidales bacterium
TATGTTTGCGAATTAAAATACGATGGTGTAGCTATCGGCATAAATTATGTAGATGGTATTTTGCATCAGGCGGTTACCCGTGGCGATGGGGTACAGGGCGATGATGTAACAGCAAATGTAAAAACTATCCGGACTATTCCCCTTAAACTACATGGTGATTTCCCTGCCGATTTCGAAATAAGGGGCGAAATTATGCTGCCCCATAAAGCTTTCGAAGCCATGAATGCGGAGCGTATCGAAGACGGACAAACACCTTTTGCCAATCCGCGTAACGCCGCATCCGGAAGCCTTAAAATGCAAGACCCCAAAGAAGTTGCCAAGCGTGGTTTAGATTGCTTCTTGTATTTCTTATTAGGAAATAATTTACCCTCTACTTCTCATTATACCAATGTTGAACATACTGGTGATTGGGGTTTTAAACCTCCCAAACACATTAAAAAATGCAGCAGTATAGATGAAGTTTGGCAGTTTATCCAACATTGGGATAAAGAACGCCATAACCTGCCTTTCGATATTGATGGGATTGTTATTAAAGTAGATAGAATAGATTTGTGGGACACTTTGGGTTTTACCGCCAAATCTCCCCGCTGGGCTATAGCTTATAAATTTAAAGCGGAGCAAGCTAGAACCCGTCTTTTATCTATCGATTTTCAAGTAGGGCGAACAGGAGCTATTACACCTGTTGCCAACCTGAAACCTGTACCCTTAGCAGGAACAACTGTAAAACGGGCGTCCCTGCACAATGCGGATATTATCGAAAAATTGGATATACGCATTGGCGATACGGTTTTGGTTGAAAAAGGCGGAGAAATTATTCCTAAAATTGTGGGCATAGACCCTGCGGAGCGGGAATTATTTTCAGAACCCTTTATCTATATAAGTCATTGTCCCGAATGCGGAACAGAATTAATTCGTACCGAGGGAGAAGCCCATCATTATTGCCCTAATGAAGATGAGTGTCCTCCCCAGATTAAAGGGAAGCTCGAACATTTTATCAGCCGAAAAGCCATGAATATAGATAGCTTGGGCGAAGGAAAAATAGAACTGATGTTTGATAAAAATCTGGTACATAATATTTCCGATTTGTATGATTTACAATATGAAAACCTAATCGGACTTGAAAAAGTAATCGAGAATGATACTAAAGCCAAAAAAGTAAGCTTTCAGGAAAAAACGGTAAAAAATATTTTGACAGGTATAGAAAATTCTAAACAAGTTCCTTTCGAAAGAGTACTTTTTGCTTTAGGAATACGCTTTGTAGGTGAAACGGTGGCTAAAACCTTAGCCAAATATTTTAAGAATATAGAAACGCTTCAAAAAGCTGCATTCGAAGAACTGATAGAAGTAGATGAAATAGGCGGAAAAATAGCAGAAAGCATTGTTAAGTATTTTCAAGAGCCTAAACATATCAAGATTATCGACCGTTTACAAAAAGCAGGCTTGCAATTCAGCTACATAGAAGACAGCTCCATAGAACGCACCAACCAATTAGAAGGAAAATCTTTTGTAGTAAGTGGTGTATTCCGTCGCTCGAGAGACGAAATCAAGCATTTGATTGAAATCAACGGAGGCAAAAATGTATCCGGTATATCAGCTAAAACCGATTATGTATTGGCTGGTGATAAAATGGGACCCGAAAAACTAAAAAAAGCCAGCCAGCTTAATATCCCGATTTTAGGAGAAGAAGATTTTGAAAAAATGATAGCGTTTGAACGTTCAAACGTTATAACGCAATAACGTTTATCATTCATAACTTAAAGACATGCGGTATTTCATTAAATTAGCTTATAACGGTAAAAACTATCACGGCTGGCAGATGCAGGACAATGCATCCAGTGTACAAGAAACTTTAGTTTTTGTTTTTTCGAAGCTATTGCACGAAGAAATAGAAATTACCGGATGCGGAAGAACCGATACAGGTGTACATGCTTCTTTATTTTATGCGCATTTCGACAGCGAAAAATTTGATATTGAGCATAAATCCGATTTTATACAAAAAGCCAATAGTTTCTTACAAGCCGATATTGTAATATTCGATATCTTTCCGGTTATTGCAGATGCACATGCCCGCTTCGATGCCCTTTCGAGGACTTATCAATACCATTTGGCAATGGAAAAAAATCCGTTTAAATCCGAATTTACCTATCGCTGTCATGTAAATTTGGATGTAGAATTGATGAACAAAGCCTTGCCTATCTTGTTTGAATATCAAGATTTTTCTTGTTTTTCGAAATCCGAAACACAAACCAAAACCAACAATTGCCGGATTATGCTTGCCCGATGGGAAAGAAAAGATGACGAATTGATTTTTACCATCCAAGCTGATCGTTTTCTCCGCAATATGGTTCGGGCTATTGTAGGCACATGGTTAGAATTAGGCAAACATCGTATTGGGCTTGATGATATTCATCATATTATTCAAAGCAAAAATCGTTCCAAAGCAGGTACTTCTGTTCCGGCTCAGGCACTCTTTTTGGTAGATGTAGATTATGATTTTGACAAATTACGGGTTTTGTAAAAGATGACGAGAAACATGAATGCGAAGTCTTGAAACAAAACGTACAATTTATTAATCCTTAATCTAACAAAAATGATACAAAGTAAAAATCCCGTTAATTGGTTTGAGATTTATGTGGACGATATTAAGCGAGCCCAAAAATTTTATGAAACCGTATTGAATGTCCAAATGATTGATTTACCGATGCCGGAAGGAGAAATGTCGAAAATGGTCGCATTTCCTTGGGCAGACGATGCTCCCAACGCAAGCGGATCTTTGGTACAAATGCAGCAAATGAAAGCCGGAGGCAATAGCACCGTGGTTTATTTTACCTGCGATGATTGTGCAGTAGAACAAAGCCGTGTAGAAAAAGCCGGAGGAAAGATTTTGCAACCCAAATTTGCTATCGGAGAACATGGCTTTTGCAGCTGGTGCATCGATACCGAAGGAAATTATTTTGGATTACACTCCATGAAATAGAAAATCTATAATTAAAAGAGGTTGCCTATAAAGACAAAAACGTCACTGCGAGGAGGAACGACGAAGCAGTCTGCAAATAATCAAACAGATTGCTTCGCCTACGGCAGCAATGACGAAATAGTGCCTTTCAGTCAACCTCTTTTCGATTTATCAACCCATACCCAGCTTTGAAGCTTCGTTACATAAAACCTCTATCGCTTTTCTGCCTTTTTCGCCTAATTCCAAAGAATAGGGTGTTACATACAATTCAATATGTTTTCGGGTAATTTCGGGAGACATATTTTGAGCATGTTCTTTGATAAAACTTGCAGATGATTCCGGATTGGCAAAAGCATATTCAATACTTTTGTGCAATACACGGTTTAGTTTTTCAATAACATCCTGCGGAAGCGTATTTTGGGCGACAATACCGCCTAAAGGAATTAATTGTCCGGTTTTTCGGGTCCAAACTTCACCCAAATCTGCAATCTTTACAAGTCCCTTTTCATGGTATGTAAAACGGTTTTCGTGAATAATCACTCCGGCATCAACTCTTTCATCCAAAACAGCCTGCTCTATATCAGAAAATAGAATTTCCTGTTTTTGCTTTATTTCCGGATAGCAAAGCGACAGTAATAAATTGGCGGTTGTATATATGCCCGGAATAGCCACTACGGCATCTTGCTTTATGTCCAAAGTTTTTGCAATAAATAAAGGACCCACATTTTCGCCCATAGCACTACCGGATTCGAGCAAAATATAATTTTTCAACAGATATAAATAAGCATGAAAGCTTACCTTGCTTACATCTAATGCATTATTTAAAGCTAAATGATTAAGCTCTTCAACATCGCATATCGTTAGGTTAAATTCCAAACCCTCCGTATCAATTTTGTGATGCACCATAGCATCAAACATAAAGGTATCGTTGGGGCAAGGGGAGAAGCCTAATTTTAGTTTTTGTGGTCTCATGCTGATAATTCCTTTAATATTTCTTGTAACGCCTCATTAAGATTATTTACTGCCAATGGAATATTCCATTTTTTAGTATCCTGTTCTTCTACATAATTAGATATGCTGCGAATTTGCAGACAGGGAATATTTTCTTGCCGGCAGGCATACATTACAGCAGCACCTTCCATACTTTCGGTGTGGGGTATATAAGAAAGTTTTTCTAAAACTTCTTTTCGTAAATTATTGGTTGTATTTACTGTAATTCCATTTACCTTAAGTAACGAATGAAGTTTTTGAGAACCTGGAACTCCGGTATTTTCAAAATAAATATCCTCTTTTCTCATCACTTGTTTTTCAATAAATGAAGAAAAAACACCATTTTGTATTTTCCCTAATTCTACAAAACCATCTTGGCTTACATGAACTACCTCTCCAATAGAAATATCGGATTGAAAACATCCGGCAATTCCGGCATTGATAACCCAATCGTATGAGTTATTTAGATACTTTCCTAAATAATAGGATGCCGCCGGAATTCCGATACCTGTAATAAGTACATCAATATGCGGATGGGCTGTAGTGTATAACTTCTTTTCATTGCATACTGTTTGCAGATAAGAAAGGGTAGGAGCTATTTCCAAAGCTGTTGCCGAAACCAAAAGAATTTTCATTCCAAATCGATTTATTACATTTTCATTATTGAATGCTGAAACGGGCAATAATACTGTAAGAAACCTTGAGCTTTTGAAAATCAATACCGTTATTTACAGGTGGAGCTTCGTACTCATATTTGTTGGCATCGTAAAGTGCTTTCAATTCGTACGGACGTTCAATATTATTAATTTGCTCCTGAATATAAATGAGTTTATTCAGTTTGCGGTTTTCACCTGCCACCAAATTATCAGCTTTCAAACGGGCTTTCTTTACAGCTTCCTGTTCCACTTCTTTTTTAAATTCATCCATTTTAGAATAGTCTATTTTACTTAAATAGATATTCGAAACGCCTAAAGTATCTAATTTATCACATACCTTTTCTACTAAATCTATGCTGGTCAGCTTCAATAAATAACTTTTTTCCTGATACATATTGCGGCTTCTCCGCCACCAGTTCCAATTGCTGCCCGATACGTTGGTTATGGTTAAATCCTTTTGGGTATCAATTTTCAAATTCTGCAAAGTTGATAACAGTTTTTGTTCTAAACTTTTTATAGACTCTTTATTTCGGCTATTATATTCGCTCAGATTGATAGCCAGATAAAAAATATCGGGAGCTATTTCTTTTTCGGCACTGCCCACTACTTCTATATAAGAATTAGTAGGATTATTTTCATTTTTAGAACAGCAAGAACCCAGCAATAAGCCCATCCCTGCAACGGCAATTATTAATTTTTTCATATGATTATTTTTTAATTTCAAGATTTTAGTGAATCGGTAAATAGCTAATAATATTGTGTTAAGTACAGTTTGTACTATATTTTTATTGTAACTTAAAATCAATAGGTATCATAAAATAGGTTAGAAACTTCCTTACCATTTTGTTTTCCCGGAATCCATGTTGGCATCATTTTTACTATACGCACAACTTCGTCGCTAAGCAATTGATTCGGACTCTTTTTGACTGCTATATCAGAAATAGCTC
>JAVBQU010000008.1:0-4804 GCA_031548675.1 Bacteroidales bacterium
TTTTCTATATCTGATGCTTTAATAATATTACTTCCTACAATAGCTACTATTTGGTCTAAAACGGTACCTGTAGGTTGCAACGGATTTGTTTGTATTTGTGCTGATGCATAGGCACATAAGGCTAATGCTAAAAGGCTGAAAAATATTTTTTTCATCTATTGTATCTAAAAATATGAAAGCGTGAGTACTAAAAGCTAATTAAATAAACTGCTTTATTTTTAATTTATTATTTTTCGCTCATAATTCTTGTGCCGCAATGCGGATTACCCAATTGTCCTGCTTCGGTAATTACGCATTCTTTACCTCCATGTTCTATAAAAAATATAGCGGCACGTACTTTGGGAGCCATCGAGCCTTCGGCAAAATGACCTTCTGCCAAATACTGTTTTGCCTGACTTACAGTTATTTCATTTAAAGCCTGTTCATTAGGCTTTCTAAAATTAATATAGATTTTCTCTACATCGGTAAGTATGTAAAATTCATCGGCTTTAATTTTTACAGCCGTTAATGCAGAAGCCAAATCTTTATCAATTACAGCTTCTAATCCATAAAAATGATTTCCATCTTTACAAACCGGTATACCTCCTCCGCCTGCGGTAACCACAATTTTTCCTTCATGTGCTAATGCACTTACAGTTTCTACATTCAAAATATCGATAGGCACAGGCGATGCTACAACCTTACGCCATCCGTTGCCTTTGGGGTCTTCGTGAAAAACAGCTCCGGTTTCCCGAGAAAAAGCATCTGCTTCTTCTTTGGTATAGCACAATCCGACAGGTTTTACCGGATTTTGAAAAGCAGGGTCATTTTTATCTACCAAAACCTGTGTAACTAAAGTTACAATTTGTTTGTTCATTCCGTGATTCTGCAAAATATCCCGAAAGCCTAATTCTATCAAATAACCAATAGAACCTTGAGTTTCTGCAACGCAAAAATCTAAAGGCATTGCTTCTATCCCGAACTGAGATTTTCCTCCGGCATGCTGTAACATAACATTTCCTACCTGAGGTCCGTTTCCATGTCCCAAAACCAAATCATAGCCTTGTTTTAGCAAAGGCATAAGTGATTCGCATGTAGTTTTTACATTTTCTAATTGTTCTGCAAAAGTTCCTTTATTTCCATGTCTTAATAATGCGTTTCCTCCAAACGCAACGACAGCCAATTTCTTCATTTTTATATATTTGAAGCCCCTCTAAATCCCCCCAAAGGGATACTTAACAAACAGGCTTATTTATGGTTAGTTTATTTATTTCTATTTTAACATTTACTCTACAGACAAAAATAACAATAATATTTTCATGTTCGTAACTCGTTACATGTCACTTGTCTCTAAATTTATCATTCATAATTCAAAAACTATGCCTGCCCTACAGGACCACTGATTGTAAAAGGATGGTTGTGATTATTGTCATCAATCGTACCATGCTCACTTTCGTAACGTTGTATATTCTCTCTCAATGCATTGAGTAAACGTTTGGCATGTTGGGGTGTTAAAATAATGCGCGATTTTACGTGAGCCTTGGGCATGCCGGGCATAATCTTAACAAAATCGACAATAAACTCACTGGGTGAGTGCGTTATAATAGCTAAATTAGAATAGATTCCGTCAGCTACTTCTGCCGATATTTCGATATCCATTTGTTGGTTTTGATTTTCTTCCATAGTATAATTAATTTCTTTAATATTTTTATTGAAAAGGATGCAAAGATAAGGAATAAATTTTAGTTCCTGCTTTAATTTATTGCATTCTTTTTCAAATACAGATAGTTCATTTTATGGTAATTACAGAATAGCCTGAGAATGAAAATCAGACTATACATTTAATGCTTTTCTTATTTTTACCAATTTACCTAAAAGTTCATCTAATTGAGCTAATGGCAGCATATTAGCACCATCAGAAAGGGCTTTATGAGGTTCGGGGTGGGTTTCTATGAATATCCCATCGGATCCGGATACAATACCACATTTAGCTATTACTTCTATCATCTCGGGCATTCCTCCGGTAACGCCTGCTGTTTGGTTAGGTTGTTGCAACGAATGCGTGGCATCTATTACTACCGGAACTTTATTACGCTGCATAATCGGTATTCCTCTGAAATCTACTACCAAATCTTGGTAGCCAAACATGGTTCCTCTGTCGGTAAGCATAATTTTATCGTTTCCTGATTGGCGTATTTTATCTACAGCATATTTCATAGATTCGGGAGATAAAAACTGCCCCTTTTTTACATTAATAATTTTACCTGTTTGTGCTGCTGCGACTAAAATATCTGTTTGCCGGCAAAGAAAAGCCGGAATCTGCAAAATATCGACATATTCGGCTGCCATAGCTGCTTCTTCTGCTGAATGGATATCGGTAACTACAGGTATCTGATACTGCTCTCCTACCCTTTTTAATATTTCTAATCCCTGTTTCTCTCCTATGCCTGTAAAAGAATCTAAACGAGAACGATTGGCTTTTTTATATGAGGCTTTAAAAATATATGGTATTCCGTATTTTTGTGTTATCGCGGTAATTTTTTCGGCAATTTCGAAAGGCATGCTTTCATTTTCAATTACACAGGGTCCTGCCATCAAAAAAAACATGGATGATGGTTTTAATAAAGTATCGGCATAAGTCTGCATAAAGCTGTGGATATTTTTTTAATAATCAAAATTTAAACATATAAAAAAGACCTAACTTTGCTGCCGGTCTTTTTACAAAGAATTATTACAAAGGTACATCATTTTTTTTAACCATCAGCTTATCAACCGGGTTGAACATGGCAAAAGTAAAAAAAGAAAAACGGAGAAAGGTAAAGTATTACAAATATAGGTTTTCGCTATCGGAAAACTACAGGAATGCCATTAATTATTACTGTGAGATGAACGATTCGACTCCCAACAAAGTTTTTAAAGAGGCTTTGTATGAATTTTTAAAAGATAAGATGCCCGAAAACAGGGCTGATTTAATGCTTAAAAATCAATTAGATTTATTTCATGCTCCTGAAATACAAATAGATTTGTTTGAAGGAATTAAATAATCTATAACCAAAGTATATAAGAAGCGAGCCGATTAGTTACAAATCGGCTCGCTTCTTATAAATGAATATCTTCTTATAACTATCAGGCTTCTTTAATCCGTTTTTCGATAGCTGTGGTAGAATAACCTTCGATATAATTCAGGGTTATAACTTCACCTCCTTTGGCTTTTACAATGTCATAGCCTACAATATCTTCGGGTTTATAATCTTGTCCTTTAACCAAGACATCAGGCTGAACTTGTGCAATAAGATTGTGAGGAGTATCGTCATCAAAAAAAACTACCGCATCTACAAATGCCAGCGATGCCATAACCAATGCCCTGCCCGATTCATCATTGATGGGACGATGACTGCCTTTCAATCGTTGCACAGAGGCATCTGTATTTAAACTTATTAACAAAATATCGCCTAAGTCTTTAGCTTTTGATAAATAATCTACATGTCCTTTGTGTAAAATATCGAAACAACCATTGGTAAATACTATTTTTTTGCCCTTAAAACGGCAATAAGCCAAAAATCTATCCAATTTTTCGCCTGATAATATTTTACTTTCAATTAGTTCTAATTTTGTTTCCATAATATTATACTTTAGGTCGTTAGTGAGTTTGTAACAACTTATACTGCTTTTGGTTTAAATATTTTTTCCTTGCTGCCTTAAAATTTAAAATTCCATGTAACAGATGGCAATATTGGGAATATAGAAACTTGTTTGGCAACCATTTTCAAAGTTCCTTTATTTATATCTCCTTCTTGCGAGAAATAAATATAATAAGGATTATATCGGTTGTAAACATTGTATATAGAAAAATTCAAACTGTTTTCTAAACGTTTTTTCTTTTTAAAGGTATAAGTTGCCGAAATATCCATTCGATGATAAGCCGGCATGCGGTATGCGTTGCGTTCTGAAAACTCACTTACAATTCTATTATCAATAAAGTATATAGAAATAGGAATGGTCATACCATTACCGCTTGCATAAACCCAAACTAATGAAAAATTCCACCTCTCGCCAAATTCATACATCAATACCAAAGAAACATCGTGCCTGCGGTCATATTTGGCATAAAACTCTTTCCCTTGATTAATTTCTGGAAATAAGCGGTTCGTCCAGCTTAATGTATAACCTAGCCACCCTGAGAAATTTCCCAAACGTTTTTTGATAAATAATTCGGCTCCATAGCTTTTTCCACTACCTGAAGTAAAACTATAATCTAAATTGGTTTGTGATACGGCTCCAAAATCTACACCTTCTTTAAACTCAATAAGATTATTCATATCTTTATAATATGCTTCGAGCGAACTCTCGAACATATTATCCAAAAAATTCCAGAAATACCCTACAGAATATTGCGTACTATACTGAGGCTTAACTATATCTGTACTCGGAAACCATGTATCAGTCGGCAATGACATGGAGCTCATGGCTGCCAATTGCAAATATTGATAGTTCGATGTAAATGAAGCTTTTATAGAATTACGGTCGTTAATTGCATAGCGTATATTGAGACGAGGTTCTAAATGATTGTAGGCTTTTATCATATCTCCCTTTCCATACACTATAGAATCGTAAGCATAGCCGTATCCATCAATTAAATAACGGGTAGCCGGTCCTACTAAATCGAAATTACTGAACCGTAAACCATAGTTTACCTTCCAATGCTTACTTATATCCCAATCGTGCAAGGCATATATACCTATTTCATGGGCAGTATATTCATTCGGTTTTACAAATGTTACATCTACTGTATCTGCTTTCCCCGACATGGCTGTGGGTAAAAAAC
>JAVBQU010000245.1:0-10971 GCA_031548675.1 Bacteroidales bacterium
ATACTACTACTTTCACTATAAGGCATAGTATGTAAAACAATAGCTTTAGTTTTATAAAGCATGCCAAAATTTGAAGTTAAGAAAAAAGAAACACATTGATTCTGCAAAATTTTTATCTGACTACAACAAACTTTGTTGTAAGGGTATCTTTTCCGTCTTCATTGGTAACAAATACAAAGTAGACTCCCGATTTTATTCTTTTACCGTTGCTTTGCAATCCGTTCCATACCACCTGTCCCCCATTGGCAATGCCGGAATATACGACATTTCCGCTAGCATCGGCAATTTTTACCTGAACATCCCAAGCTAAACCTTTAACAGCAATAGGTCCATTATATTCAGGTCGCACAGGGTTGGGGAAAGCATAAACTCTGTCTTTTTCGTTTTCATCATAACCAAAAGTAGCTGTACCCCGATAAGAGATAAGTCCAATATCTGTTCCTATAAAAACTTCGCCTGAACGCTGGTCGATGCTAAGAGCTAATATATTATTACTAGGCAATGGACTGTTATCTACGGTAAAATGCTGCAATTGGGTTAATCCGTCGGAAGAAAGCAGGTAAACACCACTTTTAGCAGTGCCAACCCATTTGCGGTTTGCCCCATCAATGGCAATACATGTTACGCTTTCGAATTTTAATAGAAATTGAGTCTGCCCGTTTTCGGTATATACTATATTTTGAGGGATAACTGGCGATTCTTTAGTAACCGGATTTACATCATACAAACCCTCTTTTGAGAAAATAACTTTTATCCCTTTATCCGTACCAATCCAAAGAGCACCATCAAAATCTTCGGTAAGGCAGAAAATTTGGCTGCTTTGATTATCTTGGTTAGGGCTTTTGTTAATATTGACCCATGCCGCGTAATAGGGCGGTTTACCGACTACTAATCGGTTATCCTTGTTAATCATCCATATATTATCTTCGTAATCAATAGTCAGCTTATATTCAGTGGTAGTTACCAAGCCGTCTAAATCATAATTATCCCATGTATTATTGGTTCTTTTAACTACCAGAGGTTTGGCTATGCCGTTATTTGCCATCCATAAATTACCCTTGCTGTCGAACCCCATCCCTCCTACTCGCAAAGAATAACGAATTCCATTTATATATATTGGCTGTAATTTTCCATTAGAGTTGGTCTCATTATATACAGAAAAATGAGCAAAATCCTTAGTTTCCAATAATCCGTGAAACCATGAGCCGGCATATACTATATCGGAATTATTCGGGTCAACAATAACGCTTACTATATCCCATATTGTATCTAAACGGGCTTTATCTGTTGCTGCTGTCCAAGAATGGTCTTTATATTTATAAATATTTGCCGGATATGCCAGACTTTGAAATTGCAATCCTCTTGAACCGGGCGCAACATAGGTTATATTTTCCCAGCTGAAAATATCGAAAACATCAGATGTTAGCGGACTTTCCGGCAGGGCAGCATTTTGTTCATTAGAAGTTGGATTGCCATAAACTAAGCCCCCGTATCTTGAAGCGGTCCAAAAGACATGGTTATTTTTAACATCAGACGCAGCACTGGCAGGACCGCTCCATGGTAGAATCTGTGATTTTTTAAATTGCTTATCAAATACTACCAAATCTGGGAACATACTAACCAACAGATATTGATTATTGCTTTCTAAGTTTTGGATAGAAAAAATAGTATCTAACAAGGTTGTAGTTGTGCCATTATGTACAAATATACTATCATTATGATCCCGTGTCCGGTCAGTTCTTTTCACATAAACAAATTCATTATTGAAAATGGTAAAAAAAGCAATATTGTTGATGTCTTCTGTAATTTTGGTGTACAGATGCCAATTATCCGAATTATTCAGTATCGGGTTCTTTTTATCTGCATACATAATTCCTTTTTCGGTAAAGGCAACAAATGAAGTATCGTTTTCTGAAAGACTGTATACATCGATAGGTGAACTGTTTTCGCCTAAATAATATGTTTCTTTGATTTCCTGCCGTTTTACATCTACAACCACAATGCCGAACCCGCATGAGAGATAAGCATATTGGTCTTTTATCATAATATGATTTATCTTCTTTTTTCCTTGTATTTCTTTACGGCGGATATCGGGTATATTAATTATTTTATTATTAACCAATAAGTCAATATTTGCATTGGCATATCCGATTACCAAAGTTTGTGTAGCAAAGTTATAACCAATAGTGCTGATACCTATATCTGATAAACCTGTAATGGTATTAAGCCGTTGGATGCGGTTATATTCTTTATCGAATTTTGCCAGGAAACGATTGGTTGAATAGTAAACAAAATCTCCTGCATCTACTACTTTATTGCCGGTATGGTAACTTGTATAATCGCTCCACTGCCCTATACCTGCTTCTTGTGACTGCATGAGATTAGGCAGAAGCAAAAACAGCCATAGGCAGGTTGTAAGTATTTTCATAATTCTGTAGATTTATTTTAGATTTTTGGGGCTGTATGACTGCAATAACTTAGATGTTGATTGTTTTTACCAACCGTAACTATAACAACTTCTATTATAAAACTGTTTGTAAATCTATTTATTGTGTAACTGTATTATCCATTCCCTTTGCTTACAAATAATAATCCGACGCTTCCGATAAATACATGAAGATACATAATCGTATCGTGTATGTTGAAATTACTGCCGACTTTATAGCATGCGATACCGAAAAGCAAAATACCGGAAATGATGGTAAGCGTTGCTTTCTTTTGCAGACCTCCTAAAATCAACAGAATGGAAGATAATCCATAGGCTAAGGTTACAATATAAGCAATATTGGTAAATTGGGCAGTTTTCAGATAGGTAAAGTATAATACGATTAATACTACTAATATGTTAATACGAAGCAGCCAAGTCGCCAGATTTTCAAAATTTTTTAACGGTTTCATAGTTTCTATTTATTTGCAAAACTAAGATTTTTACAAGACCTGACAAAATAGAACATCGGTTCGATTCATATATTAATGTAACAAAAGTGTTTATCTGCAAATTAATTCCATCATTTTTCTTATTTTTGCAAAAACGATAAGTCATGCATTTTGCTAATCCATATTTGCTCTTTGGTTTACTTGCGGTAAGTATTCCGGTCTTAATACACTTATTCAATTTCCGCAAATTTAAAAAGATATATTTTTCGAATGTAAAATTCTTAAAGGAACTTCAAATTCAAACTCAAAAACAATCGAAGCTCAAACATTTAATTATTTTGGCTTTAAGAATTTTGGGAATCATTGCTTTGGTGTTTGCTTTTGCCCAACCTTTTATTCCGGCTGATAAAAATAAGCAAATACAAACCGGCTACAGTTATGTAAGTATTTTTGTTGATAATTCATTTAGCATGCAGAATACCGCAACCGGCGGAATGCTGCTCGACGAAGCTAAAGCTAAAGCTAAAGAGATTGCCAATGCATACGAACTTTCTGCGCAATTCCAATTACTTACCAACGATTTTGAAGGCAGCCAGCAGCGTTTTGTAAACAAAGATGAGTTGCTGCATTTGATAGATGAGATTAAACCTTCTCCGGCTTCGCACACCTTGTCGCAAGTACTTAAACGGCAATATGATTTATTGTCTTCTCCTTTTATCAGAAATAAAAGTGCATACTTGATTTCGGATTTTCAGAAAACCATTGCGGATGCTTCGCAATTTCCGGTTGATAGTACCATCCCTACTGTTTTGATTCCCTTGAAAGGGCAAGCGGTACATAATCTTTTTATTGATTCGGTTTGGTTTGACACTCCTTCGTTCCACATCGGGCAGGATGTAAGCCTTTCTGCTAAAATTACAAATACAGGTAAGGATAAGCTGGAAAAAGTACCTGTAAAGCTTATGATAAATGGAAAACAACGGGCAATAGCGGGATTGGATATCACAGGCGGGTCTTCGGAGACTGTAAAATTGAATTTTAAAATTACGGAGACCGGAATGCTGCAAGGAATGGTCGAATTGACTGATTTTCCTATTATCTATGATGATAAGTTTTATTTTTCGATTTCTGTTTTGGAAAGAATATCTATACTGGCAATAAACGGCAAAGACGAAAGTATGTATCTGCGTAATTTATTTGCCGGCGACTCGAATTTCATTTTTCAAAATACGGCTGAAAATAAATTGAACTTCAACGATTTTACGACTTCTAATCTTATTATCTTTAATCAATTGCAGAATATTTCGTCGGGCTTGGTTACGGAAATAAATAACTTTATAAATAATGGCGGAACTTTGGCTGTTTTTCCTCCTGTTGAAGGCGATATTTCGTCTTATAACAGTTTGCTGAGTAATCTGCAAGCTCCTGTTTACGGACGGCTGGATACGGCTCATACGAATGTTACGGAAATCAATCACCTGCATAAATTATACCGAAATGTTTTTGAAAAAATCCCACAGAATGCGGAATTACCGAAAGTATTTAAGCATTATAAAATAGAAAGCAGTGCAAAGAATGTAAAAGAAATGCTGTTGAAATGTCAGAATGGGGATGATTTTTTGGTAGAATCTTCGATAGGTAAAGGCAGAGTTTGGTTGTTTGCAACGCCTCTGGATTTAACATTCAGCGATTTTGCAAAGCAAACTATATTTGTGCCTACTTTATATAACATTGCCCTCAATAGCCAAGCTGCCATGCCTTTGTATTATGTTTTAGGTAATGATGATGCAGTGGAAGCGCTTACACAATCGCCATCTATAAACGGCAGCGAGGTTTATAAAATTACGAATCATAGCAATGTAGAAATCATACCGGAATCGCGGATTCAACAGAACAGACCGGTATTTTTCCTGCATAATCATATTCAAAGTGCCGGAAATTATTTTTTGAATTATGACAGCAAGGATATTGCAGGGATTTCGTTTAATTATAATATGCAGGAATCTGACCCGAATACGCTTACGGCTGATGAAATCAATAAAGCTATACAAGACCATCTGCTGAGTAATTATTCTTCTATCAACCCTGAACATAAATCTATTGCCAGTGCCATTCAGGAATTAAACGAGGGTTTACAGCTATGGAAATGGTTTATTATCCTAGCATTGCTTTGTTTACTGGGCGAAGTGATTTTATTAAGGATAAGAAAGTAGGCTTTGCCTATAATTTAAGAAACCTATTTGGCAGAAGATTTTACGACCTGAAAATTCTTACTCAAAATAAAGATACATTTCTTTGAGATTAAGCACCATTTTTTTTGAGTGATTCATTAAATCGCTGCCTAATACACCGTCGAATTCAAATTCGTTGATTTGTTCTCGCTTTAGTATAGCGGGAATGGTATCTAATTTTATTTTACTGCCGGCAATGTTCAATGCAAAATTGCTAAGTGTATAGATTTCGTCTTCCCTAAACCCTCCGTAACTACATTGCCTTATTGTACCTTTAGTCCCCTGTTGTTCTATTTCTTGTTTATGCTCTTCGTAGTATTTACCGACAAGAGAACTTGCTTTGGCTCCTGTATCGAAATGCATAAACAAGGTATCTTGAGAGGTAAAAGCTTGGGAAAAAAGAGAGTTAAATGAAAGGAGCAGATTGGGAGCTAGGTTTCGTTTTTGGGGTTCTTTTACTATTTCCAAAATACCTTTCTTATAAATATGGATTTCGGGCAAAGCATTTAAAATGGAAATTCCGAGAATTCCTTTGATTTCAAAATTACATGCCTCTGGCAAAATATCATCGGGGGCTATAGCAAAAATGACATTCTTGACAACTATACTTCCAATTTTGAGTTCTTTGGCTACTCCAAATTTTGTATATGCCCCAGATCCGGTTCCGCCTGCCATCCAAATAGAATCTGTTAATACCGTAATGCCATATTTTTCCATGGCACTCTGGGGAATCATGCTGAAGTTCGCTCCTGCATCTAATATAAAGTTTCCGGCTTGCCCGTTTAATGTAATTGGTATTGTGGGTAAGCTATCAAAAGTAACAGGGATTTTAGTAATCTTTTCCGGAATATATATTTCTTGCGGAGGAATTTCTTTCAGGCTGTTATAAAACCTGTTTTGTATTTGGTAAGATGCAATATCTGCATCATTTCCGCTTGCTTTATAGCTATCAACAAGCTGTTCGTAAGCCGCTGCTGCTTCTGCATATTGGAACATACGGGCATAATTATCAGCCATAAATAAAATTGCAGCTAGAAAATTATCTCCTTCTACCAAGGGCGATTTCATGTCTAATAAAGTTTTGAAGCTTTGATTAGATTGTGCCGGCTGGTTAAAATAATGCTGCACAAATGCTTTGGCAAAAAGCGACAGCTGGGGATTTGCTGTTTTCTCTAATTGAGGTAATTCTTTTTGCAGCTGGAAATGATTATGGGTTTGTAATAATTCGGCTATCCGCAAATCGGCTTTTTGTGCGGAAGCGAACAAAGAGATTATAAAACAGATGGGAAAAAACAATGTTTTCATGGCTCTTTAATTTTGAGAAACAAATTTATAACAATTAATACATACTTACATCGTTTTCTTGCCACACTGAAGATAGTGCCGAACATCTCATCAGACTGAAATACCATTTTATGAGGTCGAAATATCATCTCATGAAGCCGAAATGCCATCTCACGAGACCCAAATGCCATCTCACGAAGCCCAAATGTCATCTCATGAGACCCAAATGTCATCTCATGAGACCCAAATGCCATCTCATGAGACCCAAATGCCATCTCACGAGACCCAAATGCCATCTCACGAGACCCAGATGCCATCTCACGAGAGCCGGATGCCATCTCACGAGAGCCGGATGCCATCTCACGAGACCGAAATGTCATCTCACGAGACCCAAATGTCATCTCACGAGAGCCGGATGCCATCTCACGAGACCCAAATGAATACTGGCATCTTAGTAGACCTGTCTACTCGTACCTTGTTTACTAAAGAAATTATAGTTTCTCAACAAATTCTTTCACTTTAATACCATCAAAATTGCCCGAACTCATCAAAAGCAGGTTTTTGTTTTTCCACTCCATTTGCATGAGATACTGCTGTAGTTTTTCTGATTCGGTAAATACGATTAAATCTTCCCGCCCAAAAGCTGTTTTTACTTGTTCAATGCTTATGGGTGTAAGTTTTTTATGCTCTAGGGTATGCGGGTTAAAATATACAATGGCTGTATCGGCATCCTGCATCGCATTTTCGTATTGCAGTAAGAAATCGGCGGTCAAACTGCTGAAAGTATGCAATTCCATGCAGGCAATCAATTTCCGGTTTGGGAATTGTTCTTTCACAGCGGAAGTAGTGGCTTTGAGCTTGGATGGGGAATGGGCAAAATCTTTGTAGGCGGTAAAACCATCGGTTTCTCTTATTTTTTCTAAACGGTTGGAAGCTCCTTTAAACGAGGCTATGGCATGATAAAATATTGTATCGTCTATTCCTAATTGATTGCAGACCAAACGGGCTCCGTTGATATTCATCAAATTGTGCTGCCCGAAAACCTGCAAAGCTATTTTTTCGTGATTATGAATAATATAAGTAATGCCATTTTCTACCATATATTCGGGCAGAGCATAGGGAAATTTCCGAATACCGGATTTGGCTTTTTCGCATACTTCTTTCACATTTTTATCTGCTTCGCAATAAATCAACGCTCCGTTTGGACTCACTAAATCGGTAAATATCGAAAATTGTTCTTTATAGATTTCAAAGGTTTTAAATACATTGATATGATCCCAAGCTATACCGCTTATGAGGGCTATATCTGGCATATACACATGAAATTTAGGACGGGAATCTATGGGTGATGTCAAATATTCATCTCCTTCGATAATCATTACCGGAGCTTCTTCCGACAGTTTTACCATCACTTCAAAGCCTTCCAGCTGGGCTCCTACCATATAATCACAGTCTCTTCCGCAGTGGTTCAGCACATGGATAATCATCGAAGTAATGCTGGTTTTGCCGTGGCTTCCGCCAATTACCACACGGCATTTGTCTTTCGACTGTTCATATATATATTCGGGATATGAAAATATTTTCAATCCTAATTCTTGTGCTTTCAGCAATTCGGGATTATCTTTTCGGGCATGCATACCCAAAATTACGGCATCCAATTGACGGGTAATTCTGTCTGCATTCCACCCGATGGACGACGGAAGTAGACCGTATTTCTGCAAACGGCTTTTGGAAGGTTCGAAAATCTCATCGTCGGAACCGCTTACATGGTAGCCTTTTTTATGCAAAGCTATAGCTAAATTGTGCATGGCACTTCCGCCAATGGCTATAAAGTGAACGTTCATAGTATTTTGTTTTTGTGCCGTTAAGGCAGTTTATATTTTTCCCTGCTTTGCAGGCAGGGTTGTAGTTGTCTTTTTCCACAGGTCAACGACCTGTTGGTTATGAAAATCTGACTTTTGAAATCATTATCCATTAATTTTTAGTTATATACTTTATCTCTTTTCTTTGATTTTATGTCCTTTAGGCAACTTATATTTTTCCCTGCTTTGCAGGCAGGGTTCTAGTTGTCTTTTTCCACAGGTCAACGACCTGTGGTTATGAAAATCTGACTTTTCAAGTCAGAAAGAATATTTCTTTTCTTTGTATAAACTGTAAGTTAGCTATTTGCGTTAATTAATCTTTTTCTAAAGATAATACTTGGAATCCAAACTGCTAAAAGAGAACTTGTTTTATCGGCAACCAATCCAATTGCAGCTATTGATTTATATTTCTTCATTCGTGTACATTCTTCAATGTGTAACTATTCTTTTCAACATGGCATTGAGTGTTTTTGCAAATTCAGCAACATGTTTTTTGTTGTCAGTCTGCATCAAGTTAATTTGAGCAACATTAGATAATCATCATTATCTTCCTCTATAATCTCAAAACCTAAGTTTTTGTATAATCTAACAGCGTAATTGTCTTTCTTCACATTCAGCGAAGTTTGCTTATAAGCACTTTTTCTCAAATGGTCTATCATGGCTGTCATTAACCTAGTTCCAATTCCTTGATTACGGTATTCTTTGTACAACGAAACAGCAAACTCGGGCGTATCATTATCAATATATCCGAAACCTTTTATATTTCCCGACAATATTCGTGTCCACACCGCCCCGACAATTTCTCCGTTCAAATCAGCAACCAAGCAGTAATCGTCCTTACTTTTTCCAAAATTGTCAATATACACTCGAATCTCCGGCAGCGTTATAACCTCTTTTGGTATAAGATTTTTCTCGTCAGGTTGATAAATCGCTTCATACAACATGTCTTCAAGCCTCTCTAGTTCCTCAAGTTTAATTTCTCGGATTTCCAGATTATTTATATTCATTTTGTACTTATATTTGTGATGTCGGGTGTATTGTGAATTCAATCGTCTATTGCTCGTTCAACACGCTTATCGGGTATTAACCACATAATGGCGACTAAAATATACAGTCCTGCCGCAGCCCATTCGCTAGCAAACGAAATACCGATACCTAAAGCATAAGCAATAATAGATATTTTTCCCTTAGCATCCTTTCCTATTTGTTTCGAGAATGCAGAATCTGTTCCGCTTTTCGAAACAATTTGAGTTTGCAATATATTATACGCAATGGCTGACATAAAAAGAATAACTCCGTATGCAGCCATCGGAGCGGATGTAAAATGATTTTCGCCCATCCAAGCTGTGGTAAACGGAATTAGCGACAGCCAAAATAAAAGATGTAAGTTAGCCCACAGTATTTTACCATTAATTTTTTCGACCGCATGCAGCATATGATGATGGTTATTCCAATAAATACCCACATATATAAAACTTAACACATAGCTTATAAAATGAGGAAGTACGGCTTTCAGGGCAGCAAAGTTATCGCCATGCGGTGCTTTAATTTCCAATACCATAATCGTGATAATAATCGCAATTACTCCATCGCTAAATGCTTCTAATCTACTTCGTGTCATATATGAGTAGTTTTATTTTTGTTCCGCCTTACAGGCAGAGGTTGATATTCTTATACTTTCTTCCACAGGACATAGACTTTAACTTACACTTTCAGGGTTTCGGTTCAGGTAGATATTGATACTTTTATGCTTTTTCCACAGGTCTATGACCTGTGGTTATGAAGATATGACTTTTCAAGTCAAACAACATTTTTTACCTAATTATAGTTTTTGCTATGGTTAGCGTATTTATTTGCATAGTATTTCGCTTGTAAGTATGTTGGCAGCTGCAAGCCCGAAGGGCTTAACTTTCTTAACCACATGCAAGCGAAGCATAGTTTGTGGTATAAGACATCTCAACTACTTCTGCCTAAAAGGCAGAACTGCTCACCCTTTCAAAAAATACTGTTCATCAATCTCCATTCCGTTGTCAGTTAAAAACTGCCGGTATTCTTTTTCAAAGCCAACGGTTTTATGATGTTTCTTTTGATTTTTGATATAGTTAATAATCGTTTGCTTATCATTCAAATTATAAGTAAATCCAGCAAAGCTTACCGCCCAGCCTTCAAAATCGGGAAAATTCGGATTCTTTGAAAGCCACTTGCTCGAATACTCTTTTAACTCTTTCATAAAATCGGACAAAGCAAAAGTAGGGTGCATATCAACCAGCAAATGGATATGGTTTTCAGTGCCTCCAATACGGTATAGTTTAGACTTCTTATTTTCGACAATTCCCATAATGTAAGCATACAATTCCTTTTCATGTGTTTCTGGAATTGTATTTTTTCTGTATTTCGTACAAAAGACAATGTGGTATAGTAACCTTGTATAACTCATCTTATGTATGTTTTTTGTTCTGCCTTACGAGCAGAGGTTGATATTCTTATGCTTTCTTCCATAGGTCTATGACCTGTGGTTATGAAGATATGACTTTTCAAGTCAAACAACATTTTTTACCTAATTATAGTTTTTGCTATGGTTACCGTATTTATTTGCATAGTATTTCGCTTGTAAGTACGTTGGCAGCTGCAAGCCCGAAGGGCTTAACTTTCTTAACCACATGCAAGCGAAGCATAGTTTGTGGTATAAGACATCTCAACTACTTCTGCCTAAAAGG
>JAVBQU010000072.1:0-5491 GCA_031548675.1 Bacteroidales bacterium
CATCGCTACTGTATTATGCTTAGACTTGCTTACCCTGTTCAGAAAGAAAATATCCCGCTGAATCTGATTAAAGTAGGCAGCATAGAAATCGGAAGTATAAGTGTTGATGTTAAATATAGCTTGATCTAAGTTATCAATACTTAGAATTTTATCTATCGATATATGATACTTGTCAGAGATTTTGGCAATTTCATCTATGGTAAACGGAACTTCACTTCTTATTCTGCGATAAGCTGCCTCTTTTCCAATGCTCAAAAGCTCCATTAATGATTCTACCAAACTATTTTTAGCAGGAAGAACATTTCGAATGGCATTGATTAGTTCTTCTGTTAAATGATTTTTCATGTGTTTAAATTTCTATTTCTTAATCTGAGGTTTTAAATAATCTAAGCCGGAAAACCGGAAAGGTTATAAAATTTCACCATACTACTTCTAGTAAAATACTGATAATTATATGAGTTATACATGCATTTTATACTCACATATTGCGGATAAAAAGATGCAAAAGTACAAAATTCTATCTATGCTATAAAGGCACATCAAAGCTGTATGATAACTAAAAATATTTTTTTTAATTAATTTTTCCCATTTTTATTATATATTCAACAAAGAAATTACTTGTTATTATAATGAATAATAGCCTCATTATAAAGGATAATAATAGATTCAAAAGCTATGAAAGCCTAACGATAGTACTATTTTTATGATTTTCAAAAATAAAATTATTGAATAATGAGTATTTCATTTTGAAATTAATATTAGTTAAATTTCTGAACAAAGAAAATATTTCAATGAACAATGCATGTCAATATGTATAATAAAAATAAATTACACCTAAAGACATCGTTTAATGATAATTTGTTTTATATATCAAATTATTATTTCTTAAAAAGAAATATCAAATCATCAAATATCATTTTAAGACTGATTAGTTTTCATTTTTATCAGATAAAGAAAAAATCAAATTTTACAGAGAATATCATTTTTAGAATTATTAAGCCTTCTCGCAGGAAAATTAAATAGTTCAAGTGTAGTACATTGTGTACTTTTGCAAATTAATAAATAGGCAATACAAACATTGATTTATACAATAAATTTGAACGAATTATTTTTTAGTTTGTTCTTATGTAAGACTATAGAATCAAAAGTTTCTTGAATCAAGATGTACAAAGATTGTTCATATGATTGCATTTGACAAAAAATGTTATATTTGATTCGAATTTTAACTGATACTATTTAAACAATGTCTATTGAACGCTATGCTTATTATTCATACTATGAAAAAAACTGGTAAAACTATCTTTTTAAGCACCATTACATTGTTAATGTTTTCTTTATTCACATGTAACAATGCAGTAGCAAATGACGGGGATGTTATTTCTGTTACCATTAACCCTTCTCCGACCTTTAGCAAAAAGGATACAATGATTTGTCAAAATTCAATTGTAGACCTGAGAACTCTTATTTATAACCTTTCTGCTAATTCTACTGTAACATTTTATAAAGACTCTGCAGTTAAATCCCCTAGCAACGAGATTATTGACACAAGAGTAAGTCCTATGGTTACAACCACTTATTATGTACAAGCGACCAATACTTTAAGCTCTTGTTCAAGTGCTTTCGACTCTGTTGTTGTGTATGTTAATGCTCCGCCTAGTGCACCCAACTTTACCCCTTCGGCTCCCAGTCTTTGTATAGGTGCAACTTTAGCCATGAGTATAACTAATATGGAAAACAATTGTAATTATCTTTGGGTAAATAAAACTTCAGCCGGCAATGCCCAAGTCACATCGTCTGGTATTATAACCGGTATTGCTTATGGTTCGGATACGCTTTCATGTATTGCTACAGATACATTAACAGGGTGTTCTATCAGCAAAGATGTATTAGTAAAAGTCAATAAACCTGCAGATGTTGCTAACCTTGTACAACCTGCTCCATTATGCGAAAGAGAGCCTTTGCATTTGGAAGCTAACGCAACCGGCGACAGCCTTACTTATCAATGGTATTTAAACGGACAACCTATCAGCGGTGCTACATCATCAACTTATGACATAGCTTCTATTGAAGGAAATCAAGAGGGTGTATATACTGTAAAAGTAACTAATGAATGTAACACACAAGGAGATAGTTCCAGTGTATATGTTACAGTTCTTAGAAATAATTTGATGGTTGTAAAATGGGACGATGTATTAATCATAAACAATCACGAAAACAAATACATTGCTTACCAATGGTATAAAAACGGAATCAGATTACCGGGCGAAACCAAGCAATTTATTGAACAAAAAGGCGGTTTGTGTGGTACTTTCCATGCAGAAATAACCCGCGTTGATGGAACTAAATTTATGACTTGCGACACTGTTATCTGCATCCAAAAATCAGTATCTAAGGTATATGTTTATCCGAACCCTGTTATAAAATCAGGCGATATTACAATCAAAATAGACGGCTATGTAGATCCAACCGAAGTTACAAAAGTAGAAATGTATAATGTATTAGGACAACAATACGGAAAATACCAATTTACAGGTAATGAAGGTCATATTTCTGCAAATGCGGCATCAGGAACTTATATGTTGATAATTTATAGGGAAAGTGGCGAGAAAATCACAGAAAAAATCCTTATTCAAAATTATTAATTAAAGAATTAATGATGAGAGACATCTGAATCCAGATGTCTCTCTCAATAAAAAAACAGTAGAATTATATTTTTACGGTAAGAATTCAAGAGGTATCAAATTTATGCGAAAAATAATAACACTAGTAATAGCATTCCTAATTAATATATTTGCTTTTGCACAAGAACCCGGAGCCTATTGGGGCTTTGGAATCGGTTCTGGATTAGCGGGCTTTCAGTATACAGTAAAAGATGGAAGCGAAAAAATAGGAGTCGGCTTTAACGGAGGATTTAACTTTAGCTATTATTTCTCCCGTCATTGGGGAATCGGAACCGGCTTGCAACTTGCAACCTATTCTACTAAAGGCACTTTCGATCAACGCCTCTTTTCATTTCAAAACCAAGTGGATGACGAAAATTATATTTACCGCAAGGATATTTATCTAAACCGCTGGGATGAAAAACAAAAAGCTGTATTTTTTGAAATTCCTTTATTAGCTCAATTTCAACATAAATTTGGACCTACTCAACAATTTGGGATGTATGCAGGCTTGGGAGCTAAATTACAAATTCCTATAACTGCAAGTTATAAAGTTGATGGAAATGAAGAAGTACAAGGGTATTACGAGCAATGGCATACTACTCTTTACAATCTTCCTCAGCACGGATTTGATGAAAAAGACAATGGTCCGTCGGGCGATTTATCTTTAAAAACCGGTATTGCTGCTACTGCTGAACTAGGATTTTTATATACTATATCTCCCCGTACTGATTTTTATGCAGGCGTATATGCTGATTATGGTCTTACTACCATAAATACAACAACACCTGATAAGGATATTATTTTTATTGATAATTCGGGACAGGATGCATACCAAAGTATGCTTACTTCGAGAGCGGCAGGCGATGCTAATACTATAGCTTTACAGCTAAAATTAGGTTTAAGATTTCATTTAATCAATCCTAAGAAAGATGATATAACTAAACAAGGTATTGACACTACACAAACCAATGTATATGCTCATGCTTTGAATGTTGATTCTAGCAAATTGGCTGATATGGCTTATTTGAAAGATTTGGAAGAGTTTGCTAAACCAACTCCTTTTTATGGAGCTTCTGCTACAGAGTTAACTCAAGAACAAAAAGATTTCTTGGATAAGAAAGTTGCTATTTTGAACCGCTATCCGAAGTTAGACTTTAACCTTTCTGAATTAAGTACTCCTAATGTTCCTATGGACATCAGACAGAGGAGAATGGATACTGTAGAGGTTTATTTGAGAAGACACCGCATAACGCCTGATACTACATCTACTCAACCGGCACTTGCTTATACCAATGTTTCTGTTCCGGTAATCGGAGGCGGAGATGTAAGCAAATTATCCGATCCGCAATACAAAGCAGATTTACTGGAATTGAACAAACCTGTAGTATTTGATGGAAAAGAAAATGTAACGCTTACTCAGGCTCATAAAGATGCTTTGGATAAGAAAATTGCCGCATGGAATAAGCATCCTGAATGGGAAATTGATTTCAATGAAATGAGTTCTGATAATGTTCCTGAAAATATAAGGCAGCAACGTGTAGATTCGGTTAAAGCTTATATGATGCGGAACCGTAATCCGAAACCTGATGATCAAACTATTGTACAGGTAACAGAACCTGTAGTAGGTAAGTTGCCAAATCAATCTGAAATGGATATACTATTAACTCCGATCGATCATTATGGTAATTCTGTATCGAATTTAGATGCACGCCAACGTGGTGAACTGGATGATAAGATTGCGATTTTGAAGAAATATCCGAACATAAATGTTCGTTTAGAAGGTCATACCTGCGATTTAGGTTCTGATTCACTTAACATGAGAATTGGTCTTCAACGTGCTGATAAAGTATATAACTATATGGTTAACCATGGTATTGATAAAGCCCGTTTACAACCATTATCTAAAGGCGAAACCGACCATGTTGTACCGAATAGTAACGAAGAAAACCGCAAACGTAACCGTAGAGTTGAGTTCCCGATTATACGTACTGATAAACCGGGAAGTACCGGAACAACAGGCATGTCTACTATTCTTATGCCGGTAACGAATCCTAATCAATCTATGCTTGGCAATGCCCAATATCAAAAAGATATTGCACAATTGAGCCAGCCGGTTATATTTTACGGAACAACAGCAACACAATTAACGCCGGAGCAAATCGCTGATATGAAGCGTAAAGTTGAATTATTGAAAAAATATCCTGATTTAGTTCTGAAAATCAATAACCAAAATACTCAGGATGTAAGCCCTGCGGTTGCCACCCAACGCGAAGCTGTAGTTGTAAACTATTTTAAGGAACAAGGAATTGCATCTAACCGCATAGCAGGACAAACAACAGGTGATAAAACGGTTGTACAGGTTAACAGCACAGGCAACGGCAACCAGCCGTCGAAAGAGGAATTAGATTTCTTGTTAACGCCTATCGATCATTATGGAAATTCTCATTCGGTAATGAATGGAAAGCAACAAGGCGAGCTTGATGAAAAGATTGCTATCTTGAAAAAATTCCCGAATGTAAATATTACCCTTGAAGGTCATACCTGCGATTTGGGTGCTGATGATATGAATATGAAATTAGGTCTTCGCAGAGCAATAGAGGTTCGCGATTATATGATAGGACACGGCATTGATGCAAAACGCCTCAAAGTAACTTCTAAAGGTGAAACTGACCATGTTGTACCGAATAAAAACGAAGAAAACCGCTTGATTAACCGTCGGGTTGAATTCTTGAAAAGACCCTAATTAGCGTTTCATAAAACAAAAAAGATTGTAGTGATAAAACGAAAAAAGGATGTCTAAATTAGACATCCTTTTTTCGTTTTGTTTA
>JAVBQU010000221.1:0-13932 GCA_031548675.1 Bacteroidales bacterium
GTGGAAGTTCTAAACAAACCTGCTGAAAAAGCTAAGCACTATTGCTATTAATTATCTAATACTTACATTGTTTTGTGCCTTATTTACCATCCTCCACCTAAGGATTTATACAATTGCACAATGGCATTCAACTTCCCTTGCAAAGCTTCTGATTGTTGAAGCTGTGCATCAAAAAGATTGTTTTCCATTAATATGACTTCGGTATACGAAGTATAACCGTAGTCATATCTGGTTCGCGAAAGCACTAAGGCTTTCTCCGCGGCTGCGGCTTGTATTTTTCGTTGTTCAAATTCTTCTGTGTATGTTTTGTAAAGAGACAGAGAGTTATCTACATCGCCTAAGGCTGCCAGCACCGTTTTTTGATATTGCATATAAGCTTGCTCGTATCGCTGACGCTCTACTTTCATTAGGTTTTTCCGCTGACCAAATGTAAAGAGCGGACCGGCAATATCAGCAAAGCCGTTTGCTACAAAACCTTTATTTGAAATAAACGTGCTTAGTTGAGGACTGGCAAAACCCAGCAATCCGGTAAGGCTTATGGAAGGAAAACGGTTAGCCTGGGCAATACCTATTTGTTCGGATTGTGCCTGTAGCAATTTTTCGGCGACCATAATATCGGGTCTTCTTTGCAACAACTGGGAAGGAAGCCCTACGGGTATATCGGGAGACAATGCCTGACCGAAAATAGAATTTCCCCTAGCCACAGTGCCGGGTCCTTCTCCCATCAATAATCTGATGGTATTCTCGGTTTGAACGATTTGCCGTTCTAGTGCCGGAATAGTCGCAGCAACAATAGCTTCTTGCTGGATGGCTTGCAACTTGTCTAATTCGGGAATATATCCTTTATCAAATCTATCTGAAATAATCTGCGTATTTTCTTTTCTGCCGGCAAATGTTTGTTTAGCAATCGCCAAACGATTATCTAAATCGAGTAATAAAAAGTAATTTGAGGTAACTTGCGCAATCAAACTAACCTGCAACGCATTTCTATTTTGTACACTTGCCAAAAACTGAGCTACTGCAGCTTTTTTACTATGCCGAAGTTTCCCCCAAATATCCAACTCCCAACTTAATACGCCGAAGGCATTCAATAAACCATCTTGTATTCCTCCTCCCACTTTTAGCGCTTCTGCTCCGGCTGTACCGCCTCCTACTTGTGCAGAATAGCCCAATTGCGGATACATACTTGCTTTTATTACAACACTTTGTAAACGGGCTTCTTCTATTCTTGAAGCGGCGGAAAGCAAATCGTTATTGTTTTCGAGAGTTGTTCGTATAATGGATTGTAAGACAGGATCCTTGTACAGTTGAGACCATTGCATTAAAGCAGTTGTATCTGTCCCCGCAGAGTCTCTATATGAAACATTTTCGGGGGCTTTAGGTGCAACATATTTATCTCCTACCATACATCCGGCAAAAAGAATTGCAACCGCCAACAGATAATATAAATGTTTAATTTTCATCTGATAATTATATTATGCATGTTATTTTGTAGAATCTGTTTCTGTTTCAGCATCATGGGCTGTTTTTTCCAGTTTTTTCTTTTTCTTACCTTCAATCATAACAAAGAAAGAAGGAATTAACAGAATACCGATGATAGTTGCTACCACCATTCCGCTAAATACAGCCATTCCCATTACTTTACGCCCTTCTGCACCTGCTCCGGAAGCGGTAAGCAAAGGAATTACTCCCAAAATAAATGCCATAGATGTCATCAAAATGGGACGAAAACGTAATTTTGCACCTTCTATAGCTGCGTTGAAAGTGGTTTCGCCTGCTTCCATTTTCATTTTGGCAAATTCCACAATCAGGATCGCATTTTTGGCATTCAGACCGATAAGCATCACCAATCCGATTTGTGCAAAGATATTATTCACATAGCTTAGCGAGAAAATACCGGCTACTGATAATCCCAAAAATGCACCCATAATTGCCCAAGGGGTTCCAAGCAGAACGCTGAAAGGCAGTTTCCAACTTTCGTATTGTGCGGCTAATATCAGGAACACAAAGACTAATGCCATTATGAAAGCTCTGCCTCCGGTACCTTCGGCAGCTTTTTCCTGATAAGAAATATTGCTCCATTGATAACCCATACTCGCCGGCAACACTTCTTTTGCGACTTCTTCAAGGGCATTAAGTGCCTGTGCGGAACTAAAGCCCGCTGCAGGAACACCTCCAATTTCTGCAGCTCGGTAAATGTTGAAGTGATTGGTATATTGAGGTCCTGTAGTATCGGTTATTTGGGTTACTGTTCCTATCGGAACCATTTCATTTTGTGCGTTACGAACATAGAACTGTTGAAGAGCATCAGGTGTCATCCGGAAAGATTCGTCAGCCATTACATATGTTTTATATTGCCTTCCGAACTGATTAAAGTTATTGATAAACGAACCTCCCAGCATAGTTGAAATAGTATTGTTTACATCGTTTAACTCCAAGCCGAGTTTATCCACTTTATCTTTATCTACCTGAATACTTTTTTGCGGAACATTGGAACGATACAATGTATATATCTTGCCTATTTCGGGGCGTTTGCTTGCCGCATTGATGAAGCGTGCAGCCTGTTCGGAAAGGTATTGTGGTGAATTACCCTGCTTGTCTTGCAGCATCAGCGTAAATCCGGCACCATTTCCTAATCCGATAATAGGCGGCGGTCCGACGGCAAGTACCGTAGCTTCGCTTATATTTTTCATCGTAAGCGCATTTACTTCATTTACGATGTCTAAGGCTGTTTTTGAGCGATGACTCCATTCTTTTAAAGCAATAAATAAAGTGGCTGTGTTGGGTCCTGCCGTATTATTCAATAGATTATATCCGTTAATTGTAGTAACCAATTCTATTTCCGGGATGTTCTTAAGCAATTTTTCTGTTTTTTTTGTGACCTCATCTGTACGATTTAACGATGCTGCATCGGGCAACAATACGCTTACTAAGAAAAATCCTTGATCTTCTTCGGGGACGAATCCGCTGGAAAGCGATTTACCCAGCAATCCGGCTGTTACGCAAATAATGAGCAGGACGACTAAAGTAACTACTAGTTTCCGGGCAAAGAAGCCGGCCGTTTTTACATACTTGTTCGTAAATTTATCGAAAACACGATTAAATCCACCGAAAAATCTTGCCAATAAGCCTTTATTTTCTTTTGCCGGTTTTAAAAGCAAGGCGGCTAGGGCTGGACTCAATGTTAGTGCGTTGAAAGCGGAAAACAATACGGAAATAGCAATCGTTATGGCAAATTGTTGATAAAGCCTTCCGGTAATACCTCCTGTTAAAGCAACGGGGATAAACACGGCTGCCAATATGATGGCAATCGCCATAACGGGACCTCCTACTTCTTTCATGGCTTTGCTGGTCGCCTCTTTGGGCTGCATGCCTTTTTCTATATTATGCATAACGGCTTCTACGACGACAATGGCATCATCGACCACCAAACCGATTGCCAACACAAGACCTAATAAGGATAAAGTATTGACCGAAAACCCAAGCAATGGGAATACGATGAAAGTTCCGATCAATGAAACAGGAACGGTAAGTAATGGAATCAATGTAGCCCGCCAGTTTTGTAAGAAAAGAAATACAACCAGAATTACCAATAAGACAGCTTCGAAAAGGGTATGCATAATTTCGTTAATACCTTCGGTTACCGAAAGTGTTGTATCTAAAGAATAGTGCATTTCCAAATCATTAGGAAAGCGTTCTTTCAATTCATCCATTTTTGCCTTTACGGCATCTGCAACGGCAAGGGCATTTGAACCCGGAATTTGATATACTGCAATGGTCGCGGCATTTGCTCCATTAATGCGGCTCATCATATTGTATTTTTCTAAACCTAATTCCACCCTTCCTACATCGCTCATGCGTACAATTGCTCCATCGCCGTTTTCTTTCAAAATAATGTTACCAAATTCTTGTTCGGTAATCAAACGTGATTGTAATTGAGCGGTATATGTATTTTGTGTACCCGGAGTTGAAGGTTCCCCCCCAAAACTACCTCCCGGTTTAATTAAGTTTTGCTCTTTTAATTTATTAATTACATCTTGTACTGTAAGATTATAGCGGGAAAGCTTATCGGGATGAACCCAGATACGCATAGCGTATTCGGAACCTCCCAATACATTGATATCCCCTACCCCTTTGATTCGCTTGAGTTCATCTACCACATTGATAAAAACGTAGTTATTGATAAATTTTGAATCGTATGTATTATTGGGTGATGATAAGGCTACCATTAACAGGGGAAATGTCAATGATTTTTTCACAGACACCCCTAATGCTGTTACTTCCGGAGGGAGAAACGGATTGGCTAATGCCACCCGGTTTTGTGTAAGCATGTTGGCATTATCCAGATTGGTACCTACTTCAAAGGAGACTTCTAACCGCATGGTACCATCATTGGCATTGACAGAACGCATGTACAGCATATTTTCTACTCCATTTACTTGTTGTTCAATGGGTGTAGCAACCGTCTGCTCCATGTCAACAGAATTTGCACCATTATAGGTTCCGTTAATCTGCACCATAGGAGGGGTAATTTCGGGATATTGTGAAATAGGAATTCCTCGCAATACGAGTAAACCCATGATTACCATTAATATTGATAATACTATGGCAAATATCGGACGGCGTATAAAAAATTCACTCATGGATTGAAAAATTTATCGTTTGCTTGAAACCGAATCATTCAAATGTCCGCCAACAACAGGTTTGACTTCCATGCCGGGTTTAATAATCGCATTACCAACCAATGCAACCTTTTCTCCGGGCTTAAGACCCTCTGTAATAACCCAGTCGCTTCCGATGCGAATACCTGTTTTTACCGGACGGGGATTGATTTTATTGCTATCATTTACTACATAGGTCAAATACATACTTTGCATTTGGTTAACGGCTTGTTGCGGCACTAATATGGCATTTTGTATTTTATCTGACTGAAACCTTACTTTAATGTATTGTCCGGGGCGAAGCAATCGTGATTTATTTTCTACAACAGCTTGTACCAATAAGGAACCTGTGGTCGGATCTATTTCTCTATTAACAAGGTCGAAGCGTCCTTTTTCATCAAAAAGGGTTCCATCGCCCAATATCAGGTCAACACTCAAATCTTTCAAACTATCCTTGCTCATTTTCTCCCGAAACATCAGATAATCATTCTCTGTAATAGTGAAACGAATCCGCATTTCGCCTACAGCCGATATGGTATTGATGGATTGCTGTCCCAACTTGTTTACATAATCGCCCACCTGTACTTTTGAAATACCGATGATTCCTGAAATGGGAGCTGTAATTTTGGAGTAATTTAATTGTGTTCTGGCATTATTCAGTGCAGCCTGAGCTGCTGTGACGGCTTGTCGTTGCGCATCATAAGATGCTTGTGCTGCATCCAAATCCCGTTTACTCAGCGCATTCATTTGAGCAAGGGGTTTTACGCGATCTAAATCGGCTTTTACTTTAACCAACATAATATTTGCCTGAGACAGTTGTGCTGCGGCAGCCTGCTCCCTGTCTCTCAGCTCATCATCTTGTATAACATACAATAATTGCCCTTCGGTTACGGCTGCTCCTTCTTTAAAATGAATAGCCTGAACCCAGCCTTCCACTCTTGGTTTTATTTCAACATCTGATTTACCAAAAGTTTCCCCAACATATTCTGCATACACAGGTACATCTTTTTGGGTAACTTCTACCACATTTACCTCCGGTATTAATGGTGATTTTCTTTTTTCTTTACAAGAAGCAAGGATAACTACAAAAGCAAGCACTATTAATACATTTGTTTTCATAAAGATGATCTTTCAAATTATAAAATATAATATCAAAACTAAGAGAGTGAATATCCCTCAAAGAATATAGTAATCTAAGGGTTAATTTTATATTACTTGTTTTTACATTTAAAACAATAATGCTTTTATAAAGTTTTTAATATCTCAAATTCTGAATTAAAAATTACAATTAAGGAATGTAAATAATACGAATTATTGCTGTTTGGCTAAGGTTACACCCAAATCACCCCTCTCCCAACCTCTCCCCACAAGGGAGAGGTGCAGGATGTCCAATACAACGGCTGAGGCAGGAACCTCAAGTCTATAAGGAAGTCTCCGGTAATCATGATAAATTATATAACGAATTATAGAAATTTCTACAGTTGTAAAGATATTTTTTGCTCTTGGAAGCCGTCGCGGGATTGCGAAAGTCCGTCCGAGGAGTCAGGCAAGCTTTCGCGGGGTTGCGAAAGTTCGCACGAGGGGTCAGGCAAGTCTTCGCAAGGTTGTGACAGTCTGCCATGCCTTTTCAAGCTTATATAAAAGATTATTTATTACTCGTTTACCCCTGTTCGGTTTGGGTTGTATCTAAGTTAAAGCTAGAAAACCCCTCTCCCAACAAGCTACCGTTTATACACAAGTTGAAAGTATATGGAGATTGACTTCGTCGAGCTACGCTACACTTCGGTTCCTCACGGCCTTCGGAATGACGGATACGATTCGAGAAATAAGGGGGAAGTTCTGGGGCACCTTCGCGGCCCCAGAACTTCCCAGCCTCCTATAACGTTCGTCATTTCGAGCGAAACGAACAAAGAATGAGTGAGTGTAGCCGAGAAATCTGGTATATTTTCTATACTTGGCTTTTATTCAACTTGTGTATAAACAGTAGCCCCACAAGAGAGAGGAGGAGGAAGCCCAACACAGCAGGAAATGCTAATTTTAAGAGCGTCGTTGCAACTGCTAGGAACGAAGCAGGAGTTAGTTTTTATCCTCTTTAAAAAAGAAACACCCGTGGAACATAAGTGAAAAAAATAAACTATTTTATGAATAAAAGGTTATATACAAAATATAATTTTATAGACAGGTGACATGGTAATAAAAAATTATCTCATTTATATTTTATTATTTGTAAGTAGTATTACTTCTGTAGCTCAACAAACGGCTGTGGTGGAAGGCAGGATTTATGATAAGACCAACAATAAACCTATTGAATTTGCCTCAATAGGGGTAACGAATACCTCCAACGGAAATATTTCTGATTCACTCGGTCATTTCAGAATCGAAGGTATAAAACCGGGATTTGTACGATTGCAAGTGACTATGGTTGGTTACAAAGATTTTATTTCAGACGAATTTATGGTAAATAGCGCCAAACCCTATTATATAGAAATCGGACTGACCCAATCGAACATTACCTTGAGTGAGGTTGTGGTAAATGCCCGTTCTACTGAAAGCCCGCTTTCGATGCAGCGATTGGGGCAATTGGAAATTGAAAAATCGGCAGGGGCAAACAGGGATATTTCTAAAGTAATACAAACCCTACCGGGGGTTGCGTTTACATCAGTGAACCGTAACGATGTAATTGTGCGTGGTGGCGGGTCTAATGAAAACCGCTATTTCCTTGATGGTGTAGAACTGCCCTATATCAACCATTTTACTACACAGGGTGCTTCGGGGGGTGTGGTAGGTATCATTAATCCTGATTTTATCCGGAATCTGAATTTCTATTCAGGAGCTTTTCCTTCAAACAAAGGCAATGCACTAAGTTCTGTACTCGATTTCAAGCAAATAGATGGAAACACCAAGAAGATGAATTTCAAAGCTACTGTTGGGGCATCCGACCTTGCTTTTGCCGTGAATGGTCCTTTAAGCGGCAATACTACATTAATGGCATCGGTGCGGCGCAGCTACCTGCAATTGTTGTTCAGTGCATTGAAATTACCTTTTCTGCCAACTTACAACGATTTTCAATTCAAAATAAAAACAAAAATCAATTCTAAAAACGAACTCACATTTATAGGAATTGGAGCTTATGATGATAATAAACTGAATACCGGTATCAAAAATCCGGACGACAAACAAAGCTACCTGCTTAATTACCTGCCGACAAGCAAACAGTGGACATATACAGTTGGCACTGTATATCGGCACTATGCCGACAACGGCTCGGACTTGGTGGTACTGAGCCGCAACATGTTTGAAAATAAGGAGTGGAAGTATCCATACAATGACGAATCGCAGCCCCGTACACTGGATTATTCTTCAACTGAGGCTGAGAATAGACTGCGTTATGAGCGGGAGCAAAACTTATGGAGCAACGCTACATTAAATGCGGGTGTGGGTGCGGAATATGACCGTTATCAAAACAGTACCTACCGCCGCCTATATTACAATGGACAGAACGGAGCTATTGATTATCAGAACGACCTCGATTTTTTCCGCTACGGATTCTTTGCTCAACTTAGCCAGACCTTTTTGAATGAACGGCTGGGGCTTTCGTTCGGTATCAGGAGCGACGGCGCTTCTTATTCGCCCCAAATGCAAAATCCGTTAGAGCATCTTTCGCCCCGTTTTTCGGCTTCTTATGCTTTGAATTCTAAACTGACACTAAATTTCAATGTCGGTCATTACCAGCAATTACCACCCTACACTGCAATGGGGTATGGGAGTTATCAGGGCGAACCGTTAAATAAGGCGGCTTTGAAATATATAACTGCTGATCATTTTGTAGCAGGTTTTAACTGGCAGCCTTTGCCTGCCATTAAATTATCCATGGAAGGTTTCTATAAGCATTATCGTAATTACCCGTTTTCATTAGCCGATTCGGTAGTATTAGCAGCCAAAGGAGGTAATGATTTTGGTGTATTTGGCGATGAACCTTTAGTGTCGATTGGCGAAGGACGGGCTTATGGCATGGAAGTGCTTTTCCGTATGAGTAACCTGTCGGGTATCAACTTGTTACTTTCCTATACTTTGTTTTGGTCGGAATACAATGAATATACCGGGCACCTGCAGCAAACAGGAAATTACGTACCCAGTGTATGGGACAACCGTCATTTGATATCGCTCACCGTGAGCAAAGAATTCCGAAAAAACTGGACACTAGGTGCTAAATGGCGGTTGGGAGCAGGTACGCCTTATACACCTTACGACAAAGACAAATCGAGTCTGAAAGCTGCATGGGATGTCCAAAATAAACCGTACCTAGACTACAGCCTTTTTAACCGCCAACGTCTAGGTGCATTTCATCAACTCGATTTGAGGATAGACGAGGTATATTATTTCAATAAATGGATGTTGGGGATATATATAGATATACAAAATGTGTACAATTTCAAATCGCCTGAGCAGCCTATTTATACCACAGTACTCGATGCTCAGGGTAAAGCCGTGACTGACCCTGCCGATCCTCAACGTTACCTGATGCAGGAAATTAATGCTGATAGCGGCACTATACTTCCGACTCTGGGGATTGTATTGGAATTCTAAAAATAGAGAGAGCTTACATTTTTTTAACCCCGTTCAACTTGGGTTGTACTTAGAAAACCCCTCTCCCAACAAGCTACCGTTTATACACAAGTTGAAATTATATGGAGATTGACTTCGTCGAGCTACGTTGCACTTCGGTTCCTCACTGCGTTCGGAATGACGGATACGATTCGAGAAATAATGGGAAGTTCTGGTGCCGCGAAGCCGCCCCAGAACTTCCCAGCCTCCTATAACGTTCGTCATTTCGAGCGAAACGAACAAAGAATGAGTGAGTGTAGTCGAGAAATCTGGTATATTTTCTATACTTGGCTTTTATTCAACTTGTGTATAAACAGTAGCCCCTCAAGGGAGAGGAGTAGGAAATCTGTGTTAAGCAAACAGGATATTGATTAATAAATTATCTTGCAGTTGGTATAATTGTAAATAAAATATATATCAATTGTTCATTTAAAAACAATTTTCTTGTTTCTCCTTCTTTTTTCCAACATTTGTAGCTTTTAAATAACTGAGGTAATATATCATCGTAATATTTAAATCTATTATCTTCTTTTCTTATTATTATTTTTTGTGGAGTTCTCAAAAAGATTCTGCGAAGTTCAACAGATTCTATGTTTAAAGAATCAATATTGTCGAAAGTAACCACAAACTCTGCATATCCCTTTACCGTATCTCGGCTTATCGTATCTGAAAATATAATTCCTAAACTTTCTCCCTTTATTTTACCACAATCAATCTCAGCTTCAAATTCATCAATAATCGCCCTACTTTCCATATATTTCTCATTTTCTTTTTGATTGAAAGATAAGCGACAGGAGACCATTATTGAGAAAATTATCAATCCAATGAATATTTTAAAAAAATACTTATTCATTTCTTTATTCAATTAGTAGATGAAAACGCTCTAATAAATTTCTAGTTTACTTGAAACAATACATTTAAACTTCATCAATATTGTTTTATACTCACAAGTAAAACTTGCTTGTATAAATCCCGACTTAGACAAAGCCTAAACCTAACTAAAGTTTTCTTACATCAACCTCCGGTTAATAGGTCAATCCGTTTTTGTAAATCTATCATTTCGTCGCGGTATTTGGCTGCGGCTAGAAAATCCATTTCTTTAACGGCTTTTTCCATTTCCTTGCGTACAGCCTGCAAGGCTTTTTGCAATTGTGTTTTATTCATATACGAAAGTACAGGATCGGCAGCTATCGGGGTATTTATTATATCTTCGGAATAGGCTTTCAGGTTCTTAATATTATCTTTTTCTTGCGTTTGCTGTCCAAAAGCCGTGCTAATCGACTTCACTATCTGGGTTGGGGTAATGTTGTGCAATTCGTTATAGTGCATTTGCTTTTCCCTGTGGCGGTTGGTTTCGTCGATAGTTCCCTGCATAGACGGCGTAATTTTATCGGCATACATAATTACCCTGCCATTTACATTACGGGCTGCACGTCCTGCGGTTTGGGTAAGCGAGCGTTGGGAACGTAAAAAGCCTTCTTTATCGGCATCCAACACCGCTACTAAGGATACTTCGGGTAAATCTAATCCTTCACGCAAAAGGTTTACGCCTATCAAAACATCGAATACACCTAAACTTAAATCCTGCATAATCGCAATGCGTTCCAAAGTTTCCACATCGGAATGGATATAACGGCATCGGATATCGAGGTTATGCATATAGCGGGCTAATTCTTCTGCCATACGTTTGGTAAGTGTAGTCACTAACACCCTTTCATTTCTGGGAATTACCTTGCTTATTTCATCGAGTAAATCATCTACTTGTGTAAGTGCGGGGCGGACTTCTATTATAGGATCGAGCAATCCTGTGGGGCGGATCAATTGCTCCACCACTACACCTTCTGCTTCCTGCAGTTCGTACTCTGCCGGAGTGGCACTTACATAGATTACCTGATTGACCAAGGTTTCAAATTCTTCATATTTCAACGGGCGATTGTCCATAGCGGATGGCAGGCGGAATCCATATTCTACCAAAGTAGTTTTACGGGAGCGGTCGCCGCCATACATCGCCCTTATCTGCGGAATGGTAACATGGCTTTCGTCTATAATCAACAAAAAATCATCGGGAAAATAATCAATTAAGCAGAAAGGACGAGAGCCTTGTTTACGTCCATCAAAATAACGGGAATAGTTTTCGATGCCGGAACAATAACCCAATTCGCGCATCATCTCCAAATCATAAGCCACACGGTCTTGCAGGCGTTTTGCTTCGAGATGTTTTCCTATTTCTTTAAAATATTCTACCTGCTTAAACATATCGTCTTCTACCTGCCATAAGGCTTGTTTCATCCGTTCTTGCGATGTTACAAAGTTGTTGGCAGGAAAGATTCTTATCTCATCCAATACATCCAAACGTTCACCTGTAATAGGATTAAAAGTTTCCAAAGCTTCCACCTCGTCATCCCAAAAGAAAATGCGGAAACAAAAATCGGCATAGGCAGGAAATACATCCACCGTGTCGCCTTTTACCCTAAAGCATCCATGCCGGAATTCTATCTCGTTTCTCGAATATAAAGCATTGGAAAGGGCATGTAGAAATTCTTTGCGGATAATTTTCTGTCCTTTGCTTATCTGAATAGTGCAATTGTAAAAATCTTCGGGATTTCCGATACCATAAATACAGGAAACGGAAGATACCACAATTACATCGCGGCGGGCAGAAAGCAATGCCGACGAAGCACTTAAACGCAATTTCTCGATTTCATCATTAATAGATAAATCTTTTTCTATATAGGTATTGCTGGAAGGAATAAAGGCTTCGGGTTGATAATAGTCGTAATACGAAACAAAATATTCGACCGCATTATTCGGAAAGAACCGTTTAAACTCGCCATACAATTGAGCTGCCAAAGTTTTGTTATGGCTCAAAATCAAAGTGGGACGCTGCACCCGCTGAATTACATTTGCCATTGTAAAGGTTTTGCCGGAACCGGTAACGCCTAATAGCACCTGTGCATGGTCGCCACGCTCCAAACCTTCTGCTAATTGGTTGATTGCTTCCGGCTGGTCGCCCGTAGGTTGAAATTCTGAGGTTAATTGAAACATGTTTTTTAAACTATGAAGTATGAACTATAAATGATAAACTTTTGAGACAAGACATTAGTAAATCCGCTTTAGTAAAATTTTAATGAAGACTGTATAACAGTATTATTTATTTTTTCAGATTTAGAGTTCTACAAGAATTTCATTCTGCTTAATTGTTCCATTAACGAACTCTATCTTATATTCTTTTTCAAAACGTTCATTCTCTTTCCAACAATTGAAAGTAACCATAACGCCGAGATTGTTAATCTCTGAATAGTTTTTGAGATAATTCAAATTGTCAGAAATTGTAATCACATTTTTCCACGAATTATTAGCAGACTCTCCAATAACTTCCCCATTTTCTATCAGTTGAATTTTTGATGAGCTATAATATATTTTATCTTTCGGATTCTTTTTTTTAAATACAACCGATCCATTATATTTCTGATTAATAGAATAATTTAAAGCACCCAAAATAGCTTCGGTTGAGTCAAGGTATTGCTGGCACTTATCATATCCAAAATAGATAACGTATTTTTCTTTAGACATACTATTAGCATATTCTCTAGCATGAACCTCAAACCTATTTCTGTGGTAGGATAAAAAAACTTTATTTTCAGGAAATGTAGATAACTCGTAATAATTTGCATATTCGCAACAACCCAGTTTTTCAGAAACTAAATAAGGCTCATCGGAACTTTCGGGTTGAAACAGGTCGGCATTTTTGTTACAAGTAAACGCTTTTTTGTAATCAGGCATTTCAAAAAAAGTAAGTGTATAGGAACTGCTGCCTTCTCCATTAGTCCAAATTAAATATTTGGTTACTTTTTCTGATTTTACAAGGTAGTTTTCAAATATAGAATATTTGGTTTCTTTTCTATGCAGGTAATCCTGTCTATCTCCATACCTCACAATAGATACTTCGGATTCTCCGGAATCTGAAAATATCACTTTACATGTATCGGGAATACTATAATCTATTTTTCTTTGAACACAGCCGGGTTGTCCGAAGATGGAAAATGCTATAAATATACATCCGATACTCAAAATAATTTTCTTCATAAGCTCAATATAATTAAGAAACTGTTTAAAAAAGAATGTTCTGAACCCACAGGAGCCGAACATTAATCTGAAATTACAATTCTTCTATCTACATTTTACACTTCCAGTGTGAGTTCTGGAATATTAAACAGTTACAAAGTACTAACTTAACGATTGGCATTTCTTTTAACTGCATCCAATTCTCATATTTGAGAAATTCCCTCCTATTGATTCCAAATTTCCCAAGCTTTTTCGGCTTGCAGGTAAAGCATTTCCAATCCGTTTTTAGTTACTGCTGCATATCTGCGGGCTTCCCGCAAAAAGCTTGTCTTTTCAGGATTGTAAATTAAATCGTAGCACAATGAGTTTTTATTTAAGTATTGGAATGGAAAAGGCAGGGTATTTTCTACATCGGGATACATTCCTACGGGAGTGGTATTAATGATTAGCGGATAATTTTCCACAATCTGTTTATCTAAATCTGTATAGGTATATCCGGTCAGGTTATGGAAACGGCTTACAAACTTAAAATCGATATGTAGATTTTTCAGTACATAAGCTACGGCTAAAGCAGCTCCGCCTGTTCCTAATATCAACGCTT
>JAVBQU010000158.1:0-6790 GCA_031548675.1 Bacteroidales bacterium
GGACTGCTTTTTATTTTTAATTGTAGTTTTTTACTTTGATATTACATAGGCATTAAATTTAGTTGGTAATTTTGCAAAGATATAAAAAAAGCTACAATTAAGTAGCTTGAAAAAGTTAGTGTAAAATAATATATAGTTGCCTAAATTTATACTTGCGGATGTAGCAGCAGGCGTTTGGTATTCAGTCTTACCTGTACCGGGAGTAATAAAAAAGTAATATCCATTAGTTTGAGGAACATCCGAAAGATCCAGCTCATAAGAAGATCCGATTCCATCCCAATCAAACTCTTTAACAGTAACCCCGCTCTTGACCAAACGGATATGTACAGGTCCGCAATAATATCCGGCAATATTATTTACAATAGCTCTGGAGCAGAATCCCGATCTATAACTATATGGATATGCCATAGTATAAATAGGCGAGGTTACAATATTATTGGTATCGCAAGGATTTCGTACTTGCACTCTATATTGCTCTACTCCGGGGTCATAGTTGGGAATATTGAAAACTCCGCCTCGATGGACTTTCCATGGAGTATAAATTCCTGAACCGGATGGATATTCAATTCGGGCTTCCAGCGGGTAACCACTAGGTGTTGTTAGTTTTCCATTGTATCTATAAAAAATAGTATCGCCATTTGTAGCTTTTAGTAACATATTATCTGCTGCAAATGAACCGCTTATATCGCAACCTGTACTGCTTAAGCTCCCTAACTGCACCCCATCAACGGAGCCGAATGTAATTCCGCTCACATTATACCTCGAAACAACACTATATGCCTTAACTATAGAAGATGCTCCGCAATAATCAATAATTTCTATATCATAGTTTCCGGTGGGTAGCTGCTGAAATGATATTTTGCTTGCAGTAGTGTCTATTCTCCTCACAACGGTTGAAGTATTGGCTATTTTCAATAAATAGGCAAACGGAGCTGTCCCTCCTGTTACTACTAAATTATCTATACTACCGTCTGGATTACAAGCGGTTACCAAAGTGTTTCCCACCGTCCCTTTACTAATGGACATATTTGAGTAAGCCGTTATTTTTAATTGAGGAGCAACCGCATTTTGAAGGTTATTTACATCTCTGGCGTAAAATTTATAAGTAGTACCTACAGTTAATCCTGTAAAAGAACTGCTGGCTTGCCATGTAATAACTCCTGTTCCAATCTGAATACCATAGGTATAAGGAGTGCCGGCACCGCCTGTGGCTGTAACTTTAGCACCCGCATTTCCGGGGCAAGACTGCATTGCTACTGTTACACTCACTGCCTGTGCCATTACTTGGGCAGAAAACAATGTAAATAATATTATACTGAAAAAACAAAAAATATATATGTTCTTCATTATTTTTCTTTACTCTATATACAAGATTCCAGTCTCAATTTTTAAATAATACAAACTAAGCACGCAAAGGTACTACTTCTAAAAATATTTATTCCATGAGCAATTTGTATAGTATAAATAGACTAAGAGCCTACTATAGGTTGTCAAAAAACAAATACGGAATACTTATAGATTACATAGCCCTTAATAATTAACTGAAATTGTATTTTTTTATTCTCTCATTATTGACTTGTTTAAGCCTTTATGAAATTTATAATTTACTTATTTTTAACAATATAAAACATTACTCTTAAACCTATTTACCTCATAAATGCGATACTACATTTAAGATTTTTTTCAATTCGGCTAAAATAACATGCAAAGTTATAATATTAGACAAGATATTATCTATTAAATAATCGTCTAATAAATTAATTACATAAGGGAATTACAACATATGAGCCAAAAGGTTATTATATAGTCAATAAATGACATAAAATGATTATTTTATGATTTGAAATGACATTTTACGATATATCATCCATGATTTTTATCGTAATTTTGTCCATCACTTATCACACCAAATAAAATATTCATGAGAGGCTATTCTATAAATGAAAGAATTGTTAGGGCAATTAAACAATCCCTTTCCGAGAACGATACAATATCAAATGTATTAATGGACTTATTATCACTAAGTAAAGAATCTGTTTACAGGCGGCTTAGAAACGAAATTCCTTTTACGCTGGATGAACTTGTCAAAATTACCAATCGATTTGGAATTTCAATTGACGATATTATTGATTCGGGTTCTATAACTACCAAATGGGCTACTCTTAATGTAGATAAATTTTATCAGCCCGAAAACTATATGAAACAATATCAAAGCCGGTTAAGTGAGCATCTAAAGCTATTCCTTGAAATGCAATCAGCCAAGAAAGCAAGTATTCGTTGTGCCTACAATATTGTTCCATATATATTCCTGCTTTCATATAGAAAATTAACTCTATTCTGGCATTACAGATGGAACTTTTTGATGAAAGGGGCAAACCCCAATTTTCTTTTTTCGAATATGATTGTTCCTGATGAAATAATTGAGCTTGAAGAGCAGACCATTAAAGAAGTTCGAAAAATTCCAACAACATTTATTTTCGACAAAAATGTCATTGCGAACATAGTGAATGATATTCATTATTTTATTGCTCAGCAATTAATATCTCAAAGTGAACAGCAACAATTAAAACAAGAGCTACTGGATTTAATAGCTGAAATAGAACTGGTAACCGAAACAGGCTGTTTTAAAAATGGAGCAGATACAACCATTTATTTATCTAAAACGAGTATAGAAAGCTGCTATCATTACATGGAATGTGATAACAGAAATTTTAGTTTTCAACGAATTTTTTATATCGAACGGCTTGAGCTCAATAATGCCAAGTTTTGCAAAATGCAAAAAGAATGGATTGATTTATTGAAAAGGCTTTCAATTTTATTAACTCAAAGCGGAGACAAACAACGATTCGATTTTTTTGATACTCAACGAAAATTAGTCAAAACCCTGGGATAAAAGTTTTGCTTAAAACATTGGGGAGTTTTTATTTCACACTCTTCTTTAAGTGTTATCCTAAATAATCCGGACTGGGAAATGGAATCATAAAAATGGTATTATTTCATTTCCCAGAATAATTCAATCAGGCGCGGAACCGGATAATCGTGAATTTGTTTGGATGCCGCCCAAATGTAAGGCGGAGCTATAAAATGTAAGGGCGATTGTATCTCTAAAATTACAAAATTCACATAAATACTCTGATGCGTAAGCTGATGCTTAATTTCTGATTTTTGAGATATGATTTTAAAGTTGCCGCACTCCCAAAGTTTTAATTTATTTTTTATGGCTTGCTGCAATTTCTTTGTATCTAAAGAAATTGGACTTTCTATCAGAGGAAAATCATACAAACCTTTCCAAATATCGTTTTGGGTTCTTTTATGCAATAAAATCTGCTGATTATCTGCAATTACCAAATAGTAAAAATATCGTTCTTTCATTTTTACCTGTTGGGATTTTATCGGTAATTGATTTACGCATTGCTGCTTATTTGCATAGCATGTTTTAGCAAAAATGCAATGCATACAATCGGGCGAAGACGGCTTGCAATATAAAGCTCCAAACTCTATAATTGCTTGATTGAAAGTACCGGAGTGTTTCTTATCAATCAGCACATGAAGCTTCTCTAAAATAGCATTTTTCCCTTTTAAAGAATCAATAGGTTCGAAAATACCAAACAGCCTCGAAACAACTCTCAACACGTTTCCATCTACAGCAGGCACACATTCATTAAAAGCAAACGAAGCAATAGCTGCTGCGGAATATGCTCCTATTCCTTTCAATTTCTGCAATTCTTTAGCCGTTTTAGGAAATATTCCGTTATAATCTGCTGCAATTTTTTGAGCTGTAAAATGTAAATTTCTCGCACGGGAATAATAGCCTAAGCCCTGCCAAAGCTTCAATACTTTTTCCTCGTCAGCAGCAGCTAAATCAAAAACCGTAGGGAAGTTTTCAATAAAACGCAGATAGTAATCCCAGCCTTGTACAACGCGGGTTTGCTGCAAAATAATTTCAGACAGCCATATATAATAAGGATTTGTTGTATTTCTCCAAGGCAGATCGCGTTTATTTTCAGCATACCAAGCCAATAATTCTTGGGTAAGATTCATTCCGATTTTTATAATAATGGCAATGCTATAAGACCTGTGAAAACTAAGCCCAAACAGGTTTTCTTTTCTAATTCTTATTTAATTGCCTGTTATACAATTAAGCTTGCAAAAATAATCAATTTTCTGAAAATCAGAAAATTATATTTTATAAAAATAAATATTTGTATGCTGATTCCTGCTAATTAAGTGTTTACAAATGAAAAAAACATTCATTTTTCTTTTTCGAATAAAATAATTGTGCTACCTTTGCCATTCATTTGAAAAATCATAATTTATTAACTAATAATTTAATCATACAACTATTATGACAAAAGCAGAAATTGTAGCTGAAATAGCTAACAAAACAGGCATCGAAAAAATGGCAGTTCAAGCGTGCGTTGAATCTTTCATGGATGCAGTAAAAGGCTCATTATCAAAAGGTGATAATGTTTATTTAAGAGGATTTGGTAGCTTTATCGTGAAAAAAAGAGCTGAAAAAACAGGTAGAAATATCTCTAAAAATACTACTATCATCATTCCTGCTCATAACATTCCTGCCTTCAAACCGGCAAAAACTTTTGTTGTGGATGTAAAAAAGAAAGTAAAATAATCCCTTAAATATAATTATTATGCCAAGCGGAAAAAAAAGAAAAAGACATAAGATAGCAACTCATAAGCGCAAAAAACGCTTGCGTAAAAACAGACATAAAAAGAGATAGTTGATTTCTTTTTATAGCTTATTGATAAAAAATTAATTACAGGTCAGCTGGAATCCGGCTGACCTGTAATTAATTTTTTATTTGGGCAAATTGCTATTACCCAAAAACTTATATTACAAAATTTTATACAGTACATGAACAAAGAACTCATCATTAAAGCAAATCCAAATGAAGTTGAAATTGCTTTGGTTGAAGATAAATTCTTAGTAGAACTTCACAAAGAAAAAAGCAGCAGCGAACATTTGGTTGGCGATATTTACCTCGGCAAGGTAAAAAAAATCATGTCGGGTTTAAATGCCGCATTTGTTGATGTAGGGTATGAAAAAGATGCATTTTTACATTATCTCGATTTAGGTCCTCAGTTTAATTCTTTCAGCAAGTTTACAAAAATTGCTTTGTCCGGCAACGTGCCTCAAACGAATATGAATTCGTTTAAGTTAGAGCCTGAAATTGACAAAGCAAGTAAAATCCACAGTGTAATAAAATCGGGACAATTGGTTTTGGTACAAATTGCCAAAGAACCGATATCAACGAAAGGTCCCAGAATAACATCCGAAATCTCTTTAGCAGGCAGATACATCGTACTTACCCCCTTTTCAAATCGTATTTCTATTTCTCAAAAAATTAAAAACGAGAATGAACGAAACAGATTGAAAAGATTAATACTAAGTATCCGTCCTGAAAATTTCGGCGTTATTATCCGCACTGTATCCGAAGGAAAAAATGTCGCAGAATTGGATGCCGACATGAAAGATCTTTTGCAGAAATGGGAAACAATTAAGAGAAACCTGGCTAATGCCTCAGGACCTCAAAAAATCATTTCTGAATTGGATAAAACATCGGTAATGCTTCGCGACCTGCTTAATAAAGATTTCAACAGTATCACTACTGATAGTGCAGAAATTTATGAAGAGGCTAAGCATTACATTAAAACTATTGCTCCTGAAAAGGAAGATATTGTAAAGTTCTACAAAAGCAAAGTTCCTATTTTCGAAGCTTTCAACCTCGAAAAACAAATTAAGGGTTCGTTTGGAAAAATAGTTCCGTTAAAAGGTGGAGTATATCTGATTATAGAACACACCGAAGCTATGCATGTGATTGATGTAAATAGCGGACATCGTATCAATCCCGACGAAAACCAAGAAACAAATGCGCTTGCTGTAAACCTCGAAGCAGCCAAAGAAATAGCTCGCCAGCTGCGTTTAAGAGATATTGGAGGTATCATTGTTATTGATTTTATTGATTTACATTTATTGGAAAATCGTAAAATTCTATATAGCACCATGAAAGAGGAAATGGCAAAAGACAATGCCAAACACACTATACTGCCTCCTAGCAAATTTGGTTTAATTGAAATTACCCGTCAAAGAGTTCGACCTCAAACTCAGGTTGAAGTGTTAGAAAAATGTCCGGCTTGCAATGGAACAGGAAAAATACAATCCAGTATCTTGATTATCGATGAAATAGAAAATAATCTTCGTTATTTGATTCAAGAGCAAAACGAAAAGCATCTTAAAATTTCTGTCAGCGTTTATATTCATGCATTCTTAACCAAAGGTTTGTTATCAAAGCAAATTAAATGGTTCTTTAAGTTTAAACAATGGATAGAAATCATGCCTACACATTCACACCATGTTTTAGAATATCATTTTTTCAATAAGAATAATGATGAAATTAAAATCTAAAACTCATCAAATATATAAAAATGGGAGATAAACTAAGTTTATCTGCCATTTTTATATATTCTGCACAATTTATACACTTTGTAACTTTTTTGTAACAATTAGGCAGTAATTTTGCAAACGTTTTTATGCAAAGAATATTTATACAGTTCAGAGATTTTGTAATGATTTTTTTTTACCTTTGCAATAATGTAAGCATTCGCATTTCAATTATACTTTCGAATATAAATTCTCTTAATATTATCCTGAATGAATATTAATACCATTTTTAGCATTTTTATCCCCAAAGAAACCAAGTTTTTTCCCCTGCTTAAAGAGAGTGCCAATACATTGGTTAAAGCAGCCGATTGTGCACATGAGCTTTTCAGT
>JAVBQU010000159.1:0-9285 GCA_031548675.1 Bacteroidales bacterium
ACTCTTTCCAAAAATCAGGAAAAGATTTTACAACTACTTCCGCATTAGCTATGGTCAGGTTTGGAACTTTCATAATCAAAGGAGCAAAAGCCATTGCCATACGATGGTCATTATAGGTTTGTATAGGTTTATTAATTATAATCTGCGATGGTAATATTTCTATAGAATCGAGGGTATTATGTATGGAAACTCCTATTTTTCGAAGCTCTGCAACAAGAGCTTCTATCCGGTTGGTTTCTTTTATAGCTAAATTCTGCAAGCCCGAAAGTGTAGCTTTAATTTGCAATCCGGCACATACAACGGCTAAACTTTGAGCTAAATCGGGTGTATCTATGCAATTACACATAAAATGCTGTGTTTGAATCGGGATTTTAGATAAATGAACGCCTGTTGCCGAAAATTCTGTTTTTACACCTAAAACAGAAAAGAAATCTATCAGCTTTGAATCGCCCTGCCAACTGTTTTTTTGTAATCCCAGAAGTGTTATATCCGCTTTTTCAGATAAAGCAGCCAATTCATAAAAATAAGAAGCAGCACTCCAATCCGGTTCTACATATATAGATTTAGATTGATAGGGTTGAGAAGGAATATAAATGAAATCTTTCTCCATGTGAACTTGCATCCCAAAATATTGCATTAGTTTGGATGTGAGTAGAATATATGGCAATGATACTTGTTGCCCTTTAAGCAGAATCTTCAAACCCTTTTCCATTGCAGGAGCAATCATCATTAAAGCAGAAATAAACTGACTGCTTATATCTGCGTGAATTTCAACTTTCCCGCCCTGTAACTGTTTGCCTTGTATTAAAATAGGAGGGAATCCTTGCGTTTGCATATATTGTATGTCAGCCCCAAGCGATAGTAATGCATTAACCAAGGGTTCTATCGGACGTTGCAGCATGCGTTCAGTACCTGTAAGCAGCCAATTTCCGCTAGTATTGCTTAAAAATGCTGTTAAAAAACGGAATGCAGTACCGGCATCCTTTGCATTTAATATATAAGGCTGATGAGAAAGCTCATTACCTCTTATTTCAGATAGCAATTGCTTTAAAATAAGAGTATCATTGGCATTGGATAAATTTTCAATAGATATGGACGCATTGCTTAATGCCTGCATGATGAGTAATCGGTTAGAAATACTCTTAGATGCAGGTAATTGAACGATGCCGGTTGGATGCGTATTTTTACGCGTAAGGTGTTTGTTCAAAGTGCTTTATCTATTATAAATTGAAAATTTTTAGAATCACTTAGCAAAGTTACGATACTTTTGTAACTTTGTGTATAAATAAGTCGCAAAATATATTGTTTGTAACAGAAAAATTCATGTATATTTGCAATCTATCCTTTGCAAAGGATGGAACCGATTATTTAGGAAATACAAGCATGGAAGATAGTTTTTGGGAATTTGAAAAAGAAAGCAAAGAGTTAGTTGAACGTTTTGAATTGATGGTACGAAAAAATGAAAATTACTTTTTCGATACCGAAGAATTCGAGAATATAATTAACTATTATATGCACAAAAACAATATGATGCGTTGTGAATTGGCTCTTAATAAAGCGATGCTGCAACATCCATATTCTACCAGTTTGATGCTTAAAAAGGTTCATTTTCTTATTTGCAATAACCTTTTGGATAGGGCTTTACATATATTAAAAAAGTTAGAACAAACGGAACCTGATAATACAGATATTTACATGGCTAAAGCTTGTATTTTCAGTCAAAAAGGAGAACATCAGAAAGCAATCCGCGAATATGAAAAAATACTTTTGCTGGAAGAAGATTGTGTAGATATCAATATGTTTTTGGCTCAGGAGTATGAAGCATTGGGCAATTATGATCAAGCCGAATTCTATTATAAAAAAGAACTAGATTCTAACCTTGAACTGGATTATGTAATTCAGGATTTACATTTTCTATATGAATTACAGGGAAGGGAAGAAGAATTTATAGATTATATTCGGGATTATATTACCGAACATCCTTTTTCGTGGATAGCTTGGGACAATCTGGGTCTTGCTTACTACAACCTGTTGCTTTATGAAAAGGCTATCGAAGCTTTTGATTATGTAAGTGCCATCAATGAAAATTACATTTATGCGTATCTTTATAAAGCCAATTCTTTATTTTACTTAGAAAGATATAACGACGCTATTGCTACAGCTCATTTGGGGCTGAAATATCAGGAAGCTCCGATATTATATTGCGTAATCGGCGATTGTTACAAAGAAAAAGAGGATTTTGATTTGGCTATGCAGTATTTTAAAGAGGCATTGAAGAGAGATGAGGATTATCCGTATGGGCATATTGGTTTAGCTCTCTGTTACAGCGAACAAGGTATTACCGAATCAGCTATTTTACATCTAAATAAAGCCTTAGCTGTCGAAGATAATAATCCTGATTTCCTACGTATTGCTACTGATATTTATTCAAATGCGGAAATGCGGGAAGAAACCGAGGTTTTTTTCAAGAAATTATTGAAAATAGAACCGCGTAACACAGAAGGGTGGTTAGATTTTTCAGATTTTCTGTTTTCGATTGAAGATATTCCGGCAGCCATAGATGTTTTACAGCAAGGCTTAATTCAAAATCCGCGTAATGCCGGACTTACCTATCGTTTGGCAGCTTTACATTTGCTTAAAGGAAATGAATTTGAAGGAATCGTTTGTTTGCAAGAAGCATTGCAATATAACCCTTTAACCAAAGAGTTATTTGATTATGCACCCGAATTAACAGATAATGAAACTGTAATAGAAATTATTAAAACCCATAATTCAGAAAGAAATAATTAAAAGATATGAACTTTACTACTTATTTTAATCATATTCCGCAACGCGAAAATAAGCCTCGTACCAGAGGTATTACCATGGTGATGGATAAAGGCTTGAGTGTACGCGAAGCCGAAGATTTTGTAGATGTATCGGCTCATTTGGTCGATTATGTAAAACTCGGCTTTGGAACCAGTGTAATATCCAACAGGGTAAAAGAAAAGGTAAAAATATACCAACAAGCTGATATAAAAGTTTATTGCGGCGGTACATTATTTGAAGCGTTTCTGATTCGCAATCAAATAGAAGATTATTTGCGTTATATAGACTATTTAGGTGTACATGCTATCGAGATATCTGATGGTTCGATGGATATACTTCCCGAAAAAAAGTATGAATTGATACGAAAATTATCACAGAATTACCATGTAGTCTCAGAAGTAGGTTCAAAAGATGCAAATACCGTATTGTCGAACGATACATGGGTAGCTTCTATGCAGAACGAATTGCAGGCAGGGTCTGCTTTGGTAATTGCCGAAGCGCGCGAAAGCGGAAACGTGGGAATTTATAAAGCAGACGGTAAAGTGAACCAGGAATTGATTGAACAAATTCAAGCAACTATTTGTTTCGATAGAATCTTATGGGAAGCGCCTCAAAAATCGCAGCAAACGTGGTTTATCAAAAACTTTGGCTATCATATCAACTTGGGAAATATAGCGCCCAACGAGTTAATATCTTTAGAAACTTTACGTTTAGGATTACGGGGCGATACATTCCATGATTTTTTAAATCATTCAAACTAAATCAATCCGCATTACCATTTTATTTGCTATAAAAAATATTTGAGATTTATTGAATATGGATTATTTTTGCAGGGTAAATTTACTATTTAAAACAGCAGGCACTATTTGCAGGTTGGCTACAACATTATTTTAATATGTCATTAATAAAATCAATATCAGGAATTAGAGGAACGATAGGAGGTACGGTGGGTAATAATTTTACCCCTATTGATATTGTAAAATTTACCACTGCCTTTGCAACATTTATTCAACAAACTCAAAACAAAGAGCGTATAAAAATTGTAGTAGGTCGAGATGCCCGTATTTCAGGAGAAATGGTAAATCATTTGGTCGTAGGTACTTTAATGGGCTGCGGAGTTGATGTTATAGACGGAGGGTTATCCACCACGCCAACTATAGAAATGGCTGTAAAACATACTGATGCCGATGGCGGTATCATACTTACAGCCAGCCATAATCCTAAGCAATGGAATGCATTAAAACTTCTCAATCATAAAGGAGAGTTTTTAAATGCAGCCGATGGTGAAAGAGTTTTGCAATTAGCTGAATGCTCCGAAACCAAATTTCCGGGTATAGATCGTATTGGAAGCTATAAACAAGAGAACAGCTTTATTGACATGCACATCCAAAAAATATTGGCATTGCCTTTAGTGGATGTAGAAGCTATTAAAGCTATGGACTTTAAGGTTGCTATTGACTGTATCAATTCTACTGGAGGCATAGCCGTTCCGGCTTTATTAAAAGCTTTGGGAGTAACTCAAATAGAAGAGTTGTATTGCGACCCTACCGGAGATTTCCAACATAATCCAGAACCGTTACCGGAAAATTTATATGCTATTTCAGAAAAAGTGGTGAAATCGCAGGCAGATATTGGCTTTATTGTTGATCCTGACGTAGATAGGCTGGCTGTGGTAATGGAAGACGGAAATTTTTTTGGAGAAGAATACACTTTGGTTACTGTAGCCGATTATATACTATCCCATACCAAAGGAAATACGGTTTCAAATCTGTCTTCTACCCGTGCTTTGAGGGTTGTTACCGAACAACATGGCGGAATCTACAATGCTTCAGCAGTAGGTGAAGTGAATGTAGTAGAAAAAATGAAAGAAACCCAAGCTGTAATTGGGGGAGAAGGTAACGGAGGTATAATTTATCCGGAGTTACATTATGGCAGAGATGCCTTAGTAGGTATAGCTTTAATACTTTCGTATTTGGCTAAAAATAAGGAAACTTGCTCCCAATTACGTGATCGTTACCCGAATTTTTATATTTCTAAAAATAAAATTGAATTATCTCAAGAAATTAATGTAGATTTGCTTCTCGAAAAAATTCAGGAGCGTTATCAGCAATATCCTATTTCTACGATAGATGGAGTAAAGATAGATTTTGAAAATGAGTGGGTGCATCTACGTAAATCAAATACAGAGCCTATTATCCGCATTTATGTAGAAAGTGATGCCATGACAACTGCCGAATATCTGGCTAATCAGATATTGAATGATATGCGTGAAAGTATCAAATCAAATTATTAGAATAATAACATTATAATCAATTAATCATTTAACAATTTTAATTTTATTATAAGTCACAGAATATGACAACAAAAAAGCGATCTATTGTAAGTTTTCATAACCTTCCGGAAGCAGCCCAAGAACTTTTTAAAGAAAAATATGGTAATTCCTATGGCGATTTTGTTCAAAAAATTACCAAACCCAATAATGAAATCATGTATGTTGTGCCTTTAGAAACAGAAGATGCTTACTATATGATTAAAGTAGAAGTACGAGTGGATGCTAAAATGAGTGATGATGAGTTTGATAAACAATTAGCAGATATAGATTCTTTTGGTGGTGAAGGCGAAGAAAAAGAAGAGGCAGAAAGCAACGATCATGATAATGGAGATGGATTTAATCCCAATAAAAAAGAATACGAAATCTTTTCAGGTCATACTTTAGAAGATATTGAAAAAGAAGAAGCTGAAAGAGAAAAAAATAGTGACGATGAAGAGGAAGACGAAGATGATGATGAGGATTTTGATGAAGAGGAAGACGAAAAATAAATAAACCAATAGATATAAAGAAGCCGGATTTCCGGCTTTCTTTATATCTATTGGTAAGCTATCTTATTTATATAAAATACATCCCTTCTGCTGTTTTTTAAGCGGTTGTTTCGAATCGTTTGATATCCAAATGCAATATAATAATTATCATACCAAAACCGCATATTCCCATTGATAGAACCTAACACCCTATCTGCAGGATATTTTTTCTCTACTCTTAGCATCTGTGTATTAGTTAAGGTCGAATCTTTCTGAATAACAGCATAATTTACTTCTCCATTATTATTATAAGCCCAAACCTGTTCCTCTTGGTCTTGTATGCCATGCATTCTACTGCTCATATAGGGCGTAAGCACATCCCAAATTCCCAATACATTTGTCCATAACATATTGCCTTCCTTATCAAATCCTGCAGTCAGCGCATTCCCAAATCTAAATCCTTCGAAAATAGTGCGGGTATAGGGACTCATGCCATTATAATAGTTGTTATAGTAGCCCGTTTCGGCAACCATGCGGAATTCGGGTTTAAAAGTTTCCACCATTAACTGTATCTCTCCGTCTTTAAACATAAGTTCATGCGGAATCAATAAAGAATTCATAGATTCTTCATCAACTTTTTCAGAAACTATCTTTTGTCCTCCACTGTTATTAGAAGTTTGACGGATAAATTTTCGGAAATTATAACTCTTGGTAAAACTCTGCTTTCCATTTTCAATTTTGGTAATAAATAATCCTGCAGATTCTGAATAATTGGTATAGGTACTTTGCTGAGACCGCTCATCTTTTTTATTATAAGAGCCTGCAATGAATAAGCCATTCGGTGTACTGATACAGTTTGCTGTTATCAGTTTTTGGTTTGCTGATGCAGGTTCTAACATCATGCCTTGTAATGATAAGTTTTTGCTGTCAAAAACATGATAAAGCAGATTACGTTCTGTTTTCTGTCTGTCGGTAGTGGTTATAATATGTAATTTATCTGTTAATGTATCGGCAAATGCCGACATTATTTCTGCATTGGGAAGATTTGTAATGGTTTGTGTTGAAATAAGTTTTTGAGTTTTAAAATCATAGACTAATATATAACACGCATTACGACCATTTGCCAGCAAAAGAAGATTATCATTCAAACAATAAGTTCCTGCTATTGAAATTTTATCTGGTATATCAAATGCAAATGTTTGATACAAGCCTGTAGGAACATCTAATGAAAGCAGCTTGACAAACACATTGTTTTTTCTTTGATTAGTTAAAAAGCATACAATTAATTTATCGTTGTTTTGCACATAATCTACTGCCGACATATCATTATCTATAGTTACGCGTTTCTCCCATTTCCGCTCAAAACGTATATTATAGGAATCAAAATCCCAAATCGTACTATCTTTGCCTGAACGTTCTCCTGCTTGAAAAAACACAACCAATCCATCTTTTCCCATCGGAATCAGATTATACATGCTAGAATTAGGTGCATTAAATTCCAAACGCATAGGATTATCTTTCGATTGGGAAAATCCCAGCGAAAGCAAGAAAAAAGATAATATGATTAGTTTGAATTTCATCTGTTTATGCAAACTTAATGTTATCAATCAAGCGGACACCATCTAACCAAACAGCAATGCATCCTACAGTTCCGTCTTCTATATTCCAATCGCTTAAAGGTTGCAAAGTACGTGCGTTTACAATTTCAAAATATTCAAGTTTAAATTCGGGGATAGCATTGATTTTTTCAATTGCAGAATTTTGTACTATAGATACATTAGCCGTTGATGATTGTTTTTGCTGTAATGCTTCTGAAAGTATCCGGTAAATTTTGGGCGCAATCTTTCGGGCTTGTTCCGATAGGCGTGTGTTTCGCGAACTCATGGCTAATCCATCTTTTTCTCGCATAATAGGGCATGGCACTATTTGTATGTTTATATGATTATCTTCAACCATTTTTTGGATAATGGCTAATTGCTGAAAATCTTTTTCTCCAAAATAGGCTTTATCGGGTTTTACGATATCAAATAATTTTTCTACCACAATGGCAACTCCGTTAAAATGTCCCTCACGAAATTTCCCTTCCATAACCTTGTCCAACTGTCCGAAATCAAATACCTTAGTTATTTTTTCAGGATACATTTCATTTTCATTCGGAATAAAAACGTAATCACATCCTGCGGCTTGTAATAATGCTAAATCGTTTTCAAGCGTGCGGGGATATTTCTGTAAATCTTCTGTATTATTAAATTGTATCGGATTAACAAAAATACTGCATACAACGATATCACTTTCTTGTCGTGCTTGTTGAATTAAAGACAAATGCCCTGCATGTAGAGCTCCCATAGTAGGCACAAAGCCTATGGTTTTGCCTTGCTTTTTTTGTGAGGCTAATTCTTTTTGTAAATCTATTATAGTTTTATATGTGTTCATTTTATACTTAAATGTCTAATAAGGTTTTATTTACTTGTCCTTTTTACAAAAGTGTACAGTTCCCTTTTTTTCTAGCCCCTTCTCTTTGTATAAATCCATTGTCTTTTAAGATACCAATTTGCATCCTTAATATTTTTAGAGATACCTGCAGTTGTTCTGCAAGTTGGCTAATGGTTTTATTTTTTCTAAAAATCCAAGCTTAATGATAAGTATAAGATTCCTTTATTGATGATTCCGTTCTCCACTCCCCAAGCATAATCCAGTCTTACAAAGTAACCAAATAGGCGAGCCCGTGCCCCCAGTCCAAAACCGGCAACTAACGGATTGTTTTCTCTATCTAAAATTACTGTAATAGGTTTCCCGTTAATAACCTGATAAAACATGGTATTTTCTTTATCCCATGGCGATGTGTGCGACCATGCCGTGCCTACATCGCAAAAACCCACCATTTGGAAATTATACAGGAAATTGGAGCGTAGTTTTTGTTTCAGCAACATCCGGAATATCGGCAATCGTAACTCTGTACTAATTAATGCAAAGTTATTACCATTACGGATATTTTGGTAAAATCCCCGCATATTGGTTGCCAAAGTTTGATAAGCATAATTGTAAGATGTATCTAATCCTACATTGGTATTAAATTTTGGAAACAGCCAATTATCTTCTCCGCCCATGTAATAGAGCAAACGATTATTGCCCAACGAACCACTGAAAGCCATACGGTTTGCCCAAACTGCACACCGTCCTATTTTTTGATACCAGCGGAAATCGCCGCCAAATACAAACATATTTTTATTTTCAGATGTCAGGCTTTGATAATATTCGCCGAATAGCTTAAAACGTGTTCCAGTATATAAATTAGTTCCTAAATACCGTGTGGCATCATAAATAAATTCCGTTTTACCAATACCCCAAAAGTTATTGATGTTGGGTTCTTGCAGATTAATAATATCCGTGCTTAAAAAAGTTTCTTGGTCGTAGCGGGCAGAAAGAGTTCCTTTTACAGAAAAATATTCATTAAAAGGATATTTGAGAATATAAAAAATATTATGTGTAGTCGTTTTGGATATATATTGATTGGTGTAATTTTTAATCGATTGGCGGTGTAAAACCCATTGCTGGTCTAAACGATGTTTCATGTTTTGAAAGCTCAGCATAAATTCATAATTATCTAAATCGAAAGCAAAACGCACGCCTCCGGTAATGCGGTAATCTTCAAAAATATCATTTATCGATAATTTGAAT
>JAVBQU010000180.1:0-19438 GCA_031548675.1 Bacteroidales bacterium
GTGGCTTGCCGTATGAAACGGTGTGATGTGCTTGCCAACGACCGGATACAAGGCGGTGATGTTATTGTCGGATTGTCATCATCGGGCCAAGCCGTGTACGAAAATGCATATAATGGCGGCATGGGCAGTAATGGCTTAACATCGGCTCGTCATGATGTATTTCACAAACAATACATTGAAAAATATCCCGAAAGTTTCGACAACAATTTAGCTCACGACGTTGTTTATTGCGGTGGAATGAAGCTAACAGATTCTACAGAAATAGCAGGTGTTGATGCGGGAAAATTGGTACTATCCCCTACCCGCACTTATGCTCCGGTAGTGAAAAAAATATTGGATGCTCTGCGTCCGCAAATACATGGTATGATTCATTGCAGCGGAGGCGGACAAACCAAAGTGATGCATTTTGTAGATAATCTGCATATTGTAAAAGATAATTTGTTAGCGGTTCCCCCTTTGTTCAAGATGATACAAGCCCAATCGCAAACACCTTGGAAAGAAATGTACAAAGTCTTTAATATGGGTCATCGCTTCGAAATATATCTCGAAAAACAATACGCGCAGGAAATCATAGATATTGCAAAATCATTTAATATTGATGCCCAAATTATCGGATATTGCGAAGCCAGTACAAATAAAAAATTGACCATTAAGTCGGATAAAGGAATTTTTGAATGGTAGGTATCTTTGCTTACAAGTTTACAGTTTGCGAGTTAAAAAATAAATAGCTAACAATGCAAAACAGTAAACATGTAAACAGTGAATTTTTAAACTAATAAAAAAATGAAACACGATTTTTTAAGCAAACGTTTTGAAAAAATACCCGTATCCATATACGAAACATCTTATGCGGCTACCACTTATGTAGCTGATGAAATTTGCAGACTAATTACCGAAAAGCAAGCACAAGGAAAACCGTGTGTGCTGGGTTTAGCCACAGGAGCTACACAAGTATCTCTTTTTAAGGAATTAATAAAAAGACACCAAGCAGGGTTAAGTTTCCGCAATGTTATTGTGTTTGTTCCCGATGAATTTTACCCGATTCAGGCTGACTCTGTACAAAGCCACCGCACAGCTATTTATGAAGGCTTGATTAAACATGTAGATATTTTATCTGAAAATTTCCACACTTTTGATGCTCAATACGATAAAGATCATATTAGCGAACATTGCAAAGCTTATGTAAAGCAAATTGAAGATGCCGGAGGCATTGATATTCAAATACTCGGTTTAGGACGTACAGGTCATATCGGATTCAACGAACCCGGTTCATCATTCAATTCCGATGCCCGTTTAATTACGCTTAATTCTATTACCAAAATTGATGCGGCAGGATATTTTTACGGAGAACAAAACGTACCAAAATATGGTATTACTTTAGGTATAGGAAATTTTCTAAAAGCCAAACGGATTATCCTTTTAGCATGGGGCGAAAATAAAGCTGCTACCATCCGCGAATCGGTAGAAGGCGACTGCACAGAACATGTTCCCATGTCGGCTTTACAAAAGCATTCTCAAGTAGAAGTTATTATAGATGAAGCCGCAGCTTTGGAACTAACACGCGTAAAAACTCCATGGCTGGTTGGCGAATGCTGCTGGGATGATGATAGATTTGTACGCAAAGCCGTGCTTTGGCTTTGCAATAAGGTAAATAAGCCCATATTGAAATTATTGGATAGAGACTATGTAGATCATGGCATGGGCGATTTAATTACCAAATTCGACGATTTTAGCAAAGTAAACATTAAAATTTTCAACGACTTGCAGCATACCATTACCGGATGGCCTGGCGGTAAGCCTAATGTTGACGATAGTACCCGTCCGGAACGTGCTTTACCTTACCCTAAACGTGTGGTTATTTTTAGTCCCCACCCCGATGATGATGTAATTTCAATGGGAGGAACATTTGCCCGCTTGGTAAAGCAAAACCATGATGTACATGTTGCATACCAGACCTCGGGAAATATTGCCGTGGCAGACGACGATGTAATTCGTTTTTTAGAGTTCACTAAAGATTATCAATATACAAATGCTTTAGTATCAGCCGAATTTGACGAATTATTTAATAAGGTAAAAGATTTTATCAAAAATAAAAAACCGAGTGAGGTCGATATTCCCGAAGTCCGCAAAGCTAAAGGAGCTATCCGCCGCGGCGAAGCCAAAGCCGGATGTTATTTTGTAGGAGTTCCTGAACGAAATATTCATTTTTTGGATATGCCGTTTTACGAAACAGGTGCCGTTAAGAAAAATCCATTTGGCGAACAAGATGTAAAAATTATCTGTGATTTATTACAGGAAATAAAACCTCATCAGATTTATGCTGCCGGCGACTTGTCTGACCCGCACGGAACGCATCGCGTTTGTATGGAAGCTATTTTGGCAGCCTTAGAGATATTAAAAAATGAAAATTGGATGAAAGAATGCCGTTTATGGCTTTATCGCGGAGCTTGGCAGGAATGGGATTTAGACCGTGTAGATATGGCTGTACCTTTAAGTCCTGATGAAGTTTTGATAAAACGAAGGGCTATTTACAAGCATCAATCACAAAAAGAAGCACTTTTCCCCGGTTCCGACCAACGTGAATTCTGGCAGCGTGCCGAAGATCGTAATCATGCCACAGCGGTACTGTACGATAACCTTGGAATGGCAGAATACCAAGCCATAGAAGTATTTGTAAAATACGATATTTATAATCAAAAAGGAATCAAATAGTTTTTGATTATACGATATTTGTTACATAAAGATTCTGTATTTGTTTATTCACAATAAAATCAACAAGTATGCAAAAAAATAATCCGAGCCTTTCATAGGGTTCGGATTATTTTTTTGTGAGTAACTAAATGGAAAAATCAGTACCTTTTACTGCATTAGACTTCTTCGGAAAATAATTTGATACGAAAGCGGTATCTTTGTCTAGATTTTATTAAGATAAAAAAGCCTTGAAAGAGATACATCTACCTTCAAGGCTTTTTTATTTTTTATATTTGTCTAGTACAACTTGTACTAAACAAAGAATTATTTTAATCCCAATTTTTTCTTTACTAAAGGTAAAATATCATCACTACTATCAGAATAAAGCAATGCTCCTACCCCTGCATCAAACACATAGGGGTATTTATTTTCTTTAGCTACATCTTCAATAGCTTTTTTGGCTTTATTGATAATAGGTTCTAACAATGATTTTTCTTTTTCTGCTAGGTTTTTTTGAGCGTCTTCTTGAAACTCCTGAATACGACCTTGCATATCCATCAATGTTTTTTGTTTGGTTTGCTTAATTAAATCAGAATATTTATTTGCATTGGTTTGCAAATCTTCGGCAAGAGTTTGATATTCTTGAACCATTGATTTATAAGTTTCTTCAAGTTCTTTTTGGTAATTCTTTAAAGTAACTTGCGCAGAATCTCTTCCCGGCATGGCTTTAAGTAATTCATTAGAATCCACATGACCTAATTTGATTTGAGCAAAACTATTAGTTGAAAATGCAAAGGCTGCAATAAAAAGACCTATTGTGATGATTTTTTTCATTTTGTATTTTAGTTATTTGAATTATTTTGAGTTTGCAAAGATAGTGAAAATTTATTTCTTTTTAGCAGAATATCCCAGATCGCTTAGAATTTCATCGCTGATATCATATTTGGGATCTACATATAGCATCGTTAAGCTTCCTGCTTTATCAAAAACAAAAGCATATTTATCTTTCGAGCGTTTTTCTATGGCATTAAAAATACGGTCTTGGATAGGTTTAATAAGTTCTTGTCTTTTTTTAAACAAGTCTCCTTCATTACCAAAACGTTGTTTTTGTAAATCTTTGGCTTGTTTTTCAGCATTAATAATTTCGTTTTCTCTTTTTTTCTTAATATCATCCGGCAAAAGTACTGATTCGGCTTGATAAGCTTTATACATCTTATCTATGTCGCGAAATTTGGCTTCAATTTCTTTTTGCCATTCGGCTGTCAATTCATTCAATTGATTTTGTGCTGTTTCATATTCGGGAATATTAGATAAAATATATTCCGAATCTACGGCTGCATATCTTTGTGAATGTGCAAAAGAGGCTATTCCTACAATAGCAATAATGGAAAAGATTATTTTTTTCATATCAAATCATTTTAATGGTTATGTATTTTTTTGAATATGCTTATTTAGTGCATCTTACCAAACAAAAATTGCGTTGATAAGTTTATCTTTGTTTTTAAATATATCCTAATCAATAGATTGACCTATTGAGAAGTGGAGCTGTCCTTTCGGATTTCCGGGTACTTTATCTAAACCAAATCCGTAATCAACGCCGATAATACCAAACATAGGCATGGCAATACGTATCCCCACTCCGGCTCCTTTATAAAGATTAAACGGATTGTATTCTTTTAAAGTAGCCCAATCGTTTCCGGCATCGAAAAATACTAATCCCCAAATGGTTGCCATCGGATTTAGAGAGAAGGGATAACGCAATTCAACGGAATATTTATTAAATGTAGTTCCCCCTACTTTATTTCCACGGGCATCGGTAGGTGTAAGGCTTTGATTTTGATAACCTCTCAAGGCTATAACCTCACGACCATCTAAAGCATAGCCTGTCAGTCCATCGCCGCCTAACCAATAGCGTTCGAATGGAGCATAGCCTATATCTTTATTATAATATCCTAAGAATCCGTTACGATACTTCACATTCAATACTAAATTATCCACTAAATTAAAAAACCATGAGGCTCTGAAAGTCCATTTATGGTATTCTATCCATTTATATTTTTCTTGATTGGAAGCTCCTGCATAATAGCCTTCGGGTTTAAAAAGCGAATACGGAGGGGTTAACTGCAAACCCAAAGAAAATTGCGAACCATAACGGGTATAAATAGGGGCATCAATCTGATCGCGGCTAAGTGTAATCTGATAGGTAAGGCTATTGGCTATACCGTTATCAAAAATAGAATAAAATCCATAATTCCGCGCGTTATACTGTTCAAATCCGATAGCTTGGTATAATGAGAAGAAATCATCTGGAACTTGTAAGCGTTTGCCTAAACCTACCGAAGCTCCCACAATAGCCAAACGAGGTCTTACATTGTCAGCATAATCTTTAGAAAAATCGCGTTGTACGGAGAAATACGATGATAATGTTAAAGCATTAGGTTTACGACCTCCCAACCAAGGTTCTGTAAACGAAGCATTAAACATATAATATTGCCGTCCGCTGGTTTGTGCAGCTATGCTAAACCTTTGTCCGTCTCCTGATGGAAGCGGAGTCCAAGCATTTTTATTAAACATGTTACGTAAAGAGAAATTGGTAAATGATAAACGGAGAGTTCCGATTATCATCCCGCCTCCCCAACCGCCGGAAACTTCCACTTGATCGGATGAAGCTTCTTCTACCTTGTATTCTATATCTACAGTTCCGTTTTCCCGATTTGGAATTGGAATCGGTTCTATTGTTTCTGCATTAAAATAACCCAATTGAGCTAATTCGTTACGGGTGCGGATTACATCGGAACGACTAAATAATTGCCCGGGACGAGTGCGGATTTCGCGTAAAATTACATGGTCATTAGTTCTATTATTACCGGAAATTATAATTTTGTTGATGCGGGCTTGCTTTCCTTCCTGCATCCGTATTTCTATATCAATAGAATCATTGTCAATCGCTGTTTCTACAGGAATAGCACTGAAAAACAAATATCCGTCATCCATATAAAGCGATGAAACATCTTGCCCTGATGGATTAAACTGCATCCGTTGTTCTAAGAGTGCTAAGTTATAAGGAGTTCCTTTTTTTATTCCTAATATTTCGGATAATCTTTCGGATTTGTATTTGGTGTTTCCTACCCACGAAATATTACGGAAATAAAATTTTTGACCTTCATAAACTTTTATATCAATATTAATCGTTTTTTTATCATGATCGTATACTGAATCACTAATGATTTTAGCATCTCTAAATCCATTTTCATTATAAAGATTTACAATACTTTCGAGGTCGGTTTTATATTCTGACTTAATGAATTTGGAGGATTTAAAAATACGCATAATACCTTTTTCTTTGGTATTCTTCATACTTTTAGCCAGCTTTTTATCACTCAGTTTTTCGTTTCCGATAAAATTGATTTTATTGATTTTTACTTTTTCATTTTTCTTTACATCTATATCTAAAATAACGCTGTTATTGATAGATGTATCGGGCTTTTGCGATACGGTTACTTCTGTATGTAAAAAGCCTTTTTCAATATAATAATCTTTAATCTTATTTTGTGTTTTTACAATTGCATTGTCGGTAACAACATCGCCACGGGTAAGTTTTATTTCGTCTGACAATTTATCGGCTTGACTGCGTTTTACTCCATGTATGGCATATTTTGCTAAACGCGGACGTTCTTTTAAATCTATATTAAAAAATATAATGCGTCCCTGCACATTGGTAACGCTTATTTTAATATTTTCGAAAAGCCCTTGTTTCCATAAATTATCAATTGCTCTGGTAAGTTTATCTCCGGGAATAGTAATGGTTTCGCCCACAGTAAGCCCGCTTAAAATAATAAGTACCTGATGGTCGAGATTGGTGGTTCCTGTAATGGTAATCCCTCCTATTTCGTAATCTTTCGGGTTACTATAGTCTATATCTATCTCTGTCCGGTTTCCGGTAGTAATTTGCGAAAAAGAAGGTAAAGCGAAAAGAACTATGAAAAATATCAAGAAGATTTTGAATGTTCTGTGTATCATATATCCGTTCTGTAAAATATCTTTTGGATTGATAAAGTCGTTTGTTGTCTAAATTGCCAATAATAACTGCGTTTTTCTTTTTTTATTGTCGATGCCGAAAATTCAACTTTTTTTAATTTGTTCTCCGGTCATCCCAAATCGCCGCTCTCTGCCCTGATAATCAAGAATAGCTTCATATAAATCTTCTTTCCCAAAATCGGGCCAAAGTTTTGATGTAAAATATAATTCTGTATAAGCTATCTGCCAAAGTAAGTAATTGCTAATGCGATATTCGCCGCTGGTTCTGATTAATAATTCCGGATCGGGCATATCGTGTGTATCGAGAAAAGAGCTAAATGTCTTTTCATCTATTTGCTCCGGTTGCAATTGATTGGCTTTAACTTGCGAAGCTATGTTTTTTACCGCCCGTATAATCTCTGTTCTGGAACTATAATTCAATGCCAAAGTCAAAGTAAGTCCGGTATTATTTTCGGTAGTTTTAATTGCACTTTTTAATTCCTGCGAAGCTTTAGGAGATAAATTATCTATATCTCCAATAGAATTAAGCCTAATGTTATTATTGTTATAGGATTCGGTTTCTTCGCGTATGGTTTGTATTAAAAGCTCCATCAAAGCATCTACTTCTTCTTTGGGACGTTTCCAGTTTTCGGTAGAGAAAGTATAAAGAGTCAGATACCGGATACCCATTTCGACAGCTGCTGTAACGGTTTCTCTTACTGCTGTTACGCCATTCCAATGTCCAAAAATACGTTGTTCGTTTCGCTGTTGTGCCCAGCGTCCGTTCCCGTCCATAATAACGGCAATGTGCTGTGGTAACTTATTAATATCTATTTGGTTCTTTAATGACATCGAATGTATGATTATTATTTGGACTTACAGGCTCCTTTAAAGATTTTAAATGTATCGGGATGAATAAACCAAGTAGCAGTTACTCCGATATATCCATAATAATCATTATTATCCGGATTGCCCCGCATGCCGGTTTGTCCATGAGGCGAAGACATTTGAACCGCTAAAGGTCCTTTATCTGCCAGAAGATCTACCGGATCGGGATAGGTTTTGCTTACATCGTCTAAATAATCGGTTAAAGTAAATCTATACGACCATTCTAAACCCATTTGCAATTTTTTATTTACCATCATTTTTGCTCCTATTCCAACCGGAAAAACCACTTGTACTCTCGAATAAGTATCTTCTTGATAATATTTCATGCTTTCGCCTTCGGTTGAAAGCGGACGTAGGGCTATCCATTTTTTTTCACCATCTTCATCGTGGTAATATCCTTTGGGATTAAATGTCATAGCTCCTATACCTACAAAAATATATGGAGTCCAATTATGTGTTGCTTTTAAATATCCGTTGATATTGCGTTTGACATTTTTAAATGAATTGCGTTTAGAGCCGGGTATGTATCGCAAAATATTAAATTCTGCCACAGCGCTTCCTTCAAAAATATAGGTACGGAAATTCAAATCTCTTGTTTTGATATAATAATTATCATCATGGTTTTTATCATCGTCCTGAAGATAGCCGAATAGTAAATTAGCCCGCAATGAAAGGTGTGGCGTAAGATTGTATTTATACAAACCACCTATAGCCGGCATAGGTTTTCCCATGATAGGCGACGGATTAAGGTCTCCCATGTAAAAGGTTGTACCGACTGTAAGTCCGCCTTCCGAAGTTTGTGCAGAAAGCGATAAACCTGCTATCAAAATGCAAACTGTAAAAATTAACTTCTTCATGGATTTTAAATTAGTGAAAAAGGTTTTTATTTTGATGATAAAAAACGAACAAAGGTACATTTTTTTATTTGAATAGCCTATTTTTACAGCAATAGTATCACCAAATTTACAATGACTTCTTCATTTCTAAAAAAATTCGTTCTAGCATAATTTTATTCACTACCTTTGCTTTTACTCATAATAATACTCAATTTCGGTAGTTTTACCAAAAGGCTGAGACAATCAAACATCAATTATATCAGTCCTTATTAAATTAAAATTTAAAGAGTTTATACTTATGCACTATTATCTTTCTCTTGTTCTTTTTGTTCTGTGCCATTTCTTACATGCCCAGCAGATAAATAATGATCAGGTTTATGCAAAAAATATAAAGACCGTTATTTTAGAGCATAGCGGCGCTCCGATGTCTATTCCTATTATTCAGTTGGGAAGCGGAGAGCAGCTCTTACTCAAATTTGATGATTTAGATGGGGATACCAAAAATTATAAATATACTTTTGAGTTATGTGATTATAACTGGCAGCGCTCATCATTGAAACCGATAGAGTATTTAACTCCATTTCAGGATGAATATATTACTTCTTACAAATATGCTGTAGCGACAACACAGCCTTATGTACATTATCAATTGCTTTTCCCTACCGAACAGGTTTATTTTACCCGTTCGGGAAATTATATTATCAAGGTTTTCTTAGATTCGGAGCCGGACAAAATTCTTTTTACGAAACGTTTTATGGTTTTTGAGAATGCATTTAGCATACAGGCATCTGTGCAGCCTTCTATGAATGTGAATGAACGCAGTACCCATCAGCAAATTATTACCAAAGTATACACCAAGCAGACATTTGTATCTAACCCTAGCAGGAATATCAATTTGGTTATCTGGCAGAATCAGCGACAAGATAATGCTGTAACCTTAAAGCCTAAATCTATCAATGGCAGCGAGCTTGACTATGGGTATTATGATGCAAACATTTTTTTAGGGAGCAGCGAATTTCGCCGTTTTGATATAACGGATTTAAATGCTATTTCTCAATTTGTAGCAAGTAATCAATTTATTAATCATGAGAATCATGCATTTTTATTACCTGATAAATTAAAAGACCTGCATGTTTATGTGAGTAATCCGGATATTAATGGAAAGTTTTTGATAAACAACCGCCATAGTATTAATGATCATGATGTGGAAGCTGATTATGCATGGGTGCATTTTTATTTACCTGTTCAGATGCCATTTATGCAAGGGAGTTTATATGTTGTAGGCGGGCTTTCGGACTGGGCTTTTAGTCCAAGTAATCAAATGCAATACAATCCGCAAAAGCAGGTATATGAAGGTGCATTATTTTTAAAGCAGGGAGTCTATAATTATCAGTACATGCTCAAAGGGAGCAATCAAAAACAAGCTACTTTAGCTTATACTGAAGGTGATTTTTTCGAGACGGAAAATGATTATTACTTGTTTGCTTATTACCGCCCTGATGGGGAATTGTATGACCGTTTGATGGGATTTGCCAAAATTAATTCAATATCGGATATCAAGAGATAAATTCATTAAATATATCTCCTACTCTGCTTCTTATTCTAAAATATCATTTATAGTAATAAAGCCGGTTTTCTGATTTATCCAAATCAGAAAACCGGCTTTATTGAAGTCAATTCCTAAAAATTGACTATCTCTTTATTACTTCTTTGTTTTCGGCATCCGAAATCATTTTGTCGCCTTGCTGCTTTGCTTTACTTATCAAGTCGTTTCCTTTTTTATCGGCTTCATCGTAAAGGCTTTGTGCTTTCTTTTGGGCTTCTTTTTTAGCAAACTCGGCACTTTTTTGAGCTGCTGCTTTTGCTAACGGATTTTTAGCTTGATCTACCAAAGCCTGAGCTTGTTTTTCGCCTTCGGCTATGGCTTGGTCTCCGGCTTTTTTGGCATTTGCTTTCAACGCATCGGCTTGTTTTTGAGCTTCGGCAACGAGTTTGTCTGCTTGGGCGCGGGCTTCGGCAACTGCTTTGGCTTTAGCTTCATCTACTTTCTGAATGGCTTGTTCCTTTGCCGCATCTTTTACTGCATCTAGAACATCTTTAGCCTGATTTTTCAAATCTAAAGAAATAACCGGTTTGGTAAAAGTTCCTCCAATTTTAACATAGAGATTATTGAGCGGACTTGACTGCATCCCGATTTTGGAAGCCAGCATATTGGCACTTTCGGCATAAGCTCCGGTTTTAGGAACGGTCATATTCCATGTATAATCCAAAGTTTGGTTTAAACCTGCGGAACCTGTTAATTGCGATTTCATTTCTCCCATCGGAATATTAATCGGTTTGGTAAGAATGCGTCCGTCTTTGATTTCGAACATAACCAATAAATCCTTCAATGTCGTATTTTGTAATTGCTTGATTTTGGTAACTTCTGCAATTCTATCTAAAACCGTCACATTTTGCAACTTTACTTGTGCTGTTTTAAGGCTTCCGTTTGCCAATATTGAAGTTAAATCGGGCATCATATTGCCATCCAGCAAAGTATTCAGAGCTAAATCGCAAGAGAAATTACCATCTGCTTTTTCAAATATAGGTGCTAACTTCTGTATCGTTACAAAAGTTTTAAATGTTTGTACAAAGCTTACATTTTGCAAGTTTACTTTCAAATCGGCTTTCGGACGTTTGATATCGGTAGGATTATAGGTTCCGCTCACTTTCATACCTCCGCCCAAAGCATTAAGACTTAGATTCTTCATATCTAAAATACCGTCTTTAACTTCTATATTTCCTTTCAGGTTATCGATATCCATATTGTCGTAAACGACTTTTTTCAGATCTGCATTTACATTAAAATGAATATTTTTAGGAATCTCTATCACACCCATAGCAGCTGTGTCTGTAGTAGGGGCAGTTGTCGATGATTCTGTCATAAAGTCATTAACATTCAAATAATTTGAATTCAAATTCAAATTTCCGGCTACTGTTCCGTCTTTAAAAATATAAGCCAAAAAGTTTTCTAATTTTCCGGTTGCATGAATATCATTTTTTCCGATTTTAGCATCCAAAGCACTCAAATTCACATAAGCTGGGGTAAAGTTTAAATGAACTTGGCTTAAATCGACTTTTCCGCCCGGCACATCGGGACTAGTTAAAGCTATGTTTTTCAACAACAAATCGCCTTGTGCCTGAACTTTATCGTATTGTTCTTTTTCTATCATAGAAAGAATGGTTTTGATAGCTATATCTGCATCCAAACTTCCGTTGAGCGACATACCGGCATCGAGCGGATAAATTTCTTTTACCATCCCTAAATCAATATGTCCTTTGGCTTTCAAGTCGATATCGGGGTCAGACATAGGACGTTTTAGGTAGAGCTGCATATCGAATGGATTTTGAGCCATCTCGAAATGGAATTGTGAGAGATTTACAACTGTATTATCTAAATCGCCACCCGGACTATGTACATCTAAATTGATTTTAATATTGTTTACTGATTTAGGCAGAGCCGGATATTGGAAAGAGGCTTGGGGTACATTGAATTTAATACCGAACGCGGGCATGGTATCGCCTACCATAAGACCTTTGGCAAAGCCTTCTAAAGTGAAAGTTCCATTGGTTTTTATCCCTTCGAAATCTTTGGCATAAACGGCAGGAATTAATGAAAGCACATGTTTAAACTCGGTTTTAGGGGCTCCTACTTTCATATCCATATCAAATCCGTTGTCTAGCAAAGCCAGCCAGCCATCAAAATTAACTAATAATGAATTGATTGTTAACTGGTTTTCTTTAAGCGTAAATTTGTATTTTACCAAATCGGCTGCTAATTTACAATCTAATTTTACATGGGCTTTGTTAAAATAAGGCACTCCTTCCATTTTTACGGTTAAAGCCGCAATATCTAATAAAGTCTCTATGTTGGTTACATCAGCTGTCATGTCGCCTTTCAAAGTAACATTAAGATTATCCACCACAGTTAATAAATCCATCGGTACATCCTGATAACGGATATAGGTGTTGGATATGGTAACTTTTTGCAAGCTGAGTTTGAAAGCAGAAGCAGCGGTATCTTCTGGTTTTTGGGGTTCGGCAGGTGTGGGTTTTACAATATCCCAGTTGGCTTTACCATCGGCATTTACCAAAAGCGATGCCCGAAGCTGGTCCAGATTAATTCGTTTAATATCAAAAGAACCTCCGCCTAAAAGGCTCATCACATCTACAGTTGCCGAAATTTCTTTAGCAGCAATAAGCGTATCGTTTGCAAATTCGTTTATACCGATAATCGATAAATTATCTAAACGAACGGAAGCGTTTGGAAAATTACGTATCAAACTCAACGATAAATTGGAAAAATCAATTTTGGCGTTGAGCGATTTATTGGCTTCTTCTTTTACTATTTTAATAATCTTCCCCTTAAATGCAAAAGGTAAAATTAATAACAGTACAAAAATAGCAGCAATACTGATGCCTGTGATTTTGAGTACTTTTTTTACGGTTTTGTTCATTGTATTATTGTTTTATTTCAGATTCCAAGTTATAATATCCTCTCATTCTATACTATATCTGGTTTATTCGTGCCTTATATTTATTTTTTACGTTCAAACATTGCAAGCCTTATAAACTTTTAAACGAAAAGATTTATTATTCATAGTTCAAAGTTTATTATTACCTATGCCCACATTACTAGATTAAAATCCTGACGGTGTGCCAACAATGGATTTTTGGGATAAATTCTATAGGCATAATCGTAAACACCGGGAATGGTAGTCGGCAGCTTACAAAAGAAACGTACATAATTTCTATCTACAGTTTCGACACTCAAGGCATGTACTTCTGTAGGTTCGGTAATGGTGTCCGCTGTACCTTTCTTACCAAATACAATTTCTACTCCAATATCTTCCGGTCTCAAATCGTGTATTTGCAAGGTAATACTTGCTTCGAAATATTCGCCTAAAGCCAAAGGATGGTTGGTCGAATCGGGTGTATGAACTTCTACAATTTCAATATCATCCCAAACGCGCAGCATTTTATTCTTCCAAGAAACCAATTGCTTAGTTATTTCAAATCCGTTTTTGGTTAACAACTCGCTGCGATGAAACAGTTTGGTATAAAATTTATTATAATAATCATCTAACTGGCGTTTCATGGTAAAATGCGGAGCTATTTGAGCTATGGTATTTTTGATATACATAATCCAATCTGCCGAAATACCCTTATCGTCTTTTTTGTAATAAGTCGGAGCTATTTCGTTTTCCAGAATAGAATAAATTGTTTCTGCATCCAAAGCATCTTGCAACGCATGATTTTGATAGGTTTCTTCTTCTTTCAAAGCCCAACCGGCAAAGGGTTTATAGCCTTCTGCCCACCAACCGTCAAGCACGCTGAAATTAATTACACCGTTCATCACCGCTTTTTCACCGCTGGTTCCTGATGCTTCGAGCGGACGGGTAGGCGTGTTGAGCCAAATATCCACACCACGAACCAAGTGTTTGGCAAGGTCCATATCATAGTTTTCAACAAATACAATCTTTCCTACAAATTCGGGCAATTTGGATATGCGGAGAATTTCGGTAATCAAATCCTGTCCGGCTTTATCGGATGGGTGTGCTTTTCCGGCAAAAATAAACTGAATCGGACGATTGGGATTATTAATAATTTTATCAAGTTTATCTAAATTCTTGAACAACAAATGTGCCCGTTTGTATGTGGCAAAGCGGCGGGCAAAACCAATCGTTAGTACTTCCGGCTTGAAATTCTGAATTGTATTGATAATCAATTGCGGATTTTCTGTCCTATCGGTCAAATCCTGACTAATGCGTTGATAGACATAGTCGAACAATTGGCGTTTTTGTTTTTTGCGTACTTCCCATATTTCAGCATCGGGAACACCATAAATTTTTTCCCAATATTTGGTATTGGATTGGTCATTCAAAAATTCTTCGCCAAAATATTTTACATATAAATTCTTCCACGATTTGGAAACCCATGTAGGAAAATGTACGCCATTGGTAACATGTCCGATATGATTTTCGGATGCATAATATCCCGGATATAATCCTGCGAACATTTCGCGGCTTACCCTGCCATGAATAGCACTTACGCCGTTTACTTCCTGCGAAAGCTTGGCAGCCAGCACGCTCATCGAGAATTTTTCGAAATTATCATCTTCATTAAAACGTCCCAGTGCCATAAAATTCCGCCACGAAATCAATAAATCATCTGCATAATGAGACATATAAACCCGCAGCATATCTTCGCTAAAACAATCGTGTCCTGCCGGAACAGGGGTATGGGTAGTAAAAAGCGTTGAAGCCCTTACCACTTCCATAGCTTGGGCAAAAGTAAGTTTATCGTTACGTATAAAATTTACCAAACGTTCTATGCAACTGAAAGCCGAATGCCCTTCGTTGTTATGGTATATAGTCGGATTGAGTTTCAAAGCCTGAATCAAACGAATACCGCCGATACCAAGCAACATTTCTTGTTTTAAGCGGTTTTCCCAATTTCCGCCGTATAATTGGGCGGTAACTTCGCGGTCTTCCGCACTGTTATCATCAATATCGGTATCGAGCAAATACAAAGGAATGCGTCCCACATCGCAACGCCAGATTTTGGCATACATAATCCGCCCCGGCAAAGCTATTGCTATCTTCATCCATTGACCTTCATCATCGCGAACGGCTTGAATGGGAGCATGTGAAAAACGTTGAGGTATCCGTTCCGAAATTTGTTCTCCCGAAAACGACATGGTTTGCTTAAAATATCCAAAGCGATACAATAAACCTATTCCAACCATATTTTTGTTTGAGTCGCTGGCTTCTTTTAAGTAATCGCCGGCAAGCATTCCCAATCCGCCTGAAAATATTTTTAAGGTATCGTGCAGCCCATATTCCATGCTGAAATAGGCAACCTGTTCTTTGGGCTTTTCAACTGTTTTTGCCATATAAGTTTTATATTTTGCATATACGGCATTTAATTTTTCTACAAATTCTTTATTTTCTACCAATTGGTTAATTTCTTTGACACTCAGGCTTTCTAAGAACGATATCGGGTTTGCATCCAATTGGCGGAATCGTGGTTTATCTATCATAAAGAATAAATCGAGCACTTCCGGAGTCCAACACCACCACATGTTTTGCGATATTTCGAAAAGCGGAGCCAAAGAGGGAGGGGAAACCGGTTTTATCAAAATTTTCTTCCAAACCGGTTTTTGTTTTTCTACATTGGTAGATATAAATTGTTTATAAAGAGGATCTTGAGGAAGCATAGTAGCTTTGCGTTCTTTCGATTTAGCTACAGCAAGTTCATAAGCCTCATTATAATATTTAATAAAGCTTTCCCATAAAACGCCTTTACGTATTTTGAGCAAATCGTGACGGGTCTTTTCTATCTCTTCCGGTGTTTTTGATAAAGCTATTTGAATGGCATGTGTAATCTGATTAACCGTATCTTCGTAATTATCATCTGTGCGTGCAATGGTGCAGATACCATAATCGGAAGTATTACCCGCTTCGGCTTCCCACAAACCAAAACCTGCCAAAGTGGTAGTAATGGTAGGAATGCCAAATGCCAGACTCTCCATCGGGGTATATCCCCAAGGTTCATAATATGAAGGGAATATGCTTAAATCGAAAGCGGTAAGAAAGTTGAAATATTCGATATTGAAAACGCCATCGTTTCCGTTCAAATAAGCTGGAATAAAAACTACTTTTACCTTATCAGTTGGGGCATTATTCAAGCTGTTCCGTTTTAATTGCAAAATAACCGGATCGGTTTTAGCATTTTGTATATTATGTGTAGAGTATTCATTTAAAACAGGTTCATCAAAGTTCAAATTTTCCATTCGATCAAACATATTGGTGTTTACCCCGTTTTGTCCTGCCGGAACGGCAATAACAGCCAGCACATCTTTTTCGGGATGAGCTTGATTCAGTTTGCCCAAGGCATCGATAAAAACATCTATTCCTTTGTTTTTAAATTCATAACGACCGCTATTAATTACCAGCAAAGCATCTCTGTTCATTTTTTGCTGCACCAATCCTTCTACTACCGTAAATATTTTTTCGCGGGTAACAGCCCGAACTTTAGCATAGTTTTCGGGTTTAGGAACAAAATCGGTTTCAAATCCATTGGGGGTAACAATATCGGCAGGTTTTTCTAAAAATTGAGCGCATTCCTTATTAGTCAATTCACTTACAACGGTAAAACTATCGGCTAATTGGGCAGAAAGTTTTTCCATCGAATATTTAGACTCTACGTGAAAGCGTGATGCCATTTCTTCGCCCTGATATAAATGCAGATTGCTGTAAACCGGCAACCCGTTTCCGGCAACGCAACGACCTAAAACCGTAGCATGCGTGGTAAATACGGTAGCAATTTGAGGCATCTGTTTTTTTAAATACAAAATTCCCGAACCTGTCATCCATTCGTGGAAGTGGGCAATTACTTTATCGTTCAATGATAAATAAAATTCATGAAAGCTTTCAATCACTTTGGCAGCTGCAAAACCGAATAAAAGCGGTTCAATATAATCCCAGCCTCCGGTAAGGCTATCCAATTGATAGGCTTCCCAAAAACGGCTCAAGATTTTATCTTTATCGGCAAAATAGGGTGTAAAATCTACTAAAATTACAATCGGTTTTCCGGCAATTTTCCAATGCCCGATACGAAAGCGTAAGCCTTTTTGCAGAGCATAATCCTGCCATGATTTGAATAAGGTCTTATTTTCCTCAAATTCGGGATGATCGCCTACTCCTTTCCAGACATCAGGTCCGATTAAAATATAATTGTTTTTTAATTCTTCTGATAAGGTTTTAGCTTTGGTTGATATAACAGTATGGATTCCACCTACTTTATTACAAATTTCCCAACTGGTTTCAAATACATAATCCGGTCTCATACATTATAGATTTTTTCTAAATAATTCTTTTCTTATTTCTCACTGTAAATGAAATAATTAGAATTACCCAAAATACATGTTAAATAATTTATTGTTGCAAATGTACGATTTTAAACAATATATGGGAAATTTTGTTTTCCACAGGTTCTTGCTTGTAAATTAAAAGATTGTATTAAAACGGAAAGAATGCAAATTAGCTATTTATCAGCTTGAGAAGCCCTATTCAATTACAATTTCATTCTCAAAAACTTGTAACGCATCATTTCCTGTAAATCGTACTTTTTTAAATTGCTGTTCAAGCATTTTTTTGTTTTTGCCAAAATAACCAATAGCAGCATTAAGCTGTTTGGGATGCACCCGTATGGTTATCATATCCCCTGTTTTTGAATGCAGTTTTTCTGTCAAAATATCATTCCATATTTCTGTCATTACTAATTCCTTGAACGAAACATGAAAAGGACCAGCTAATAAGTCTTCTCCTTGCATTAAACCTTCAGTAGGATGCAAGCCCACCCTTAAGATATTTATCTTTGCAGCTTCAAACAGCTTTATTATCTCTTTTGTCCAAAGCACAGCTTCTTCCAAACTAAGCGGCTGATACTGTTTACTGTTATATAAATCAGCCAATACCGTATCTTTAATAACCAATGCAGGATAAATACGCGTATTAGAAGCCCCTAATTCAATAATTTTTCGTGCTGTAAAAATTGCTTTATCCATTGTATCACTGGGCAAACCAATCATCATTTGAATACCTAATTCAAAATTATTCTTTCGTATTAATCCGGCAGCTTTTTCTATATCTTTTAAGGTATGTCCTCTATTTGCAAAGTGCAAAATATCATCATGCAGCGATTGTCCTCCTAGTTCAATCGTTTTTACCCCAAAAAGTTTTAGATTATCCAAAATTGATTGGTCGATATAATCCGGACGTGTCGAAAGCCGCACAGAAGATACCTGCCCTTGCTTCAAATACGGTTGAACTATTTGTAAATACCGGTTCTGCTCTTCAATAGGCATTCCTGTAAAGCTGCCTCCAAAAAAACCTATTTCTATTATCGAATCTGATGGAAAAGTTTGCAAGTATTTTTCAATAACAGAAACAATATCATACTCATCAGGTTGTTTTACTGTATTAGAAATCCTGTATTGATTACAGTAAATACAGCGAAACGGACAGGCTCTTTCCGGAATAAAGACAGGAATAGTAAAATGTTTGGGCATAATGATTTAAACAACCCTTCCCATATTTTAGAATCTAAGATTCCAGCTAAATGGATGATTGCTATTTTTAGAATTCACATAATAAACTTTAAAAGTGCATAAGCCCAAGTATTCTTTCGCTATGTTTCAGCTATTAATATAAAGGTGTTAAGCAAACCACAAATTACGGAAAAATTTGTGATATAGTAAAATTCATCACATTCCCAACTTCAGGGTTTCGCAGAGTTCTTTTGCACCTAAATACAACTCAGGAAAATAATAACTTCTCCAAAATTTCAGGACAACAATAACTATTTATGCACTAGGTTACACACAATTTAAAAACTATATTTCTTTGATAATAAAACCATTAATAATAAATTCAAAAATAATAGTTGCATTTTCTTGTGAGATTTAAAAAAAAGATATAATTTTGCATCCGCTTTTCAAACAACTCTTGTAAAGGTAGTTTATGAAAATGATGCCGATGTAGCTCAGTTGGCCAGAGCAGCTGATTTGTAATCAGCTGGTCGGGGGTTCGAATCCCTCCATCGGCTCTCCAAAATACTAAGAAGTTCTTTAAATTCTGAATGTCGTAACAATTCACTTCTATAGAAATTGTTCTTGGGGATGTCGCATAGTGGCAATTGCACCAGACTGTAAATCTGTCCTCCTACGGAGTTCGGTGGTTCGAGTCCACCCATCCCCACAAAACCAAGGCATGCATTGCATGTTTAAACGCAGATAATATAAGCGGAAGTAGCTCATTTGGTAGAGCGATAGCCTTCCAAGCTATAGGTGGCGGGTTCGAGCCCCGTCTTCCGCTCTTTTTTATCAGCCGTTGTAGCTCAGGGGTAGAGCGCTTCCTTGGTAAGGAAGAGGTCATGAGTTCAAATCTCATCAATGGCTCTCT
>JAVBQU010000142.1:0-3116 GCA_031548675.1 Bacteroidales bacterium
GAGTCGGCATTTTGAGCTATGGCAAAAAGATTTCGTATAAAGATTTATGGAAGTGGCTCAGGTTTTAATACCTTAAATTAGATATTTCTTTATAACCTAGGTTCGATATAAGCGTTTAATATATGGCTTTGATTTTCTAAATTATTTACCGTAGCGGAAGAATATTAATAGAAAAAATCGGTGTATCTCACTCTGATTACTTGTTAGGGTATCAATATGAATCTCCTAGCGGATAATATAAATCGAATAAATTTACAATTCTATTGATATTTAAGACCTACGGTATATTTCTTTTACGGCTTCCGGCTTCGTTCTTTGCTGTCGTCATGACGCTTTTATATTTCTTTGAAGTGAACAACTCTTAATGTCCCATAAATCCCCAATTGCTTAAAGGGGAGAAGCCGAACATTGCATTTTGTCCGTTTCTATGTGAAGAATATGGATTAAAAGGATCTTGACTATAGGGTCTATATCCGTCAACAACGCTGACACCTAAGCCTATAGTAATATTGTCTGATACATTGTACCGTACATCCATACTTACGCCTTTGGTATCAACATTAAAAGCCCTTTGATTATAGGGAACTCCATCGAAGAATTGCTTACCATAAAATGCAGTACCGGATATAGTTATTTTGGGGTTAACAGCATATTCGCCTGAAACAAATCCAAAAACACCATTGGATGTCAGGTTCGACTGCATGGTATTATTTTCCGAAGTGCGGAAACTACCGAAATAATTGGTACGGCTTACAGCCAAGCCGCTTTTGATATGAAATTTAGGGGATATTTGGTAGCTCATCTGAGGAGCTGCAAAGTAAGAAAAACCACTGAGGTTATTAAAATTAGTTGTGAAACTGGTTCCGGCAGTTACACCGAATTTTAAAGGCTTCCTCATTTCAGAAGAGTCCGATAATTTATCCAATTTTACCTGAGCCATGCTGTTGAGTCCTAAGAAAAGAACAGATAACAGAATAAAAATAATGTTTTTCATTTGTCAATATTTTGGGTAAATACTCCCATATTTCAAAGGTTACCAAAAGACATTTTTATTATTGCAAAGATAAGCAAGTTTGTTAAAAATCTTTGTTAAACTAAATAAAATCGATTACAGATAATTTACTTAGTTGAACATAATGTAATAACATATTGTTCACTGTCTTGTTTTATTGGGAGTAGGAATTTTTTCCCTACGAAAAAAACCTGTAATTTTGTTCTTTAATCAGAGATATACTATGGACGATAATAATATTTTGAATGATATTGCCGAGGGCATTGACTATAAATGGGGATTTGTTACTGAAATTGATACCGAAATTGCGGCAAAAGGCTTGACAGAAGAGACTGTCCGTTTTATTTCTGCCAAAAAAAATGAACCCGAATGGATGTTGGAATTCAGGTTGAAAGCTTTCAACCGATGGAAACAAATGAAAGAACCGCATTGGGCACATATACAATATGAACCGATAGACTATCAGGCTATCAGTTATTATGCAGCACCCAAGCCCAAAAAAGAACTGAAAAGTTTGGATGAAGTAGATCCCGAACTGATTGATACCTTCAATAAATTAGGTATTTCTCTCGAAGAGCAAAAAATGCTTTCGGGCGTTGCCGTAGATGCCGTAATAGATAGTGTATCAGTAAAAACAACATTTACCGAAACATTGGCAGAAAAAGGTATTATATTTTGCTCATTCAGCGAAGCGGTTCAAAAACATCCCGAATTAGTTAAAGAATACATGGCATCGGTTGTGCCAATCGGCGATAACTTCTTTGCTGCACTTAATTCTGCGGTTTTCAGCGATGGCTCGTTTTGCTATATTCCTAAAGGCATCCGCTGTCCTATGGAACTATCTACCTATTTTCGTATTAATGCAGCTAATACCGGACAGTTTGAACGTACCTTGATTATTGCCGACGAAGGTTCGTATGTCAGCTACATGGAAGGATGTACCGCACCGCAGAGAGACGAAAATCAATTGCATGCGGCTATTGTGGAAATTATTGCACTCAAGGATGCTGAAGTAAAATATTCTACCGTACAAAACTGGTATCCGGGTGATAAAAACGGCAAAGGGGGGATTTATAATTTTGTTACCAAACGGGGATTATGCAAAGGCAATAATTCTAAAATATCTTGGACACAGGTAGAAACAGGTTCGGCAATTACGTGGAAATATCCGAGCTGTATTTTAAAAGGAGACGATTCTATCGGAGAATTTTATTCCGTAGCCGTTACCAACAACCATCAGCAAGCTGATACGGGAACGAAGATGATACACATCGGGAAAAATACCCGCAGCACAATTATTTCGAAAGGAATTTCTGCAGGACAAAGCCAAAACAGCTACAGGGGTATGGTTAGAATTAACCGCGGAGCTGATAATGCCCGTAATTTTTCGCAATGCGATTCTTTGCTGCTGGGCGATAGATGCGGAGCGCATACTTGGCCTTTGGTAAGGGTCGAAAATTCATCGGCTATTCTGGAACACGAAGCCACTACATCCAAAATATCGGAAGACCAATTGTTTTATTGCCAGCAGCGCGGCATAGACATGGAAAGTTCTGTAGGATTAATAGTAAACGGCTATGCTAAAGATGTGTTGAGGAAACTACCGATGGAATTTGCCGTAGAGGCACAAAAATTACTCAACATCAGCTTAGAAGGAAGCGTTGGATAATCACTAGGTTTTTTATATATGTGGAATATCTATCTAAAAGGATTTAAAGCCTTTTTACAGCTCGAAAAATCGTTATCCAAAAATACGATAGAGGCTTATCTCCGGGATATAAAACATTTATGTACTTACTTAGAAGAAAATAATTTTGAAGTTTCTCCTGCTGATATTGATTTAGAGATATTACAGGATTTTCTGTATTCTCTTCAAAAGCAAAAAATAAAACAGACTTCTCAGGCTCGTTTGATTTCCGGTATCAAAGCTTTTTATAAATACCTTCTCATTGAGAAAATAGTTACTAAAGACCCTACTGATTTGCTCGAAGCCCCTAAACTTTCACGCAAACTGCCCGATACTTTAAACTTGGATGAAATAACAGCCATGCTTAATTGTATAGACATGAGTAAACCCGACGGGCATAGAAACAAGGCTATTATT
>JAVBQU010000104.1:0-3376 GCA_031548675.1 Bacteroidales bacterium
GAGCCTTATCATCATAAATAAGCAAGGCTGAGATTCTACTCCCAGCCTTGCTTATTATTTATTTAAATGTACACAATATTATTTATATTGGGCGTTTACTTCTTTTTTTTGCTGTTTGATGCCGTTAACTTGATTGCCCAATTCTTTTTGTTTTTGTTTCAGGTCATCAATTTGTTTTTGTAATCCGTCATTTTGCTTTTCGAGATCAGTGATTTGCTTATCTAACTCTTTGAGTTTGCCATCGCGTTCTGCTTTAAGTTTGGCTGTTTCTGTTTTATCAATCTGCTTTAAAGCATTATCCCATTTAATAGGATCTTTTTCTAAAATAGTACCAATCTGCTCGGGCAATAATTCTTTATGAAGTTGTTCATTGCGTTGGGCTTTGATTTCGTATACTTTATTTTTCTTTTCGTCTGCAGTCATTTTATTATTCTCAATTACTGCTTTGAGCTGGCTATTAACATCTTTATGAAGCGTTTTTACCTTTTTTTCTTGTTCTGAATTAAGTGGCACATTTTTAATATGTTGACTAAATGCACTGCCTGCTATAAATAGCAATCCAATAAATAAAATTTTCTTTATCATAACTTCTCGAGTTTTAATTTATGTAGCAAAATAACTCTTTTTGAATCAATTCTCCAAATTTATTTTGAGAATCCAACAATTTTATTTCCAAGTTTTTTGTAAATTTGCACTCTTAACGATAAGGGGACGTTAGTTCAGTTGGTTTAGAACGCTACCTTGACAGGGTAGAAGTCACTGGTTCGAATCCAGTACGTCTCACATTTCAGTTCATTGAACATTTTGTCCTATGGATATGTTACGCAAAGTATAAGTTACATGCTTCATTCATCCTTTAAATCCTAAGTTTATGAATTTCAAGATAACGCCTTTGATGATGACTTTAGTAGCCATTGCAATACTGATTATTGGAATTGTATTGAGAGTTACTGATAATATTAACAATCAAGTGGTCCTAATCCTGATTGGATGTGCTGTTTTTATCTTTTTATTGGGCAAATATATGCAAAGTACTCTTTTAAAGAGAACTAATAAAGAACTCCGAAAAGAAATAGAGGCACTGAAAAAAGAAATTGAATCGCTGAAACAGTGATGAGTAACACGAAATGAAAATAATTAAACCAATTACCATATTATATTTTAATAAATCATACTTTATTTATGGCTACAACAGCAGATATTAAAAACGGATTATGCATCGAATTGAATGGAGACATCTACGGTGTAGTTGAATTTTTACACGTAAAACCGGGGAAAGGTAACACTTTTGTGAGAACTAAACTCAAAAATCTTAGAAATGGACGGGTTTTGGAACATACTTTTCTAGCAGGCACAAAAATAGAGGTAACTCGCATCGAAAGAAGACCTTATACATTTTTATACAAAGATGACGCAGGCTACAATTTTATGCATGCCGAAACCTTTGAACAAGTTAGCATAGAAGAGCATATTATAAATGCTCCCCAGTTTTTGAAAGACGGACAATATGTCGAAATCACTTTTCATGCTGATACGGAAACCCCGCTTCAATGTGAACTACCTGCTTTTGTAGAAGTAAAAGTAATTTATACTGAACCCGGAGCTAAAGGAAATACAGCCACTAATGCAACTAAAGAAGCCACTGTAGAAACCGGAGCAATGGTAAGAGTTCCTTTATTTATTGAACAAGACGAAATTATAAAGGTAGATACCCGCACAAGCGAATACTCGGAAAGAGTAAAAAAATAATTGTCAAATATGAAAAGACCAATTTGCAAACAGATTGGTCTTTTTATTAATACCCCTAAAGGATATGCGATTTCCAGAACCTTATACCCTTGAAATGATTGCCCAAATAACTCATTCTGAATTTTTGGGGGATCCTAATCATAAAGTTACAGGCATTAATGAAATCCACATGGTGGAAGCCGGAGATTTAACTTTTGTAGATCATCCGAAATATTATACTAAAGCTCTAACTTCTAAAGCTACTACTATTATTATTAATGCAAAGGTCGAATGTCCGGAAGGTAAAGGCATATTGTTTAATGATGATCCTTTTGCAGCCTATATTTCATTAGTAAAAAAATTCAGAGGCTTTGAACCTGCTTCTGCTTATGTGAGTCCATCGGCTATCATAGGAGAAAATACGACGATACAGCCCGGAGCTTTTATTGGAAACCATGTTGTTATTGGGAAAAACTGCATCATCCATGCCAATGCAAGTATTTACGACCATTCGGTAATTGGTAATGATGTGATTATTCATTCGGGTGCTGTTATTGGAGCCGATGCGTATTATTTTCAACGCAAACCTGCCGGTTACCGTAAACTGGAATCCTGTGGAAGGGTAATTTTAAAAGACCGTGTAGAAATTGGAGCTTTAACTTCTATAGATAAAGGGGTTTCCGGCGATACGATTATTGATGAGGGTACTAAAATGGATAATCATGTACAAGTGGGACATGATACCTACATCGGCAAAAATTGTTTAATTGGTTCTCATACGGCTATTGCGGGTGTTACACGGATTGAAGACGACGTTATACTTTGGGCACGAGTTTCTGTCAATAAAGATTTGGTAATTGGTAAGGGCGCAATTGTTTTAGCTACTTCGGGCATTGATAAGTCTATTGCTGGAGGCAAAACCTATTTTGGAAGTCCTGCAGAAGATGTTAGAAAACAATGGAAAATACAAGCCGCCCTCAAAAAACTACCGGATATTCTCCATGCACTGAATGAAAGGGATATTGAATTATAAACAATATAAAACTCATGATGGAAACAGAATTTGAAGAGGAAAAACCCTCTATCCCTCAACGTCCGACCGGACTTACGGTTTTATTAATTCTTTCCTTTATTGGAAGCGGTTATCAGGCTTTTTCTTATGGATTATTTTTCCTGATGTATGATTTTATACAAACCTCTCCTATTATTGCTGAAATGCTTCAGTCTATAAAAGGAGCACCGGAAGCTTTCGGAAAAATAATGTCGGGCGGCAAATATTTTTTTCTAACCAATTTCTTCTGCTTTTCCGGTTCTCTGTTAGGAGCCATTATGATATGGAATGTTAAACGGATAGGATTTCATATATATGCCATTGCTCAAATTATTTTGCTTATTCTGCCTTTATTATTTATTGGGCGTGATATGATCGGGCTTGGAAATATATTGCTGACTATTACTTTTATTCTTTTGTACGCATCGTTTTATAAAAGAATGGGGATTAAATTATGGTAACTATATATCATTTTACACTAAATAAATTATGTTCTGTGTAAAATTCTTTATATCTTTGTATTATTAATTTACAAAGATATGATAAATAAAGATTTTACTTCAATCATTGATTTGCTAAAATCATTTCCAACAGAGC
>JAVBQU010000037.1:0-2913 GCA_031548675.1 Bacteroidales bacterium
CCGCCTTGGTTATGATGTCGGTATATTATATGGCATGGTTTATAAAAGAATATCCCAAACCGAGTTGGAAAACCTTAGTTAAGTTAGGTATATCGATAGGAGCGACCATCGGTATACGTCCCGGAGGATTTTTGATGATAGCTTATTTCGGATTCTTTGTAATTATGTATTTGCTGTACACCCATTTTATTGTAAAACCTAAAAACTACGATAGTCAGGTTAATAGCCAGAATTTTAAAAGTATACTTTGGAGAGGCTTGGCTGTTATAGGAATTTCATCAGTTTTGATGTTTATTTTATGGCCTTTTGCCTTAAAAGATCCTTTTAATAATATTGCATACTCGTTTAAAATGGCATCTCATTTCGAAGCCAACCTAAAGCAATTGTACGGAGGCAGTATGATTTGGTCTAACGAATTGCCTTGGTTCTATACCTTAAAATATATTTTGATTACATCACCCATCATTGTTTTTATAGGGGCTTTGCTCTATTTATTTGTTGCCAAAAAATATAAAAACGGATACTTCTGGGGATTTGTATTATTTTTCTGTTTTGTATTCCCTATTTTTTGGATTGCTTATACCAAAGCTATATTGTACGGCGGATGGCGTCACTCTTTATTTGTATATGCACCTTTAGCTATCTTAGCAGGCTTGGGCTTTACTGCCTTAGCTTCGATGATGAAAAATAAATATATGAAAATAGGCATTACTGCATTGCCATTCCTATTTTTAGTTCAACCTTTTATTCATATTGTAGCCAACCATCCTTACGAATATATTTATTTCAATCAGGCTTTTGGCGGAGTGAAGAGTGCCTATGGCAATTATGAATTGGATTATTATTTTCATACTACCAGAGAAGCTTCCGAATGGATATTGAAAGATGCCAAAGCACATCCTAAAAAAGACGGAAAAATAAAAGTGGTATCGTGGCACACAGAGTCGGTTAAATATTTCTTCAGACATGATACAGCCGATTTCCAAGTAGGATTCTGTCGATGGTATGAAAAAGGCAATACCGATTGGGATTATGCTGTTTTTACAGTAACCGGAATCAATCCGGCATTGCTTAAAAATAAAGATGCTTTTCCGCCTAAAAACACAGCCCATATCATTAAAGTAGATGGAAAACCCGTATGCTTGGTGCTTAAACGTACCGATAAATCGGACTTCGAGGGGTATGAAGCTATGAAGAAAAATGATATTCAAACAGCCATACCTTTATTGCAAAAAGCCTTATCCATAGACCCATATAATGAGCAGGCTTTAGAAAATCTGATTACCATTTATTCAAATTTGAATGATATGCCTAAAACATACGATTTAATAAACCAATGGATAGCTATTGACCGAACAAATTCAACGGCATTATTCCAATTGGCAAATTATTATTTCAGAACAGGAGATATGGCAAATGCTACTGCGGTAGGCTTATCTATTTCTAAATACAATTCGCTGGATTTTTCAGGCTATTGGATTGCGGCAAATGCGCAATTTAATCTGGGAGACTATCAGCGTACGGTGGATTATATCAATAAGATTATACAAATCAAAGGCGATTTTAAACCGGCATACCAGTTATTGGCTCAGGTTTATCAAAAAACCGGAAACATGGAACAAGCCCAGCAGGTTCTAAATGCAATACAACAATTGCCTTAAGCTGTAAATGGCATCAATGTGGCTATCAACAAAATCAATTTACATTTGTTCTAATTCAATCTTATCTTTGCAGAGAAAATAAACTATAAAATATATATGAAAGCTTTAGAAATAAAAAAAGGTATTTATTGTGTAGGGGGAATCGATTGGGCATTACGCAATTTCCACGGTTACCTTACCCAGCGGGGTTCTACCTACAATGCTTACCTTATTATTGATGAAAAAATTACGCTGATTGATACCGTTAAGTATTACTTGGCAGAAGAAATGATAAGCCGTATCAGTTCTGTTATCGACCCATCCAAAATTGATTATGTTGTTTGCAACCATGTAGAAATGGATCATTCGGGCGGAATGCCTGCAATTATGCGTTTAGCTCCCAATGCCGAAGTGATAACTTCTGCTGCCGGAGAAAAAGGCTTAAGACAGCATTACAAACAAGATTGGAAGTTCAAAATCGTAAATTCGGGAGACACCGTTTCATTAGGAAAACGCAGCTTGCAGTTTGTGATGACACCTATGGTGCATTGGCCTGATAATATGGTAAGCTATATGCCCGAAGAAAAAATACTCTTTTCTAACGATGCCTTTGGCCAGCATATAGCCTCGCACGAACGTTTTGACGACGAATACCCGATTGATACGATTTTGGATGAAGCCAAAAAATACTATGCCAATATTGTATTGCCCTATGCATCGCAAGCTGCCAAAGCTGTAGAAGACACCCATAAACTCGATATAAAAATGATTGCTCCGAGCCATGGTTTGGTATGGAGAAAACATATTCCGGCTATTCTGGAACGCTACGAAAAATGGTCGCAAAACGAAAAAGAGAAAAAAGCGGTTATTGTGTACGACTCTATGTGGGGAACTACAGAAAATATGGCAAAAACTATTTATTCTACTTTTGAATCTAAAGGATATAAATTGAGATTGTTTGATTTGAAACTCAATCATATTTCAGATATCATGACTGATTTGATGGATGCGTCCCATATCTGCATAGGTTCGCCTACATTGAATAAAGGGATTATGCCTACCGTTGCATCGTTTTTAACCTATATGCAGGGCTTAGCTCCTAAAAATAAACAAGTCGTTTTATTCGGTTCATACGGTTGGGCACAGCAGAACCTCAAAATTATAGAAAGCTATCTGCCCCCTTCATTCGAAGTTATAGAAAGAATTAATGCCAATTATATACCGTCAGAAGAATTTATGAATGATGCCATGAAACAGCTGCATTCAAAAATTT
>JAVBQU010000173.1:0-17256 GCA_031548675.1 Bacteroidales bacterium
TTAGGCAGCCTATTGTATTTTAAAGCAAATTTATTTATCTAAAAATCATCTTCTTTGTTAATCTGTGTCCATCAAATTCTAAGAAGTAGTAATAAATACCTGAAGGAATATCTTGCTTGGATAATTCAATAGAATAATCACCCGCTTCTAATCTCTTCTCCATGTTATACACGACCCTTCCTAAAGCATTCACTATAACAAAACGAGCTGTTCCGGAATAAGGCAGAGAATATTGAATAGTTGTAGAATTAAATGCCGGATTCGGATAATTTTGTTCTAAAGTCATGCCATTGGCAGCAACAGTTTCAATATCTGTTTCGCCCTGTACTTTTAATGTTACCGTATCATTCTTTCGGTAATTGTCACCCATTAAGACAACAAAAGCAGTAAGCTTTTGGAAACCGAACACGCCATTAAACCCTGTGGTTTTTCCATCCGTTCCAAAATATACAGTCATTGTATCTCCGCTGGCTAAAGGTCCTACAGTTTTAGGATCAGAAATCCGCTGCCCTCCAAGAGAATAGTTAACCGAGATGCTGTATGCAGTTGTCCTTCCTACATTTTTGATCAATACACCTACTATATTAGGAGTTGCAATTTGACACCGCCCTGTAGGAGAGGTAATGGCAATAGCGGCAACATCCAAATCGGCAGGATGCGTTGCCATCCTCTTACATATTGTATTATTATCAGGCTGCCTGTCATCGGGCACCACTATAGATACACAGATATCGAGTATTTTATTAGTATCAGCCTGATAAGTACTTTTTATTGTATAAGGGTCTGACGTTTGACCATATGTTAAAGAACCTTCCCACTTATCTTGTGCAACCACTTTTCCATTCACAATTAACAGTAAAGGTATAGAGGTATGAGCTTTTAATCCATAATTTGTCAATTTTATAGTTGGTGCTATTATATCCCCTATAGCCAGACTATCTTTAGCAAATGCAATAGAAGTAATACCCACATCTACAGAGTCTATAGCTTTGGTTAATACAAAATCGTCGATTGCCCAACCTTCTGCAACAGAATCTCCGGAACCGGCACTAAATACAAATCTGAATTGTAAGAAGTCAAGAGCAAGATTCAAGCCTTTAAAATTATATTTAGCGTTTTCCCAGACATTCGTATTATTTGTATAACCCTGAGACGCATTATACCAATTTTTCCCTTTCACATCATTAATACTACCTAATTTAACCCATTTTCCGGTAAAGTCTACATATTCTATATATGCTCTGGAAGAAGTACTTACAAGCTGCCTATTATTCCAGAATGTTATTTTATCGGGAGTAAATTTCGACATATCAAACATCGGAGAATATAAATAGGAAACTACCCCTTTTGTATAATTCATATTAAGATCTGTAACCCATGCATTTTCTGGAGTATGAGCTTTATCAATAATATCTTTATTTGGTTTTCCATATTCCCATTCACTTTCTTCCTGTCCCTGAGCAACCGTATACCAGCCCAAATTATCTGCATCAAAATTCATTTCGTAAGGCAATGATTGTATCAAGACATTTTTAAAAATCTTAAAGTGCAAAGTATCGTCGTCATGGTTTTGATCTCCGGGAACGGTTATCCACGCTTTAAAATAGTTCCAGCCATGATCAATTACAAAATCTTTTGAAGTCATAGTAGTGTCTTTAAATCCACCTTCTAATGTACTATTAGATACTGCAACATCTTTTTGAACACCTTTATACTCAATGGTAAGCTTAATTGAATTTACGGGTTGATAGCCTACATTTCTCACTAATAATTTAATCTCCGGACTTATAACAAACCCTCCGACATAATCTTCTGGTTCAAGCTTTTCGAGCAGTGCAACATCAACCTGCTTTCTGAATGTACTTACCAAGACTCTTTTTCTAGGACCTTCACATCCTCCATTATGCAATGCAACATAAAAAGTACTATCTGCATACACATAGCCTGTTTTATACGTTTTACCTTTGCTTATAATGGAAGCCGTAGGTAGATTAGATTTGTACCAGTTTACATTTAATGTTGAAGGAACTGTTAAAGTAGTAAAGGTTCCTTGTGCTATTTCAACATCACTAATAACCGGTAATGGAGGTGTTGTTCTGGATGTAAAAGCAACAACCTTGCTGGAATCATTGGTATGAATTTTGTCAATTCCGCCATTTAAAGTTACCCATGCGTGTATCCTGAATTTAATATCATTTGTTGTTGCTAAAGTTTGTAACTTCTTGGCAAAAGTGTACACATAAACAGAATCGGATAAAATAGGTTGTAATAATTTAACAGGTTCCGATACAAGACCAGTTCCATCTCCCGGATCATAAAATGCAGTCATAGTTTCGCTATAAATAGGATCTGCTCCAAAATTTTTAATTGTAATGCTAACAGAATCTTCTTGTATATTACAGCCGCTTGCAATTTCGCGTATGGCAATAATCCCCGCATCATTTTTAGGACGCCCGTATACATTGATTGTTTTGGTATTATTTTGGGGTCTTTGGTCTCCACTTAATATTACCTCCGCACGGAGCGTATAAGGACCCGGAGGTATTGTATATCTTTCAGAAGGAGCAGTAAAAGACACAAGTGCTGTTGCTGACGATCCTGTACCTATAGTACCAGTAAAACTCTTAGTTTGTTGTAGTACATCATTCAAATAATATCTGACGGTCATTGGAGGAGGAATAGCAGCCACCCCAAGATTCCGTATTCTAACTATTACAGAATCCTGATAGCTTTCTGGTCTCTCAGTTCCATTAACCGGATGGAGGAAAACATCCATCGCAATATCTTTATTTAATTGAATCAAGTCAATAGCACCAATAGAAGGAGGTGTAGGACGGATAGAATCATTATAATCAGTAGTTATGCCGGATATGGCAGCTGCCTTTTTAAATAAATTATCCATAAATATACCCATATCCACTTCCATATATTTATCAAAAGGAGCTGTAGGTAAAACTATAGAAAGAGTATCTATTCCTGCTCCTGCTTTAGTTTTCCAATCGGCTAAAGTAGCACAATTGTTAGTTCCATACCTGAAAGGAAGCGGGCTATTGCCATAATAATATGCATTATTTGTAACTTTTGCAGGTTTAGCGACACCGGAAACATTCATAAGACGTCCGTAATTAGCAGATACAACGTTGTTCCGGAAAGTCCATCCATTACCCCATGCTCTATCGTTGAACATCATTACCACATCAAGAGAATCTGTAGAATGAAGATAGTTGAAAACAAAATCTGTACTATCCAATCCTCTTACTTCAACAAGATTGGTTTTTAAAGTTTTAAAGATATTATTAGCAATATATCCCCTGCCTCCTGTAGCTTTTACATATTCTGCATAAAAAGCTTCATTTCCGGAGGATACAATGTTATTTGACATAATGCTAAAAGTTCCCACTACTCTGGTCATATATATCGCTGCCTTTGAAGAACTAACAGTGTTAACCGTATTATGAAGAACCTTGGTATTTTTCTGACCTTCCAGATGTAAAAACACACCGGATCTATCAACCGTATTATAGCGTATGATATTATTCATACCAACATTAGCAGCAGTAGTATCTTTACTATATAGATAAATAGCATAATGTCCATTTACAAAAGTATTTTTTTCAATGATTACATTACTTGTTTTTCCTGTAAAATGAACCAATACGTCTGCCAACAAAAGAGTTCCTCCCGGAGTAGTACCTTTAAAAGTACAGTTTGCTATTTTAACATCCGAAACTCCCGGTGTAAACAGCAATGCTCTTGTTTTAGAAGATTTTCCGGAATTATCAAAAATAATGCCATCAAAAGTAACATAGCTGGCTCTTACCGTAATAGAGGATGTATCATCATCTGCAGATTTAATGTACCCACCTGTAGATTTGATAGTTATTGTATTGGCAAGGCTTGAATTCGGAATCGAATCTAAGAAAAAGCCTCCTGTAAATACATCATTTAATGAAATAGTAACGGGTTTACAAACTCCGGCAGTACTGAGTTCTGTAAATAATGCTTGTAAATCAGTATAATGTTCTCCGCTGCCTACAAGTATATTACCTTCAAAACGAACTTTCACAACGGCAGTTAAAGTATCATCATCAGCATATTCGTCTTGGTGTCCGTTAGGACTTGCCACCCAAATCTTTAAAGGTAAAATACCTGATGCTAACGATGGAATTGCGGGTAAAGTAACCGTATCCACAGCATCAATAGCTAATTTTGCAGGGTATTTTTTGATATATGGAGCATAAACAGAATCTCCTAAGGTATAGTAAATTCGTAATGAATCAAGAGCAGTTGCTCCTGAGTTCCGAAGTGTAACTTTATATACAGGCGTCTCTGTTTTGCAGAAAGTATAATTCCCTATCATAGAAATAAGTCCTACATTATAAGTCGGCGGATTTCCCACTACAACCCTAACGGTTTGAAAATCGCCATAACAGCCATTTGCAGTATTCTTATACCGCACGTCATAATAAGTAGTTACACTTAAAACAGGCGTTTTATAAGTTTTATCATTAATAAGGGCAGATGTATCTACTTTATTAGGTTTTTCGGATGGCCACCAATAAGTAGTACAATTTGCAGGTTGGTCAACAGTAAGAGTGGTAGATTTTCCAAATAGAATATTAAGAGCAGTTGGGTCTGTAATAACAGGCTTCAATGGTTTATATTTGGTTACTATTTTTTGTGTTACAGTGTCATTATAAGGAATTCCATCTCCGGTTAGAGATAATACAACTCTGATGGTATTTGTATCATCTTTGCCCGGTACGGTTGAAGATAAATCAACTTTGGTAGGAAATGGGAAAGATTTAATCTGCTTAGAAGCGATACTCAGGGTAATGGTTTCTTCATTACCTACTTGAGCATTCCCTTTATATAGTTTTGCTTTAAAAGATGTAATGGGGTTTGTACCCATATTCTTTGCATTAATGGTTATCGTCTCTAAGGTAAGTCCGCAGCTATCTGTAAAAGGTACAATAGAAACTGCTGCTATGTCGTTGGCAACAGGAGCTACTTCCATGGCTCCTATGGTTGGATAAATCGTACTTCTTGTTATATTGTTATAATCCTTGGTTACAGCCGGAATAGGTAATGCTCTGTCGCGTAAAGGTTCTTGGTATTGTGGTATTAAAGCAAAATTATTATCGTATGGATTATTCTGCAAAGAAACAGAATTGGTATCAAAGCCAAGAGCTTTCCATTGGTCTAAGGTTTTGTAGTATGTTGAATTATTATTAAATAGATTTCCTGTACCTTCTTTAATACTATAGTATGCATTATAATTAGCATCAAGGTTATTTACACCCTTCGATAACAGAATACGTTCGCCCACATTACTAAGAATATTATTATAAAACCGAGTATTTGGATATGACCCTGAAAACGAAACTAAATAATTAAAATTTGAAGAATATGTATTTGTAGAATTAAAGTAATTATATACAATATCAGTACCATTGCTATTAGAATATATAAAAGCGTTATAATTTGTATTCCCTTGAAATAAACCTATGTTATTGGCAATAAGATTTCGTCCAATAGTATCATGTCCTGCTGAAAAATTAAATAGTGGAATAGATGAAGTATTTGAATTACTTACCTTATTTCCTACAATATTAATTGCAGAAAAATATGATATATTAAATATAGCATTACCATGCGAAATAGAAAAAGTATTTACTGTATTCTGCCCTACGTTTACATTTTTAACATTTTGCAAATCAGCAAAAGAATGGACATTGATTGCTGTATTGTTTTCTATCGTTATAGATTCTAAATAATTGGCTGAAGTTCCTGCTAAGCTAATAATTCTGGCACCATTAATAAATGTATTTCCTTTAATTTTTATATTTTTTAAATTTGTACCAACTCCTCCTCCATAAATGCTCACTTGAGTGGTAGCATTATAGGCTGTAGAAGTCCATCGTTTTCCATAGAATGTACAATTCTCGATACCAATATTACTAGAATTGCCTGTTATATGAATAACTCTAGAAGTTGTGGACAATGAATCCACAAAAATAATATCCTTAAAAGTAACATTACTTGTGTTATTCAATCGAAATGCATAATCGCCAATAGATTTAATAACCACAGTACCAGGAGATGATGCCCGTATGGTTAAATTATTGGCAGCTGTGATTCCGGCAAGATCATCTATTGATATTTTTATAGAATCATAAGTACCCGGCGGAAGAAGCAATGTAGTGGGAGTGCTTAATGAACATTGCTTAACGGCATAGAAGAATTCATCAAAATTTGGGAATTCAGAACTGCCCAATGTAACACTACTTGATATGCCGCTACATTTATAAACAGTTATACTTATAGTATCGCCTTTGGTATTTTTATCCGGCACCCCATTAATACTATCAATCCATACTTTTATGGCATTATTTTTACTATGCAGAGAAATAGAAGGAGCAAGTGTAATTTCTACAGTGTCTTTGGGATTAACGGAGGGAGACAGGATATATTTGTTTCTTTGAAGAGAACCATTATCTAATGTATATGTATATGAAACTGATGAAATGGGTGTACTCTTACTATCATTTCTTAATAAAACCTTTAAAGGTGGGTTCGTTGATACTGTTCCAGAGGGAGAAGTAATACTTATTAGTTGTCCTGTTTCTCCATTCAATCCTCCGGTTGCACTTGTGTCCGTATAATTCATCCAATAAGACTTCCATGGGGTTACAGATCTATTGGGAGTACAACTGCTATCAACAGATATTGCACGGTATTTGATTATACGTCCATAGCCATAAAAAGGTATTGAATTTTCATAGCGTTCAGGTCCTACTTTTTTTTCCATAACAATAAAAATACTCGGACTATTATCCACTGTATATTCTATCCTTACAGAGTCTCCAATTAAACCACTTCCCGCTAGCCCGTAACTTGTGTCTGCTGTAGATACCCTAATAGTACGACTGCTAGGATTATCGCTAGTTGTACCTATAGCCCCAGATGGATTTACAGTAGTAGTTTCACCCATCCATGCAAGATAGGGGGCTATCATATCACAAGGAGCCACTTCTACTACAATATTATCTAAAAACATACCTGCATAAGTAGGTACACTTCCGCCATTCCCATCATATACTTCAAAAGCTATTTGAACCGAATCTTTGTCTTGGGCAATTGCGGAAAGATCAAATGTTTCTTGTTTCCACCAAGTATTACTAATATAATTAGCAGCTCCTCCCCATTCTGTATATGAGGAAAAATTAAATCCTGTTTTAGTTTTGTCATAACCTGAAACAGGCGTTGCATCAGAGGCTAAATTTTGTAATACTCCAGAACCGGAACCGGAACCCCACCCATTATATTGGGTATATTGGGTTGCATCTAAATAGGTAGTAGTTCTGGTAGCACCTTTTAAGGTAATAACTTTTACCCGCACATTGGCTTTGGTGGCAAGCCCTATTTTTGCAATTTGAGAGAAATGTAAATGTACTGTTGCTTTTCCTTTGGTTTCAAATCTATCCGTATAAAGCGTGGTTACACTACCATTGCCCGGAAGTTTAGTAAAAAATGAATGAGTTCCTTCAGAAAATATAGTATCATTACGTTTCCATGAGGGATCTGCTGAAATTTTGTACGGAAGTGTTTCAAAGTTTTCTTTATAAACTACACTTAACTGGGCAAAACTTACGATGCTAAGTGCCCAAAGAGATACCATTAATAATACTTTTTTCATGTGCTTATGTTTTTATGAAGTTATGTATTTAAAGTCAAAAAAATAGCTGCTATATTTATCTATTGCATATCTCATGCATGTATTTTTGATAAGAATTACTCTGATACTCTTACCCACTATACTTTAAAAGTGTAAAGTTACGGCTTTTTTTAGTTTTACAAAATAATTTAATATGTATTTTTTACACACCAAAAATATTTCATTTACAAATCTTTATCTCTGGATTTTTGAGTTTTATAACTACCGTTATATATAAAAAATGACACCTATAGTTTCTTATAGACACAAAAATATATAAAAAGGTTGCTAGTGAAATTCATGTTTGACTATTTTTATTTTATCAACCTTTATCAAAAATTTTATTTTAATCTTTTTTCTGTGCATTTTCTAATTACAAATTAGTACATTGCCTTTTAAAAAAAAACATGCATCTTTGCAAAAATATCATTTTTACAAGTGAAAATACTCTACCAGCTTCTTTTAAAAAGGTATGCAGGTCCTTTTGTTCTGACATTTTTTATAGCCATATTTGTCCTGTTAATGCAGTTTTTATGGCTATATATCGATGATTTTGTAGGCAAAGGTTTACAATGGTACGTTATTGCTGAACTGTTGTTTTATGCTTCTGCTACCTTTGTTCCATTAGCCTTGCCCTTGGCTGTTTTGCTTTCTTCTATTATGACTTTGGGGAATCTCGGGGAACGTTATGAATTGGTGGCTATAAAGTCTGCGGGTATTTCTTTGAGGACTATCATGAGACCTTTGATAGTTTTTTCGATAATATTGGTAATGAGTGCGTTTTATTTTTCTAATAATGTAATGCCTATAGCGAATCTTAAATTTAGGACATTATTAAGGGATGTAAGGTTAAAAAAACCGGCATTAAGCATTAGCGAAGGGGAATATTATAAGGATATTGAAGGGTTTATTGTACGCGTAGGTTCTAAAGACCGGAATGGGAAAATGATGTATAACATTAAAATATACGACCATACGGCTCGAAATGGAAACCTCAACATCACTATGGCTGAATCTGGTTTTATTGAAATGTCGAAAAATAATCAGTTTATGCTCTTTCATCTTTTTAATGGTCAAAATTATATAGAGCAGATTTCGGGTTCTTCCTATTATTCGCGTCCGATGACACGTACCTATTTTAAGGAACAAATCAAAAGGTTTGATTTATCTTCGTTTCAATTAACCAAAACGGATGAGGATGTTTATAAGAATCACTATAAAATTATGAACATCAGCCAGCTGAATTCTTCTATTGATACGATTAATAAAGAATTAATTGTTAAGGAGCGGGAGTTTCAAAATTTAATTATCAAGCGTAATAAATATTTATCAAGCTATTACCAAAACAGAGATTCTGTAAAGATCTTTATGGAAAGAAGAAAGCAGAAACATCTGACTGATAGTATTAATTCTGTTAATTTAATGGATAATATAGTGTCCGCACCTATCTCCCGCACTGCAAATTCTGCTATGCGGACACAAGCTACTGTCTTATCTTCTTCTATTGATACTTCGTCTAAAAATGCTATGCCGAAATCGGACGGGAAAAAAGCGGCTGTTGAAGCTTTTAATTCTGTAATGGTTACCAAAGCTGACATTGATTCTTATTCTGATGAGTTTAAGCAAACTCAAACCAGCATTACTGAACATAATATTGAATGGCATAGAAAATTTACCTTGTCGTTTGCCTGTCTGGCTATGTTTTTAATAGGTGCTCCGCTGGGAGCTATTATTCGGAAGGGGGGCTTAGGTCTGCCGTTGGTATTATCGGTGCTGATTTTCATTTTGTTTTTTGTAATTTCAAAAATAGGCGAGAAGTCTGCCCTGGAAGGGGCTTTGCCTGTATACATCGGGATGTGGATCGGACCTTTTATTATTTTTATAATTGGTGTTTTCTTTACATATAAAGCAACCACAGATGCGGCTATTATGGATGCCGACCGTTGGCATAAATTGTTAGACAAGATCGATTTTATAAAGAAAAAGAAAGATGAGGATACTGCAAATATGTAATCAACCTCCTTATCCGCCTATGGAGGGAGGTTCGATGGCTGCTAATTTCATTACTCAAGGCTTATTAAAAAACGGTTGTGAGGTAAAAGTTCTTGCCATGTCTTCTTTTAAAAAGAATATCCATAAGGAGGACCTCCCTGCTGATTATGTTGCCAAAACCGGTTACGAAAGTGTTTTTATTGATTTAAGGGTACGATTTTTTCCTGCTTTTATTAATTTTCTGAAAGGAAAATCATATCATATTGCCCGTTTTATTTCTGAAGATTTTAAGCAGACGCTTATCCGGATTTTGCAAACGGAAACTTTTGATGTTATTCATCTTGAGGGTTTGTATCTTAGTCCTTATGTGGATGTAATCAGAAAATACTCTGAAGCTAAAATTGTGATGCGTTCTCATAATGTGGAGCATATAATATGGGAACAAATTGCGGAGCTGACGGGAAATGGAATCAAGCGTTTTTATTTAAAGCATTTGGCTAAAACGATGAAAAAATATGAATTATCTCATCAAAATAGTTATGATGGAATGGTTTGTATAACTCAGAGTAATATGGAATATTTCCGCGAGCAAGGCTGCCGGATTCCTTTGACATCTATTCCATTCGGCATAGAGATGCCTGATACTGTAGATGATGTGCATGAGGAACCTAATAGCCTTTTCCATATCGGCTCTATGAATTGGATGCCTAATGCTGAGGGTATACGCTGGTTTTTGGAAAATACCTGGGAAGAACTTCATAAACAATTACCTGATGTTAAATTATATCTGGCTGGACGACACATGCCGGCTTGGCTACGCAATTCCAGCTATCCGAATGTGATTGTGGAGGGGGAAGTGGCTGATGCAATGCAGTTTGTTTGTTCTAAATCAATTATGATTGTTCCTCTTTTGTCGGGCAGCGGAATACGGGTCAAAATTATTGAGGCTATGTCAGCAGGAAAAGCTGTTGTTACTACAAAAATAGGGGCTGAAGGAATAGAATATACGGATAATGAAAATATTTTAATTGCAAATACCCCGAATGAATTTATAACACAAATTCAAAGACTTGTTAATGATAAAGATTTATGTTCCAGCGTAGGTGAAAATGCTAAAAATTTAATTTTTAACGAATATAATACCTCCAAATTGATTGGTCAATTACTCGATTTTTATAATTCTCTTCCCTGCTTTAAAACTGAAAGTAAATAAAGGCTTTTAAATCTGCTGTAATAAATTGATAGCTTGTAAAGATTACTGCCACCACTATGGCTATTTGGGCAAGCATGGGCAATAAAGCAAAATTGAGGGTATACCAGCGTTTCCAACGCTTAGGAAGCCAATGTATTATCATACCCAAAACAAATAATCCAAACACGGCACGGTATTCGTAGATAACTTGGGGAATAACATCCAATTTCCAAGCCCCTCCTATTCTTTTTACCATATTTTGAGCCGTATCCCATGCTGCTTCGTTAGCTTGTGCAGGATCGAGGTTTGAGCCTGAGCGGAAAAATAAACGTGTAAAGGTAATAAATACAAAGGTTACTAATATAGACCATACTCTATTTACCTTGGGTAAAGGTTTTGAAGCAATTAATCGATATAAGCAATCTAATAACGTTCCTCCGAAAATAACGCCTGTCCAAACAGCCAAAATCATAAAGATAGGTTTGGGAAATATGTGGTTCAATGTAAAAAACAAAGCAAAAATAAGCAGGGTAAATAATGTTTTTACATAAATGCTCATACTTTTCCAAATCCGGTAAACTAATATTCCGGATCCGTTTAAGCCTCCCCAAATCATAAAGTTCCAGCTGGCTCCATGCCACAATCCTCCCATGAGCATGGTTATCATCATATTCAAATTTTGTACAAAGTTCTTTTTGAATTTGGGACTTAACCCTGCGGCTATGCCCAATCCTAATGCGATAATACCTATACTGATGGCAACGTATATATTCTGACTCAAGGCAATGGCAATTCCGGCAATCAGGGCAATAAGAAAATAACTTAAGAATCCTGCTCTTCTGTTACCTCCCAACGGTATATACAAATAGTTTTGCAGCCATCTGGAAAGGGATATATGCCAACGCTTCCAAAAATTGGACGGATTAGTTGCTTTATAGGGCGAATCAAAGTTTTTAGGTAAATAAAATCCCATAATCATGGCTACTCCTATCGCTATATCGGTATATCCGGAAAAATCGGCATAAACCTGCAGCGAATAGCCAAAGAGTGCCATCAGGTTTTCGAATCCGGTAAATATTAAAGGATTATCGAAAACACGGTCGATAAAGTTTACAGCCAGGTAATCGCTAAGTACAATCTTTTTGACCAAACCGTTTAATATGAAAAAAACGGCAATGCCAAATTGCTTGCGGGTTAGAAAAAACGGTTTATAAATCTGAGGGACAAATTCGCTTGCTCTTACTATAGGTCCGGCAACTAATTGGGGAAAGAAAGTAACGTAGAACCCAAAGTCTAAGATATTTTTAACGGGCTTGATTCTTCCTTTATAAACATCTACGGTGTAGCTGATTATTTGAAAGGTAAAAAAGGAAACTCCTACAGGAAGCAGGATTTTATCGACTGCGAAATGTGTTCCGGCAAAACCGTTGCTCCACACAGCCAAATAATTAATTACATGACTGTTTGAATGCAATAATGTATTATGAAGGTCTGTAAAAAAGTACGCGTATTTAAAATAACAGAGTACGGCTAAATTTGTAAATACACTCAAAAAGGCAAAGAAACGCCTCCACCCCTGCTGTTTTGAATTGTATATACATTTTCCTATAATAAAATCGCTTACGGTGGAAAACAATAATATTAATACAAATAATCCGCTGGTTTTATAATAAAAGAACAAACTTACGGCAAATAGAAATGTGTTCCGAAGCAAACGCTTACGGTGGAACAGGCTGAAAAATACCATGACAAAGGCAAAAAACACCCAGAAATAGAATTGTGTAAACAATAGCGGAGAGTGTTCATCGAAAGTAAAAGTCGCCTTAAGAAAATCTATAAGAGTTTGGAAAGTCATATTTATGTATTAAAATCTTTTTTTATTATTGATATACTTCGTAAGTAATTATTTTGATTGAGCGGCAAGGTATTTATAGTATTCCTGCATCAGGGCATTGTATAATAAATCCCCTAAAAGCGAATAGCCCGCTGATGTAAAATGCACCTTGTCGCGTTGAGCCAAATCAGCTTTATCCCATTGCAGCATAGAGCCTAATCCGCCCATAATGTCAAACACATCCCATACCGCACCATTGTATTTTTGAGCCAATGAATAAAAGGCTTGGCGGGCAAGCAAACCATTGTGGTTTACTTTATAGGAGCGCCGCATTCTGCGATAGCTGTCGTTATTGGTAATAAATAAAAACTTACAATCGGGTGCTGCTTCCTGAATCCGGTTTATCAAGGTTTGGTAATTACGAATAAAAACAGTTGTATCAAATCCATCGCCCGAAGCATCGTTGATGCCGATAGCAAAGATAAATAAATCGGGCTTAAGCATTTTTACATCTGGTTGCAGCAAGCTGCATTTAAGATAAGAGGGTACGCTTGCTCCGTTTACCCCGATGGCATGATAGGTTATGCCCGGCAAGTCGTTTTGCAAAAAAATACCTGTTAAAGTAAAATTACCCCATACAATACTGTCTTGCGAACGAAACCGGATTGTAAAAGCATCGGCAAAATCGGGAAGATCGAAAACATAGCAATTTGCCACGGTGTCGTACAACGTTTTGTACAAAATACTATCCCGAAAAATTAATATAGGTTCTACATGTCCGGTATCGGAATAGCCTAAAATGCTCACTTTGGTATAAGAGAAATCGAGTTTCCGCTGTTGCGGAACGTTAATTGCAATTTGAGCGTTGGAATCCGAAGTGGTAACGGCTATCCCTGTTAATCCTAAGCGTTTTACAGGTTGTAGCTGTACATTTTTTGTAACCGAAAATTCTCCTTGGTATTTTACTTTATAATTAGCCGGATTATTGGTTTTGGCTGCATTGTACGGGAAGATAATTCCCCGCTGTGCTGCAATTCCCGGATATGTGGTAAGCAGATTGGTACGCATGCGGTTCGAAAAAATATCGGCTTGCACATGCGAGCCTCCTATATGCACTATATTGATATTTTCCTGCCCTTTGAAAAAAAGATTATCAAACTTTCGAAATAAAGGATATAAGCAGGTGCTATCGGCAGGATAGGTTAATTTATTTTTTTCAAAATGGGTAAACGGATAATTCGGAACCGTTATTAATCCTGCTTGATTTTGAGCAGATACCTTTGTCCAACCCATTACCAACAAGAAAAGACTGAAAATGATAAATCGTAAATATGTATGGTTTCTTATTTTTTGCCGTTTCATTTTTCTCCCACCCATAGACCGTGGTTTCATAGATTTTTTACACAGAGCTGCACTAAGAAATCATAGAGATTTGCAGGGCTTTTATCCCTGCATTCATCGTCCATAATTCATAGTTTTCAACTCTACCACATGCCGTCGTATTTAGTCCAAAGCAAATCGCCCAATTCCCATGCTTTAGTTACCGCTTTGTTTCCGCATTCGTTGGTATAATTGGTTAAAAAGCCAATCGCTTTCTGCGGTTTTTTAGGGTCGTATAATTTTAATGCTGATTCTTCAATACTTTTTTGATTGTTGAACCATTCTGTCTGCAAAGGATGCCATGTAGCATAAATGTCTTTACGCATATCCGTCCAGCGTTTGCCGGCTAAAGTTCCCAAGCGGTTAAATGCCCACCAAGCAGCGTCTTTACTAAACCCTGTCTGCCGTCCGCAAGTTTTGTATGTTAGAGGCAGATCGGTAACGCTGCAATAAATAGGAATATAAACAGAGGTTGCTACATTATCCAGCGCGTACCAGCATACTCCGCCAATGGCATCGGGCAGCCAGCTTCTACATTGGATAATGGTTGCATACATCGTAAAGCGTACAGCTATGGCTCTTTCGCCATATTCATTCCAGCCTCCGTTTATTTTATGCAGTCTGAGTTCGTCTACCGTCATAAAAGGATTGGCAAGGGGAGATATGATACACTTGTTGCTATCTCCTTTTACTGTAATATTCTTACGCATATCGTAAGGAGTTCCTTCATAATAATCTTGAAAAACGGTAACCATATCCTGTAATGTTACCGGTTTATCGGGCTTAACAGAAAAGGGATGGTTTTCCGAATTGGGATCTAATTTTAAAGATGGAGCTAGCAAATCAAATACCCTCCATTCCCTGCGTCGGCAAGCCATGTGAACTCTTGTTTCGGGAGCATAGGCATAGCAAAACTGAAATTCGCTGTCTTCGGGTTTCCACCAGCCGTTTTCTTTGGCTACTGTAAACACATTGTCGGAAAACATAAAATAATCCGGATTCTTAGTATCAATTTTGCGGATGGTACTCGCATTAGCATTTACCGCAATATGATCGTCGGGTACGCGTTGTGCTGCCCAAACGGCTCCTTTTTTTCCTTTTCCGGGTCCTACAATTTCGAAATGCCAAACTTCATTTTTATCGGCAACCGTCAGGCACTCTCCCCCATCGTTCCAACCATATTCTTTCAATAATTTTCCTGCTGTTTCAATTGCTTCGCGAGCAGTAGAGCAGCGTTCCATCATCAAAGCGCAAAGCTGGGTGCAGTCTATCAAACCCAAGTCGGATTGCAATTCCTTGCGTCCGCCAAAAGTAGATTCGCCCATAGCTAACTGCTTTTCATTCAAACAAGGGTAAGCGGAATTTACATAGCTGTATGTATGTGCCACCTGTGGAATTTCTCCTACAGGAATGTTAATGTATAATTTCATTTTGCCTGAAGTATCGGAAGGAACCCGTTTATAAAGAGTACGTTTACTTCCTGCTGCCCAATCTTTGGCAGCTTCCATCAAAACATTGGAACGGGTGCGGTGGCTGTCGTCGGTATGAGAAGTACGCACCGAGCCATCGTCAGAGGCTTTTTTACCTACGGTTATTGAAGTACATTCGAAGCGTTCGTTTTCGTCGTATTCATTTTGTGCTTTTGCAGCATAAGCCAAAGCCAAAAAACAGAAAAGAGTAAGTAGTTTCTTCATATTTATATTATTGTATTTATACTATTTAGATTCCCATGGCAAAAACCGTATTTTTTTTATGTAAATCCGGTTTATGTTTTGCCCATTCTTTGATAGAACGGGTTTTGATACATTGATTTTCGGATAATAATTCTGTTGCGATGCAAAGCAACGTTTCGGGTCTGCATACGGCTAAAAGCGAATCCAGCAATTGATTATTCCGGTAAGGAGCTTCTATAAAAATTTGTGTTTGATTGGTCTTATATATAATCTTTTCTAAATCTCGTATGGCATTGGTACTTTCGTCTTTTTTAATAGGCAGATAGCCCATAAAAGCAAAATTCTGCCCATTTAATCCCGAAGCCATAAGAGTCAAAAAAATAGATGAAGCTCCAACCAAAGGGCAGACTTCTATATTCTTTTTCTGAGCCATCCGTACTACAACCGAGCCGGGGTCGGCAATACAGGGCAAGCCTGCTTCGGATAGCAAGCCTATGTTTTTCCCTTCAAAAACAGCATCTAAATAATGTGCGGTTTCCGATTCCTGTGTATGCTCATTCAATACCCAAAAAGTCAAATCATCAATAGCTTTGGTTAAGCCTGCCTTTTTCAAAAACCTGCGGGCTGTACGCAGCTCTTCTACAATAAATACATCGCATGAATTTATAATCCTCTGATTCCACAAAGGAAGGATAGCGTCTAAGTCGTTTTCAGCAATAGAAGAGGGAATCAGATAAAGTTTACCGGGCATGGGTTTTAGGTTTCAGGTTTGTTGAGTTGTTTAACCGTTGATTTGGTTATTTGTTTAATTCCTTATAATTTCTGCTTTGAATCTGTATCTTGTTTACTTGCCAACTTGTATCTATTTCTTTTATTACACAGAGAAATTACAAATGACCACTGAGATTGTCCTACTCCTCTCCCTTGTGGGGAGAGGCAGGGAGAGGGGTTGTATCTTATACCTTGTCAACTTGTATCTATTCTATGGAATCTGCTATTTTATTGCATGCCGAAGTAAGCATTTGAAAAACATGTTCGAAACCTTGCTGTCCTCCCATATAAGGATCGGGAACATTTTCGTCTTCAAATGGATGTACGGCATTCATAATATAATCTACCTTCTGCATATCTTGTGCATTGCGTGCAACTCTTTTGATTAGGCGGAGATTATTATCATCCATGATAAATATTTTATCAAAAATATCGAAATCCTTAGGTTCTACGAGCCTTTGCCGTTGTTGGGAAATATCAATTCCGTGCGACAGCATACATTGTTGTGCTCTGGGATCGGGTGCATCGCCCAAATGGTATGCTTCAAATCCTGCGGAATCAACTTCGATAGGGAGATTTCTTTTTTCTGCAATATCCCGCATAATTGCCTCTGCCATGGGCGAACGGCAGATATTACCGAGACAAACCATCAATATTTTCATTTCAGATTTTTCCTTAATCTTTTATTTCACAATTC
>JAVBQU010000179.1:0-5996 GCA_031548675.1 Bacteroidales bacterium
ATGATTTTGGTAATATCAATAGAATAATGTTTGAGCGTTTCGGTAATACGGTTCTTATTATCAATCAACTCATCGTTTTGGATATTTGTATTGCTTACCCCGTAATCGTTCAACAAATCAGTGGTAGGAAAACGGAAATCCCGCAAATCTAAACATGGGTCGTAAGGCTCATCAATAGTATGATGTTCTATTCCATTATCTTTTATTATTTCAACAGGATTGCTTTGCGGATTTTCTTGAGATTCTTCTGTTGGGTTTTCTATTACAAAATCTATGTCTTTTTCTTCTTTTTTACTTGCCTTAGATGTTGAGGGATTGCTTATTTCAAAAACTGTGCTTCCTTCAGCAGTTTGATTTTCTTCTTTAGTTTCCGACAAAAAATGATTCCCTTTGATTCGAATGGGGTCTTCTTGTTTTTGCTCCGCTACAGGAGTTATTACATCCATTCCATTATTTTGAACTTGTAAATCTTCCTCATCTTTTTCATCCTCCTCATCATAGTCGTTATTTCCTATTTTAGAGAAACGGTTTTTCATCCAACTCAACAAAGCAGGAACCCAATGAAAACGCATGTTAAAAGCAATCATGCCAAATGCCACTATACAAAATAAAATAAAACGTATAGTCCCGAAATTTCCAATGGTTTCTTGTAAGGTCCCTCCTATTACGACACCAAAGCTTCCGGCAAATACCGTCATGGTTTCGTTTTGTAATAAATTGGCGATATAACCCAGCAATAAAGAAATTAATAAAATGGTAATAAATGTACAAATAGTGGTTTTGATAAATGGCAGAAATCTTACATTAAGCAGTTTCATTCCCCATATAAAGCTCAAAAAAGCTAATAAATAGGAGGCAATGCCAAAACTTTTATAACCGAAAATATGTCCCACATAAGCCCCTAATTTTCCTCCCCAGTTATTCACTTCTACAGATTCGAATACCAGATTCCAAAAACCATTTTGTACTTTATCGGTATCGGGTTTCCATGTGGAAAAGAAATAAGATGAAAGGGCATACAATAAAAACAAAGCAAACAGTGTAAGGAAAACCCCGCAAGCCCGTTTGAAATTTTCGCTCTGCACAAATTCCCATAAAGAAAAACCTTCCTGCTCTTTTTTAGCTGAAGAGGTTTTCTTTCTATCCGTCTTTTTAGCTTTCTTTTCTTTCGAGCTGTCAGAGTCGCCTTCGTTGCGGTGATAATCTGTTATTGTATTGTCTTTTAATGTATTCTTAGACATTTGAGTATGTTTGAAAACGATGCAAAGGTACATAATAATTAGCAGAAGGACAACGCAGAATCCTTGATAAAAGTATTTGAAAGGTCTCAAATACTCTCAAAAATTAACCTTGATTCATTAGTTTTATTACTTCATCTTCGGTAAAAAGCAGATTTAAGCTAAATAACTTCCCTTTTTCTAAAAAAACATGTACATTTGCATCATTAAAATAATATCTAAAGCATTATTGCAATTTATTGATTAAAAATATACTGTATCATGGATACGAAAAAACTTTTTCCTGAATTTCCTCCTGTTACAACACAAGAATGGGAAGAAACCATCAACAAAGACCTTAAAGGGGCTGATTATGATAAAAAATTAGTTTGGAATACGATTGAGGGTTTTAAAGTAAAACCTTACTACAGAAGTGAAGATTTGGATAGTTTATCCTATCTGAATGTTAATCCGGATGCATTTCCTTTTGTAAGAGGCAGTAAAAAAGACAATAACAACTGGGATATTCGTCAGGATATAGATACCGAAAATGTAAAAGAAGCCAACCGTATAGCTCTTGACGCAGTTGCTAAAGGTGCAAATGCCATTGGTTTTAGTGCTAAAAGTGCTAACTGTGCAGAAGATATTAAAGCTCTGGTAAATGGCTTGGATTTAATTCAAGTAAAAATCCATTTCATCGGAGGAAAATCTTATTTGCAAATTCTGCGTTGGTTCTTGGATGTACTGAAAGAACAAGGCATTGATTCAAAACTAGTAGCCGGATCATTCAATTTTGACCCGTTTGCTTATGTATTGAAACATGGCGAATTTTGGGGCAGTGAAGATGTAAATTATGAAGAAGCTGTTGCCATTATCAAATTGGTAAATGACCAACTGCCTAAATTCAGAGCTATGACCATTAACGGAAATTTATTCCACAATGCAGGTTCAAGTTTAGTACAAGAATTAGCTTTTGCTTTGGCAGAAGCTAACGAATATACAGCCAATCTTACAGACCGCGGCTTAAAACCTGAAGAAGCTACAACCAATATGGTATTTTCTTTTGCTGTAGGCGGAAACTATTTTATGGAAATAGCCAAGCTACGTGCTGCACGTTTGCTATGGGCAAAAATTGTTGAACAATACAAACCCATGTGTACCTGTGCATACAATATGTTTATCCATACCACCACTTCGATGTGGAATAAATCTATTTATGACCCTTATGTAAATATGCTTCGTACTACTACCGAAAGTATGTCGGCTGCTATAGCCGGAGCTGATTCAATTTCAGTACTGCCTTTCGATGCAAGCTACAAACAAGCTGATGATTTTTCGAACCGTATAGCGCGCAATCAACAAATTCTTTTGAAAGAAGAATCTTATCTCGGTAAAATTGTTGATCCGGCTGCCGGCTCTTATTATATTGAAAATTTGACCAATTCTATTGCTGCTCATGCTTGGGAACTTTTCAAACAAATAGAGGCTAAAGGCGGTTTTGCTGCAGCTATTAAATCGGGTTTTATTCAAGCTGAAATCGAAAAAACTGCTCAACAACGCGATATGGAAATTGCTACACGCAAAACTACCGTTTTAGGAACTAACCAATACCCTAATCTATTAGAAAATATGGCTTCTAAGATTGAGCCCAAAGCCAAAGGTTCAGAAGTTACAGGTATTAAAACGTTAAGAATCTATCGTGGTTCAGAAGCTTTCGAAGAATTGCGTTTAGCTGTTGAAAAGAGCGCAAAACGCCCGAAAGTATTTTTATTAACTTATGGAAATTTAGCCATGCGTAAAGCAAGAGCCGGATTTGCAACCAATTTCTTTGGTGTAGCAGGTTATGAGTTGATTGATAACCCCGGATTCAAAACAGCAGAAGAAGGCATACAAGCTGCTTTGACTTCTAAGGCTGATGTGGTAGTGCTTTGTTCTTCCGATGAAGAGTATACCGATTTGGTAAATCCGGTTTGCCAAGCTTTAAAAGGTAAAGTAAAAAATATTACTTTAGCAGGTTATCCAACCGAGCAAATTGAAGCTTTCAAAGCTGCCGGTGTAAACGAATTTATTCATGTAAAAACGAACGTTCTGGAAAGCTTAAAAGCATATCATAAAATTTTGGGAATAGCTTAATCAAAAGCTTTTATCATAATAAAAGGGGCAAGTTGCCCCTTTTTTATTATACCAAATTTCTCAATTAAACTTCTTTTATCAGTCTAATTTATAGATATATTAAATCTTTAACCCTTTCAGGCATTTTTCTCTTTCCAGAAAACGCCTCGCTGTGTTTGCTGGCTAAATGCCAACTTGCAAACAAACAAGTAATCTTAATTTATCGAATAAACAGTTTTTTAAATAAAAAAAAAGATGTACTTTTGCACCCTTAAAAATAGATAATTTAAAATCATAAAAATACGATGGAAAATACAAACGAAAGCTTGTCAATTGAAGAAAGAATCAATAAAGGCGAACAGTTTATCGAAAAAAATAAAAAAATCATCATCATTGTTGCATCGGTAATAGCTGCTATCGTTTTAGGTTACTTCGGATTTACCAAATTGTATTTGGAACCTAAGCAAAAAGCTGCATTGGAAGAAATGTTCTATGCTGAGCATTATTTTGAACAAAGAGAGTGGAAAAAAGCAGCTGAAGGCGATGGAAAACATGCAGGTTTTTTGGATATTATTGATGGATACGGTATTACTAAAGCAGCCAACCTTTCACAATATTATGCAGGCATCTGCTATTTACAAATGGGTAAATTTGACGATGCTGTTACCCATCTAAAAAAATTCTCTTGTGACGATATTTTAATGCAAGGAAAAGCAATGGGTGCTATCGGCGATGCTTATTTGGAGTTGAATAATGATGCAGAAGCTTTAAACTACTACAAAAAAGCCGCAGAAAAAGGCGACAATAACTTAATTGCTCCCGAATACTTATTAAAAGCCGGTTTATTGTACGAAGTTCAAAAAGATTATACTAACGCTTTGTCTTGTTACGAAAAAATTAAAAATGACTATAGAGAATCATTTGAAGGCAGAGAAATCGACAAATATATTGCTAAGGCTAAAGCTTTATCTTCAGCAAAGTAAATAAATAGACTTACAAAAAGGCAGTTTGCAAATCATATAAAGCAAACTGCCTTTTTTATTTTGTAAAATTCGTACCTTTGTAAAAATACATTTTATATGGCAACAAATCTCAAGAATTTATCAAGCTATAATCCCAATGATATTCCAAATGCATCCGGCATGCGAATCGGCATTGTCGTTTCGGAATGGAATGAACAAATTACCCATGCTCTTTTAGAAGGAGCTTCAGATTGTTTAAAAAAGCATGGAGTTTCTGATGAAAATATTATGGTAGAATATGTTCCGGGAAGTTTTGAATTAACTTTAGGAGCTCAGTATCTTTTAGATTATACCCTTCCAGAATTGGACGCTGTAATCTGTTTAGGATGCGTAATACAAGGCGAAACCCGTCATTTTGATTTTATTTGCGATGCTGTAGCCAATGACATACACCGCTTGGGAATAGATTATGCTACACCTGTAATTTTTGGTGTTCTAACAACCAATAATCAGGAGCAGGCACTAGAGCGTGCCGGAGGCAGACATGGCAATAAAGGTGTCGAAGCTGCATTAACGGCAATTAAAATGGCTGCTTTACGAAATAAATTGGAAGCTCAATTTGAAAAAGATAAGGAAAATATTTTTGGTAAACTCTAAGTGTACACATGACAAGTAGTAAACTTCGTATTGTTTTTATGGGCACGCCGGAAATAGCCGTAGCTTCGCTTGATGCAATAGTACAAGCGGGTTATGATGTCGTTGGTGTTGTTACAGTTCCTGATAAACCTGCAGGAAGAGGGAAGAAATTAAGTGAATCGGCAGTAAAACAATATGCTTTGACTCATAACTTGCATTTGCTCCAGCCCGCAAACCTGAAAGATGAACAATTTATTTCAGAATTACAATTTTTAAAAGCCGATTTACAAGTAGTTGTTGCTTTTCGGATGCTGCCTAAAATAGTTTGGAGCATGCCCCCAAAAGGAACTTTCAATTTACATGCATCACTTTTGCCTAATTATCGTGGAGCAGCCCCCATCAACTGGGCTATTATGAACGGAGAAACACTAACAGGTGTCACAACTTTTTTCTTGGATGAACAAATTGACACGGGAAATGTTATTTTTAAACAAGAAATTCCGATAGGCAGCGAAGAAACAGCAGGAGAATTACACGATAGAATGAAAATTATAGGGGCAAACTTGGTATTAAAAACCATTGAAGCCATTGAAAAAAATGATTTTCAAACGATTGCTCAAGAAGAATTAAGCCTTAAAACTAATTTTTTAAAACCAGCTCCTAAAATTTTCAAGGAAGATTGCAAAATTAACTGGGAGGACGAAGCATCGGTTATTGTAAATAAGATTAGAGGATTAAGTCCTTTTCCATGTGCCTTTAGCGAATTTTTATCTGATGATACAGGACAAAAAATTCTTTTAAAAATTTTTAACACAAAGCTTTTAAAGCCCTCAACCTGTGGCAAAATAGGCAGTTTGGAGACCGATAACAAAACATTTTTAAGAATTCATGCTTCAAACGGAATTATAGAACTAACTGAAATACAGCAAAGTGGAAAAACAAAAATGCCTATTACTGAATTTTTGAAAGGATTTAAATTTATTGGTAATTGGCATGCTTTAGGCTTATAGCCACAGTACTCAAGTGAAAAAATATTAATGCATACGAATAAAAAAATTTTTTTATTATA
>JAVBQU010000192.1:0-11980 GCA_031548675.1 Bacteroidales bacterium
GTATATTTTTTAACGGTTTTTTGCTTCAATTCCAACAATTGATGCACTTTCGGCAATGTATCAAGGTGGGTTTTGTTTGTGATATATGTACTATCTTCACCAATGCTAATTTTTGCTCTTTGTTCTTTAGTCGGAACAAAAACTTCTTTTACCCGCTGCATTATTTTTTTGGGCGGCAAAGTTTCAAGCGAAGTTGTAGTTGTTGTTTTTCCGGAATTGGAAGCTATATCCTTGATTAGATCCAGCTCTAGTGTCCGTAATTTTTTGTTGAGAGAGTCAACCGTATTATAATTATTATATTTTATATTCAACTGAGAAATATAAGACACTTTTTTGTACAACAATACATCAATAGTGTCTAACATCATAGTTTTTGTTTGTTCAGGAAGATACAGCTTTAACGAATCTATATAAAGCTGTAAATCTGTCATATTTTGAGTAAATTGAGTAATATAAACAGCTTTTTTAGATGTAATATAAAAATTAGCATTCGCCTGAGCCTGATTTACATGAAAAATAATTTCATGCGTTAAATCCAAAATCCTATAATCTTTTTCTATATTCTTCTTTTGTGCATCTATATTTTCTTTCTGATTATACAGGTAAACAAACATTGTGCCACTCAACCCAATTACTATCAAATATATCAAAATAGCATTGATTCTAATCTTATTTTCAAAATTTTTCTTCATGAAATGCCCTCATTTTGATACAAAAATATACTTTATATCTCAAATTTCATATAATAGATATCCAATTTTATCTACATTCATCATATAACACTGATTACCAAATACATTTCTGATTAGATTTACAATTTATTCATTATAATAATTTGAGTGAGATATTAGAGGTTGTTTAAATATTTGTGCGACATAAATCTACCGGCACTACATAATAAAAAACACGTATACATTTCATAATTATACATTATAAAATGTATTGCTTTGCTGGCAATGATGACGTTTTTATATCTGCTTAGAAGCATTTTATTTAAACGAAGAATCTGCAAATTGCAACAGGTTTCTTAATCATACATACTTTGTTTTGAAAACAATCTCAATACAAAAATGCCGGTTTATACATATTTTTCAGCCGGCATTAAGTCTATTATTTCAGTCATTTATTCAATATAAATTTTCGTTACTTATAAATTCTGTAAATTTCTTATTTTTGCATTATAATAAATGACACTATTAAACGTTTGCTTGGATAATAAATTAAGGTAAGAAAATGATGCTGAAGAAATATCTTATTATCGCTTTAAGCTTATTGATTGCTTGTTTTTTGCAAGCTCAAGATTTAAAGGTATCTGCACATTTGGATAGTGATACCATTTTGATTGGAGATCAAATTCATGTAACCTTAAGCATACAGCCTAAAGGTAGAAATATTACTTTCCCTGTATTATATGGCGAGCTTGGGCAAATCGAAATCCTTAAAAACGGAGAGATTGACACTATTAAGCAGGGTACAAACCTGATTTTGGAGAAAAAATATCTGGTTACAGCTTTTGAACCTACCCGTATTTTACTCGACCAATTATTTTTTGCTTTAGTACAAAATGGAAATGAAACAGATACTATTTTTGTTTCAGGGTCCAAGCCTTTAATTGTGAATACAATTGCTGTTGATACCACCCAAGCTATCAAAGATATTAAGCCCATTATGGAAGAACCGGTAACTTTTACCGAATGGTGGCAGCAATATAAGTACTATGCCATCTCTTTGATAACTGCATTGGTTTTGGGCATAATTGTTTTGATTATTGTTTTAAGAAAGAAAAAGAAAAGACCCATTTTTCCTTTTATGGTAAAACCCAGCCTTCCGGCTCATGTGGTTGCTTTGAAGAAATTAGAAGAATTAAAACAAAAGAAGTTATGGCAGCATGATTTTGTAAAAGAATACTATGTAGAATTAACCGCAATTTTACGGGAATACCTAGCCGGACGCTTTAAGATAAATGCAGAAGAAAAAACTTCTGACGAAATTTTAGAAGCCTGCCAAAATATCAGCTTAACTGCTCAAAATGAAGAAATTTTGCAATACATATTAAAATTAGCCGACTTGGTAAAATTTGCCAAGCATCAACCTTTACCTGATGAACATACACGCTGCCTGTCGGGGGTGTCCGATTTTATCCAAAGCACCATTTCAAAACCAGAAGAAGAAGATAAAACCAATTTGAAATAGTCGAACCAAAATACAAGTAATCCTATGAATATCATTCCTCCCGACTTGCATTTTGCCAACCCTGCATGGCTATATTTACTTATTATCATTCCGCTTTTGCTCGTATGGTATATTTTCCGTCAATTTAAAGGAATGCCTGCATTGCATTTTTCCAATACTTTTCCATTTGCTAAATACCGAAAAACATTCAAACAATATTGCTATCATATTTTATTTGCCCTTCGGATGTTGGTTTTAGCCTTGCTGATTGTAATTTTAGCCCGTCCGCAAACCAAACTAAGCCGCAGTGAACAAATTGTAGAAGGTATCGATATTATTTTTGCAATAGATGTTTCAGGCTCGATGAAAGCCGCCGATTTTAGCCCCAATCGTTTAGGTGCTGCCAAAAAAATTACAGAACAATTTATCGATGCTCGCAAAACCGACCGCATGGGCTTAGTTGTATTCAGCGGCGAAGCCTATACGCAGTGTCCGCTCACTATTGACCATACAGTATTAAAAACCCTGCTGGCAAAAGTAAAAAACGGCATTATTGAAGACGGAACTGCTTTGGGCGATGGTTTGGGAACAGCTGTAAGCCGGATTAAAGACAGCAAAGCCAAAAGCAAAGTTATCATACTGCTTACAGATGGCGTAAACAATATGGGAGCAGTATCACCGGCTATGGCTGCCGAAGCTGCCAAAACATTTGGTATCCGGATTTATACCATCGGTGTAGGCGCTATGGGCTACGCCCCTTATCCGATAGAAACCCCATTTGGCATACAATACCAAAATGTACCTGTTGAAATAGACGAACCGCTGATGAAGCAAATTTCGGCAGCCACAGGAGGAGAATATTTCAGGGCTACAAATAACAAAAGCCTGCAAAATGTTTTTGATAAAATAGATAAGCTGGAGAAATCTAAAATTGATGTTTTGAGTTATCATAATACCAAAGATGAGTATTTTCCATTTTTAGCGGCAGCTTTGGCATTATTATTTTTAGAAATATTTTTACGGTGGATGATTTTTAAACGGATTCCGTAATCGAAAACGATAAACTTTATCATTTTAAGCAAATCAACAAAAATCTAAATAGTATCTAAGTTATGTTTCGATTTGAACATATTGAATATTTATACGGATTATTTCTAATTCCGTTATTTATTGTATTTTTCGTTGTATATCAAGTACGGAAACGCCGCAATTTAGCCAAAATCGGCGATATGCAATTAGTAAATACCCTATTGCCCGAAGTATCAAAAGGAATGTCCGTATTGAAATTGATTCTCATTCTTTTAGCTTATGCAAGTTTGGTAGTTGCCATTGCCAATCCGCAGATAGGCTCTAAAGTAGAAGAAGCCAAACGACAAGGTATTGATATGATGGTATGTTTAGATATTTCGTACAGTATGCTTGCCGAAGACATACAGCCCAATCGTTTAGCACGGTCGAAACAAGCTTTAACAAAACTCATCGACCAACTTTCGGGCGATAGAATCGGCATTGTAATTTTTGCAGGAAAAGCCTTTGTACAACTTCCTTTAACAAACGATTACGGTGCCGCTAAAATGTTTCTCGAAAATATTTCTCCCGATCTCATTCAGGCACAAGGTACGGCTATCGGTACAGCATTAGATTTAGCTGTTAATTCGTTCGACCAAAGTAAAACAGGAGAACAACGCAGCAAAGCCATTATTCTTATATCCGACGGCGAAAACCACGAAGATGATTTAAAAGCTGCTATGGATGATGCTAAAGACCAAAATATTATTATCCATACAATCGGCATGGGATTATCTGCCGGAGCTCCTATTCCTATTTATCAAAACGGCAATCAAACAGGCTACCGCAAAGACCGCGATGGCAATACCATAGTTACCAAACTAAACGAAGCCATGCTGCAGCAGATTGCACAAGACGGAAAAGGCATTTATATTCAAGCTAACAATACAACCACAGGCTTACAGGAAATATTTAAAAGCATCGATAAAATGGCAAAAAACACCTACGATAACCGGATGATTTCCGGATACGAAAGCCAACACCGATATTTTATCGCTTTAGCTTTGCTGCTTTTATTTATCGAAATTTTACTAACCGAAAAACGCTACCAATTTTTAAGTAAAGTTCGTTTGTTTGGAGAGAAGAAAAAGTAAAGCTCAATATAAAATAGAACCCCTATTATAAGCTATAGCCTAAACTAAAAAGCACATAGTCTGCCGCTGTAGTTTTGTTAATCAACAATATGCTTCCGAAAAAATTGCGGGTAAAAGAATATTTAAGACCTATTTTAGCAAACAAGTAGTTTTCGTAATCCCTCGTGTTTGCAAAGAAATATCCCAAATTAGTTACTATTCCAAGCCTTCGGATTACCAATTCGTGACCGATTGTAAATCCGAAGAATTGTGTGTATTCCAAATTTTCATGTAATTCATCAGTACTTCCCTGCCTATCCAAAAAGCAAAATTCAGCACCTAATCTATTCCTTGAAGTTACATTTTTAGTAACCCCCAAATCCATCATATAATTCTTATAATACACCTTAGAATCTCTGCCGGCATGACGCATAGCAAAGCCTGCCGATAAATAAGGACGCAATCTATGCTCATATATTGCAAATTCTTTAGATAATGTATTAACATGAGCTATTTTAGGAACAAATAAATAGCGGACATTTACGCCTAAGCTTACTACATTTAATCCGTAATTAGACATCCGTAAAGAACCATTAGAAGCATGTTGCAAACTAACAAAAGTACCTAACTGTAATCGGTCGTTAATCTTATAATCCAAATTCAAGCTACCGTGAAAATACGCATTTACAGGAGAACATATCACCGTATTTTGATGCATAAAGTTATTCGTATCTTCTGAATAATAATCAGGAGCAAAGCCTAAGCCTATGCCCAAATGCGGATAAAAACGCAGATGCCGGGTCTTAAAAATCATAGGTTCAATAAACATAGATATTCCCCCTATGCTTCCTATAAATTTATTAGAAGTATGGATAAACGACAAAGCAAAACCAAAATCAGTTGCATGATAAGTATTTTGCCAAAAAGCATCACTTTTAGGATTCAGATAAACTCGGAATTCAGCAGAAAAAGTATTGCCTTTCACATAAGATATATTTTTTGAATGAGCCCAAATATGCCCCTCCGACAAATGCAGACTACCCACGCCTATAGTATTTTGCGATTTTGCAGAAATACCAAACAGCATGAAAAAACAAACTCCAAAGTAAAACAAGCGCATACGTACCAACTAACAAATTTAATCAAAATGCAAAGTTAATATAATTTCAAAAATGGTGTAAGATTCATTGATATTTTGGTTTTTCTATGTAACTTTGACGCCACTGGCATTAATCAAATTTATAATATATACAATTTATGACCTTAGGTATTTTTGGTAAAGAAGTCAATATTAATGACTTAATAAATCTTCAATATTTGATTCAAAAATTAGAAGAAGCAGGTATTGAACTTTGCTGCTATGCTCCTTTCTTTGATTTTCTGGCAGATAGAATAACATTTAAGCCTAAGTATTTATTTAAAAATCATGTAGATATTGAAAATAAAATAGACCTACTCCTTTCCATAGGCGGCGATGGTACTCTGCTTGATACGGTACATTTGGTCAGAAAAAATAATATTCCGGTTTTAGGTATCAATATGGGACGTTTAGGATTCTTAGCTTCAATTGCCAAAAACGATATAGACTATTGCATAGAATGCTTATTGAAAAAAGATTTTATTATCGAAAAACGTACACTTTTATCCATAGAAAGCCCTAAAAATTTATTCGGAGATTTTAATTATGCCTTGAATGATATATCTATCTACCGTAAAAATATGTCAAGCATGATTGCCGTAAGTGCCTATGTAAATGAAAATTTTCTAAACACCTATTACGGCGATGGGATTATTATCGCGACGCCAACCGGTTCTACAGCTTATTCGATGAGTTGCAACGGACCCATTCTAACTCCTAATTCAGAAACACTGGTTATTACCCCTATTGCCAACCATATGCTTACTGTCCGCCCCATAATTATTGCCAACGACAGTATAATACGGTTGCAAGCCGATGGAAGCAGAGGAGATTTTTTAGTTACTCTCGATTCAAAAAATATAGAAATAGAATCCGGCACAGAAATTATAATCAAAAAAGCTGATTTTAAATTTAATTTGGTAACACTTCCTAATCGGGATTTTTTTACCACTATACGCGAAAAACTGATGTGGGGAATTGATAAACGAGGTTCCATACAAAATTAAAAACGCATGAAACTTACCATATTACGATTAAAAAACTTCTAAATTTTTAATAATTCAGATACATTTTTTTTGACTACTTTTGCTTTTTCATTTTTGGAATTAAATTCATCTGAAAAAAAACTTACACTATAGAAACATTGTTCTATATAAACAATTAACAATCAAATTATAAAAAAAACATGAAAAAACATTTTTTATTAATCGCAATCGGCTTAATAAGCCTTACAACGTACGCTCAAATGCCTATTACTGCCGGAGTTCAAGGTCAAGTTTCCGGCTTTCAATTATCGAAACCATCAAGAGATTATCTTACATCTTTCAGACCGGGTTTTGCACTAGGAGCTTTTGCCCGTTTCGATTTGAACAAAACATTTTATTTCCAACCGGAATTAACCTTTGGATATATTGACGGAAATATAGAACCTGACAATAAATTAGATCAACCGGTTAAGACTGCTGCTGTTGCAGTTCCCTTATTAATCGGAGCTAAATTGGTGCAAATGCCTGATGTTAATTTCAGAGTATATTTAGGATTGGGAAATACCATTACAGTGCTTAACAACATTAGAGCTTTTAATGATCAATTCTCAAAAGTTATTCAAAATTACGATTCAGGAATTGAAGCGTCTCCCTATCAAGTGTCCGGTATTATTGGTATTGGGTTTGATTTGATGGATGTTACCGTCGATTTACGTTACGGAAGAGATTTTAATCAAACTATAACTCTCAAAAATTCTGATAATAAAAAAGACAAGTTTTACCAAAATGCCTTTACTTTAGCCATCGGATTTAAAATGATAAAATCATAATAGAAACTTAAGAAGGCAAATATAAAAGACACAAGGATTCCTATGTTAATAAATTTAATCTTTGTGTCTTTTATATTTTCTTTGTCTTTCTCAAAAAATCTTGCATCTTTGCAATTCTTTTTAGACTTGATTCATGAGAAAGCATTAATTTTCAGAATTATAAATGCAAAGACTTCTAGTTTTTTTTATACGATACTATTCCATTTTTCTTTTCCTGCTGCTAGAAGGAATTGCTTTTTGGTTAATTAAAGAGCATACCTATTACCAAGGTGCCAAAATCACATCAGCCACTAATCAAACTACAGGATTTATTCACGGAAAAATCCAATCAATTATTGATTACTTCAATTTAAAAGAAGAAAATCAACGGTTGGCATTGGAAAACATGCAGCTTAAAAATAAATCGTCCGATGCGTTCCAGTTCATGACCATTCAACATAATTCAATTTCAGACACTGCACATAAATTGAATTATCAATATATCACAGCAAAGGTTGTTTATAATTCATGAGCGAAACGCGATAATTATATAATGATCAATATTGGAAAAGACCAAGGTATCGTTCCTGATATGGGAGTAATTACTTCCGAAGGAGTTGTCGGTACAATTATTGATGTTTCAAGCCATTATAGTTTAATCATGTCTGTGCTGCATAAAAATAATAAAGTCAGTGTTAAGATAAAAAAGAATAACACTATCGGAAGCCTAATTTGGGAAGGCGGATCATATAAAACAGCGATGATGACTGATGTACCTTCACATGTGGACATAAAAAAGGGAGATACTATTGTTACCAGTGGATATTCCGGTGGATTTCCAGAAAATATAACGGTAGGCACAGTTAAAAAAGTATTGCAAGACAAGGGCGTAGGTTTGGAAGTAGAAATTAATTTATCCATCGACATGAGTAAGATAAGCCATGTATATGTGATACAAGATTACTACAAAGCAGAAAAAGACAGTCTTTTCAATATCGAAAATAAAAAAGGAATATCAGCCCAAGAATAATAAATACGAATGGATAATATAGGTATAACCATATTCAGGTTTTTAATACTAGCCATTTTGCAAGTTGTGGTAATAAACAACTTGTATTTAGGAGGGTATATTAATCCATTTCCGTATATTTTGGTTATTTTAATGCTACCTCCTAAATTTCCACGCTGGGCATTGCTTTTAACCGGATTTTTCTTAGGCTATTTAATCGATAGTTTTTCAGGAGGAAGCGGTTTACATACCGCAGCCTGTGTATTTATAGCATTCTGCAAGCCAAGTGTTATCCGTTTAATTTCTCTGCCTAATAATTTTGATGAAAAATCAGAAATAAACCTAAGAACCATAGGGATGGAAAACTTTTTGAAGTATGCTCTCATTCTTACGCTTATACACCATCTCTCCTATTTCTTTTTAGAAGCATTCGGAGTGCACGAATTTTTCAGGACTTTATTACGCGTAGTACTCAGTACTATTGTTACCATCGCACTGATGTTGGCATTCTTATTCTTTTCTCAATCACACAAAAAATAAGATCTGACATGGGTATAAAAAAATATTTCTCTTTTATCAAGTTTATTCATACCCTGTTTGCTATGCCGTTCATGCTTGTCGGTTTTACTTATGGGGTTGCCGAACAAGGATATTTTTCTGCTCACTTATGGAAGATATTAGGATTATGTGTATTATGTATGGTATTTGCCCGCAGTGCCGCTATGGGATTTAACCGGTATGCAGATAGAAAAATAGACAAGCTAAATCCGCGTACAGCCCAAAGAGAAATTCCTTCGGGAGTTATAAACCGGCAGAATGCACTTATTTTTATCATCATAAATTCCCTTTTATTTATACTTGCTACCTATTTTATCAACCCTATATGTTTTTATCTTTCGCCCATTGCTTTAATTTGGGTGTTAGGGTACAGCTATGCCAAAAGATTCACTTTTTTATCCCACTTAATATTAGGGACAGGCTTAGCTATTGCACCGGTAGGAGCTTATCTGGCTGTAAGCGGCAGCTTTAACGTTGTTATTTGTTATCTTTCGATGATAACACTTTTTTGGACTGCCGGATTTGATATACACTATGCCTTGCAAGACGAACAATTTGACAAACAGCATGGTTTACACTCGATACCGTCTGTATTTGGGAGTAGAAAAGCGGCAATATTTTCAGCATGCTTTCATCTAATAGCTGCATGCATGGTAATTATTTTTGGATTACATATTAAAACAGGATATTTATACTGGATTGGGGCGGGATGTTTTATCGGATTGCTTATTTTTCAGCATATTATTATGCATTCGGGCAAATCTGTTAAAATTGAAATTGCATTTTTTTCATCCAACAGTACCGCCAGTATATTATTTGCTGTTTTTAGCATTTTCAATTTTGTGAAAGAATACATTTATCAATAAAAATAATGAAACAAATACCTGTTTTGTACGTTATATTGCAAAGCTGAAAGGTATTTTTGTATAACCTAAAAAGGTTGAAAAAAACATACAATTATGGATACTAATAAAATAAAATTAGAAGTTATAGGATTGTCCAATAGCTTATCAGAATCGGGAGCTTATACTTTGGTTTTGGGTAACAAGGAAAAAGATATACACCTTCCTATTGTTATAGGAACATTTGAAGCCCAAGCCATTGCTATGGAATTAGAGAAAATTCATTCCCATCGTCCTCTTACCCACGATTTGATGAAAAATATCATGGATACATTTGGTATTGCTCTTGAAGAAATTATTATTGAAGATTTTATTGAAGGTATTTTTTATGTAAAAATGATGCTTAACGACGGAAAAGTTAAACACGCTGTTGATGCCCGAGCATCAGACTCTGTAGCTTTAGCTGTAAAGTTCAACAAGCCCATATATGCGGTACAATCGGTTATTGAACAAGCCGGTATTGTAATTGAAGAACATAAGGCTAAAGAAAAAGAAAAAATATCTCAACGGCAACTGCACGAATATACGTTTGAAGAATTAGAAGATTTTCTACAAATAGCCATTGAGCAAGAGGATTATGAAAAAGCGTCTACGCTTCGAGACGAAATATTATTAAGAAAATCCAGAAGATAAAAATCATCTGAAACTGTAATAAAAAAGCATGAAAAGAATAATTCTTTTCATGCTTTTTTATTACAACCTTTCTTGTTTATAAAATACCAGAAATTCCTAAATACATGGAATTATTTTTGTAAAAACCTATATGCCAGCCACGCCATTAAGCCCATACCATGAGCTATGGCTTGTTCATCTATATCAAAAGTGCTAGTATGTAAATTCGTAACAGGTTTATCCATAATTTTAGTACCCAAACGGAAAAAACACGAAGGAACTTGCTGCGAATAATATGCAAAATCTTCAGCCGTCATGCGTAAATCTATATTTTCTACATGTTCTACACCCATAAACTCTTGGGCATAGCTCTGGGCTTGAGATGTAGCCATATCATCATTTACCAAAAAAGGGTATCCTGCATCTATTCTAACCTCACAACTACCTCCCATCCCTTCGGCTATTCCTTGTGCCATGCGTGTAATTTTCTGATGAGCCTCTGCACGCCAAGTTTCATCAAAAGTACGCAAAGTACCGTCTATTTTAACAAAATCGGGAATAATATTGGTTCTGCCTTCAGCTATAAATCGGCCAAAAGAAAGTACGGTAGGAATAGCTGAGGGTGCATTGCGGCTTACAATCTGCTGTAGTGCCACAATAATATGAGAAGCTATAACGATAGGATCTGTATTCAATTCCGGCGTAGCCCCATGCCCTCCCTTTCCTTTTACAGTAAGATATATTTCATCAGTAGAAGCCATGTATTTACCTGGTCTAAAACCTGCGTTTCCAGAATTCATTTCAGGTAAAACATGCTGCCCTAAAACTATTTCGGGTTTACGTTCTTTAAATAAACCTTCGTCCAGCATCATTTTAGCTCCGCCCGGAAACTTTTCTTCCGAAGGTTGAAATATCAGCATAATAGTTCCTTCAAACTCTAATTTTATCTGCTGTAAAATATAGGCTGCACCGAGCAGGCAGGCTGTGTGTGCATCATGTCCACATGCATGCATAACACCTTTGTTTTTAGAAATAAAATCAACCTGATTTTGCTCTATGATAGGCAGTGCATCCATATCGGCACGCAAAGCTATCATACATTTATCAGGATTTTTTCCTTCAATATAAGCTACCACTCCCGTTTTAGCCAAACGTTTCATTTGGGTTATTCCATACGATTTAAGATAGTGTTCTACCAATCCGGCTGTTTGGTATTCCTCTCCTGATAGCTCGGGATTTTGATGTATCTGACGGCGGATATCAATAAAATCCTTAAGTTTATTATTCGCAAGTTGAGTAATTTGTTCTTTTATATTCTGCATAATGGTATCATTTGAAAGTAAATGCAAAAATACATTTTTTTATTATTTATTCGGCGGTGCAAAATCCGAATATATACAAAAGAAGCTGTTCAAATTTTCATCAGAACAGCTTCTTAAACATTTGTTATTATGTATTTGAATATTATTTATAATCTTCTTCCAAATGATCGGCTATGCGGCGTAAAAATGCACCTCCCATAGCTCCATCAACGATACGGTGGTCATATGATAAAGATAAGTACATTTTATGGCGGATAGCAATCATATCTCCATCGGGAGTTTCTATTACGGCAGGTTTCTTTTCTATATAACCTACTCCTAAAATAGCCAC
>JAVBQU010000219.1:0-13258 GCA_031548675.1 Bacteroidales bacterium
TTTCCCAGATCCGATATTTCCGGCAAGAGCGATGTGCATAATATTGTAAATTACGTATTAAAAAAGCAGTAAAATATAATATAAATGATTTTAATATATAACATTTACCACTTTTGCAAATATACAACATAGGGGTTAAAGTGGCAAATAAAAGTATGCAAAATATTGCAAAACAATATAGTAATATTTACAAACCAAATTATATTCAGATTAAATACAGGGTAAATTTACAATGCCCAAAATTACAAAAGCACCCGACATACATGAGGTGCTTTTGTAAGATTTTTCAAAATATATGTATTAAAATTGTTCCAATACCTTAATGCGTTTTTGTATAGGAGGATGCGTTGCAAATAATCCGGCAAAAGCAGCCATAATTCCTGATTTTTCTCCGCTGGGATGTTCTATAAATAATTGAGCAACATCGTCGCGTTCAACTGCTTCAATTAAAGGATCGTCTGATATTTTCCGAAGTGCCGATGCCAAAGCCAATGGATTCTTAGTCATTTCTGCCGAACCTGCATCTGCCAGATATTCACGCTTGCGAGAAATGCCGAAACGCAGCAGTATAGAAATAAGATACCCCAAAGCTGCAATAGCCAAACCTATTAAAATAATGGCAGCACCGCCGTCTTTTTTATCGTTGCTTCGGCGGGGAGCAAATATAAGGGTACGAAGCAGCATTTGTGATAAAAATGCAAATATTCCTACAAAAACAATGGAAACGATAAGCAGACGCACATCATGATTGCGGATATGTGTAAGCTCATGGGCTATTACGGCTTCCAATTCTTCGTCATTCAACTTATGAATAATGCCACGCGAAAGAGTTACCGTATAAGTTTTATTATTGATTCCGCTTGCAAAAGCATTCAGCGAATCATCTTCTATTACATTAATCTTAGGCATGCTCATGCCATTTGCCATGCATAAATTTTCGACCAAGTTATATACCCTTTTATTGTCTCGTCTTTCGAGTGGAAACGAAGCTGTAGCCGCTTGTATCATCAAGGAATGAGAAAAATAAGCAATAAGCATCCATAAAGCCACGCCTCCCAAAACCCAAGGCAGCGCATTTAAACACCATGCATTAATTGACGGCAGATAGTTTGTTACGCTGTCATCAGGGTTATTATAGGTTCCCAACAACATAAATAAAAAGAAAAACAGCCATGTTAAGCCTACAACTACACATGGAAATAGGATTAAAAGGAATGTTGATTTAAAATTATTTTTTCTTATCTGTGTTTCAAGACCAATATATTCCATTTTTAGATTATGTATTAATTTACTTGTATTAATTACCTGTTTGTGCCATACCCCGAAAACATATAAAACCTCACAAGGTTACAGAGACCCTGTGAGGTTTATATTTTTATATTATGTTTCGATTTTGATATAGCACTTATTACCTGCTTGCTTTTTTAGAAGCTAACCTTGGGAGCTTGTTCTAAAGTTACACGTTCTTCGCCCAAATCAAACATTTTTTCGCGTTTGAAGCCGAAAAGTTTAGCTGCAATATTGGATGGAAAAACCTCTACCGCATTGTTCAACTCTTTGGTAGCACTGTTGAAGAAACGACGGACAGCTGATAATTTATTTTCAATATCGGAAATTTCTTCTTGCAATTGCATAAAGTTAGTGCTGGCTTTTAAATCGGGATAGGCTTCTAATGATACTTTCAAACCATTTAAAGCTCCGCTAAGTAAATTTTCCGCATCAATTTTTTCGTCGATGCTGCGTGCCGACATAGCTTGTGCACGGGCAGCCGTTACTTTGGTTAAGGTTTCACTTTCATGTTTCATATATCCACGAACGGTTTCTACCAATTGCGGAATCAAATCGTGGCGTTGTTTTAATTGAACATCGATATTTGCAAAAGCATTTTCGCGATTATTGCGGTATTTCACTAAACGGTTGTATAGCGAAATAACATAAATTACTAATAATGCAGCTACTACAATAATTATAATGCCTGTTGTACTCATAATTCTTTAATTTTTGGGATTGTTGTTTTGTAAATAAATTTTCTCTATGCATTAATGAACGTACAAAGATACAAAATATTCTATCTATGTTTTTATCTTTAAAACTTATTATGGAATCACTTTATAGTTTTGCATTTATTGATTCATAAAGCCCGATTTTGCCAAAAACTCCAACAGGGATTTAGAAAAAGCCTCATTGTCTTTTTGGGTATACCGTTTTTGGGTAAAAATCTGGGCTAAAGTTTCCAATTGGTTTTCTTCCAATAATTTTTGGGTTAAGGGCAAGGCTTCTTTATCGGCATAAATCCGGTCGATACTTTCTTGGGTATAATCCTCATATTTTTCAAAATGTACAACGCCTTCAAACGGTAAACGGTCTGTCAATTCGGGCATTTCGTCGGGATAGCCAAGCGTAATGGTAGTTAAAGGCACCACTCCGGCAGGACAATTGAAAAATTGGGCAATGGGTTCGGCTAAATAAGTGGTTGTTCCCAAATAACAAATACCCAATCCTAAGCTCTCCGCTGCTATGGCAACATTTTGAGCTACCAATAAAGCATCGATAGCCGCAGTGGTAAACGATAAAAAATTATCATATCCGGGTTCTGCATCGCGGAACCCGCACCATTTATTAAAACGATTGAAATCGGCACAGAAAGTAAGCACTACCGGAGCTTCGATTACCATTTTTTGTCCAAAATGGAATTTTGCCAATTCCGCTTTTTTATCTGCATCTTGAGTTACAATAATACTGTAAACCTGCATATTTCCGGTTGTAGAGGCACGAAATCCGGCTTCTAATATTTGTTTAAGAACATCATCTGCAACCGCTTGGTTTTTATATTTGCGGATGGAACGATGTTGCATAATGGTTTGTAATGCGGTCATAATTTAATTATTTCAGTTTATAAGATTCAAAGGTTTATAACGTTCATAACGTTTTAACGTTAAAACGTTTTCCTGCTCATAGTTTATCGTTTACTTGCTTCCCAAATCAATTTCTTTCCAAATCCCAGTCGGTTATCGGTCAATTTTATAAATTCGGGCTTTAATATCCAAAAATCGGTTTTCATCAAAGCAGCAAAAGGGAACTTCTGTAAATATGTATTTTTATAAACTTTGTCCGTATCTGTTACTTTTTCTATCACTCCCGTTAATTGCAATCCCTGTATTTTGCCTACAATTTTGGCTTCTAAGGCAATTCCGGCAGCCACTTTGGCATTTTGCTTTATCCAATCCACGTGCAGCGTATCCGCATCCGATGTAAAAACAAAACAATTCAAATCGGTATTATAAGCATAAAAGCAATGGGCAATATAAGGCTGGTTATCTTTGCAAACCGCCAGATTAAGCACATGATGCTGATGTATGAATTTGTGTATTCTTTTATCCATGATAATATAATTATTTGGCTTGTAAAATTGCAAGCACTTCTTTATCCTGCTTTAAAAACAATTGATTCCCCTTGATTTCGAAACTACTCGTTTTTGCTAACGCATCTAATAAAATGCTTTCATATTTATCTCCAATACAAGCTTTTTTGGTCATACCGATATCCGAAAATAAAAGTTTATTATTTGTCTGTTCGAAATTTCCGAAAAGACTGTTGCATCCGCTGTTTCCGCGAAAACTTTTATCCGATTCCGAAAAAGTAAGATATAATTCCGGCCTCCCAGACTCAATTTCCACTTTCTTACCTTCCAAAGTTTCTACCCTCCAATATGTTCCAAAGAAAGAAGTTTGAGTTTTGGATGAAGCTGATGTTTTTGAGGACTTACATCCTACACCCAAACTTAATATCATACTTGCGAATAACAGGGCTAATAAATTTTTCATTTGTTTATTTTTAATATAAATCGTTGAATAGTTTGCTAAACCTAATGTTTATGGCAACAATTCACTTCTACAAATGTACAACATATTTATCAAATAGAAACGAGCAGGTTATTTCTACCCTGCTCGTTTCTTCAAACTTTGTTGCAGCCCCAAAAATAATTTGATACAAATAAAACAGGCTGTAAGAAAAATTCTTACAGCCTGTTTTACACACTTTACAGAACAAAGAGAGAGTTTATGCTTTTCCGGTTTCTTCTTTACCCTCTTTGTTGAAAATCACAATTTTCTCTTTTTTATCGGCATTTGAAACAAAAACAACTTTGGTTAATTGCTTTGCCGAATTGTAATATACATTCTTAACCATGTGGGTGGGTGTATATTTTTTAATTGCAGTCTGTACATCTGCATTCAAGCTATCTAATTTTACTTCTTTGTACCCATCATCACTTGCTGCCAGCATTACTGATACAAAAGAAGTTGTGTCTTTTGTAACAGTATCCTGTACCGGAAGCGCTGATTTATCTGTACTTTTCACATTTAACGCTTGAACATTTGTAATAACACATGCCCCTACAAGAAAGGCAATTGATAAAATGATCTTTTTCATGGCTAATAAGATTTAATTGTTTGATGAAATTTTTATTGTTTCTTTGCTTTTAGATAAAACAATATGCATGCCAAACAATACCAATATCAATTTATTTACTTATAATCAATATTTTAAATAAAAATCAGAAAAATCAACCTATTGTGGAATTGTGGAATATTTCCACAACAGAAGTGTGGAATTGTGGGGAATGCACAATCTATAAAGTACAAAAAAGCAACCATTAGTCTTCCTTTTGAGCAATATATTGCTTTACTTTTTCGATAAAGGCTTCGGAATTTATGATAAACAAAGCTGCATCTTCTTTCCATTTGGGGTACAAATCAGAAGTTTTTCCACGCAGTACATCCATTTTTTGCAAAAATATAAGCAATTCTCCGGCTTCGAGCTGGGTAAACGAAGGCTGCATTTTATGGCAAAGCAATTGAGCTTCTGCGAAATCATCATGAACTACAGCTTGGTGAAGGTTTTTCAAATTTTCAGCGGCAGCATCTATAAATATTGATAAAATATTTTTCACTTCTTCCACATCGTCATCAAACATAGCTCTTAACATTGCAAAACTATGTTTTGTATTTTGGGCATATATTTTCTCATCCTGCATATTATTATTTCTGAAAAGCTTTGATAACAGTATGGCATCAAACGGTTTTCGAAGATAGCCGTTGAATCCTAGCTTTATCGCTATTTCGTTATCATAATTACTATGCGCTGTTACCAACAGAACGGGAATAGATTTATTTATACTTCGTGTTTTTGCCAGAATATCTACACCTGAAAATTTCCCCATTTCCATATCCGTCAGTATTATATCGTAGTATGAAAATGCATTTACGCTGGCGTAATTTTCAAATTCAAAGATTGTTGAACAAACATCAACTTTATGTCCTAAATGTGATAACATTCTACCCAAAACATACAATTGGTCTTTATCATCATCTATAACCAACAATTTATATTCTTTTTTTGAAAGGGAAGCATCTTCTTTTGGGATTCTCGAAACGGGGACATCAACTTTTTGTACCGGAATCAAAATCTCGACTTGAGTACCTTCTCCTTCTTTTGACAAAATAGTCATCTTACCTTTCAGCAGTTCTAATAGCCCTTTTACAACATACATTCCAAAACCACTTCCTTTGCTTGCAGAGCCTTGTGAATTAATTCTTGAAAAGGGTTTGCAAACTTCATTTATTTTATCGGAGGGAATGCCTACACCTGTATCGGTAACTGAAAAAGAGAGTAATCCGTTTTCATAAGCTGTAATCAATTTTATGCTGCCGCTATGGGTGTATTTTATGGCATTAGAAAGTATATTCCCTAAAATCCGTTCTATTTTAAGGCTATCGGAGCAAACCCATAAATCTTTCTCAATGGAATTTTGACAATGAAATGAAAGCCCTTTTTGCATTGCCAAAGGTGAAAAAATATTCGAAACTTCGCTACTCAATTTCCCAACATTAAAATCAGTCGGCATTAATTTTAACTTCCCTTGCTCCAATGCCGAAAAATCGAGTAAATTCTCAAGCAAAGCAGAAATATATTTAACCGAATTCTGCATAGAGCTTATGTTCTGCACATTTTCCGAAGAGGCAGGCATGGTTTGTTTGCATACTTCAAAATATCCGAATATAGAGCCTAAAGGTGCTTTAATATCGTGTGAAATAGATAAAAACAATTTATGCCGCTCCTCCATCAATTGCCGGATAAACTCATTAGATTCTTCTAATACTTTACGGGCATCGTACCCTTTGTTCACATTTTTGATTATGAGTATAACTAATGCCAAAATAAGAATCAAAGAAATTGAACCGCTAATGAACAAAAAAACATAATTTCGCTGAATGAGTTGTTCATTTTTTTGGATTTCGAGAATAATTGTATTGAATATATCTTGATGAAGCCGGGTAAGCAATGTACGAATTTGTACAGTAACTTCTTGGTTAGAAATCATTATACGTCCTACATTTTGCCGTATCTTATCTATCCGTCTTGTATATTTATGCGAAGCAAGTTCTGAGAAATACTGAATATCTGACATTATATTCAAACTATCTGGAGTAGAGATTTTTAAAGTATCTGCTTGTACTGAGGTAACCGATAGGGTTGTTTCTACATGCTTATCTGGAGAAAAAACAGCTCCGATTCTTTCCCAAAAACCTTTATGCGGCGTATTTTGTAAAACCGTATCTTTCTGCGTAGTAGTAACCAATACGGTTTCTTTTCTGGGTGGGATTTCGTAATCTTTTAATTTTTGATTAATAGTATCTAAAGGGTTTCTTTTGTTAAACTGCCTGTTTAATTCTGCTATTATATTTTCATTTCGGTTTAATAATTGCCTAAGTGAATCCAGCATTTTTTTTTGCTGAATATGATTCATGGAAGACAATGAATCAATCAGTTTTTCTACATGACCAGATAAAGTTTGATATTGGTTGCGGTATTTGGTTCTTTCTGATAAAATATAAAGTTCTTTTGCCGATTGTGCCTGCCTTTCCAGTAAAATAATGTCGTTAGTGATAATGAGGGTTTGGTTATATTGCTGAATATTTTTCTTCTGTTGATTTACATTGCGTTTTAAATTATACATGTAAATTATCATTCCGCAACAAACTACAGCAACAAATATATAAATCAGTACCACATTCAATCGCACTTTATTTTCAATTGACTTCTTCATTTTTTTACATCAAATATTTATTTTTGATTACAGAAAAAGCTTTCCTATAATGGGCATAAGCCTAAGACTCTACAGATATTGAAAATCTGTAAAGCCTAATAAGATTGGACTATCTTGAGTATCTAGGTATTAAACTCCCTGATATTTATGCAAATCTGCCTATAACTTCTGTTACAGAGGAATGCCGTATTGGTGCAATTTGTTATATAGTGTTTTCCGGTCTATTTTTAGCAAATGAGCAGCCATAGTTTTATTTCCATGGGTTTGTTTTAAAGCAGTTTCTATTTGTTCCCGTTCATTTGCTAAATGTAGTCCTAAAAAAGGTTCTGCAAAGGGTTTTATGTGAAATGATAATATGGGTAAATCTTCTACCGTGATTTCATTTGTCTGCGCAAATAGGACAGCCCTGCGTATTACATTTCTTAATTCGCGCAGATTTCCATCCCAATTGTGTTTTTCCAGTATATGGGTTGCTTCTGGGGTTATATAGGTTACATTTTTACCCAGTTCACTATTGGCTTCTTGCAAAAAATGATGAGCAAAAATAATAATATCTTCAACCCGTTCACGAAGAGGAGGAACGATAATTGAAAATTCATTTAGCCGATGATACAAATCTTCTCTGAATTTCCCATTTACAATAGCATTATCCAAACTTTCGTTAGTAGCTGCAATTAATCGGATATCAATTTTTAAGTCTGTAGCAGAACCGACAGGACGTATTTTCCGTTCTTGCAAAGCCCGTAATAATTGTACTTGTACTTCGTAAGACAGATTACCTATTTCATCTAAAAAAACAGTACCTCCGCCGGCTTGCTCAAAAACACCTTTTTTATCTGCTCCTGCAGAGGTAAACGAACCTTTTAAATGTCCGAACAATTCGCTTGGTGCAAGTTCTTTGGAAAGACTTCCGCAATCTACAGCTATAAATGGAGCATTTTTACGTGTGCTATTTTCGTGTATCAAACGTGCTGCATATTCTTTGCCGGTTCCACTCTCTCCCATAATCAAAACCGACATTTGGGTAGGAGCAACCAGCATAATATGTTTATGCACCTGATTCATTATTTCGCTTTTTCCATAAACAAAACCGGAATCTTTTGGTATTGCCTCTTTTTCTTTTTGGATAGGAGTATTTAAGGCTTCTTCTATTTTTTGCTTTAAAACAGAATGGTTTATCGGCTTTTCAAGATAATCGAAAGCTCCCAGTTTCATAGCTGAAACAGCACTTTGTATTTCAGCATAACTTGTCATTACAATAACAGGAGGCGGCATTTTTTGCTCTTTTATCCACGCAAGAAACATAATGCCATCGCCGTCGGGCAATCTTAAATCGGTAAGAATTAAGTCAAATTCGTTTTTAACAAACTCTTTTCGGGCTTGTTCTATTCTTGATACTAAAATCGCTTCAAAGTCATTTCGCTTGAACCATTTTTCCAATATGGTTCCAAACGAAATATCATCTTCTATAATAAGTACTTTACGAATCATTAGCGTTCAAATTTAAAACTTTCCCTAAATAAAATTAGGTGTTATTATATCTGGCTTTTTAGAGCTATCATAATCTTAGGGTTGCTTCTAGAGCTTATAATTTTCGAAACTCAAACTGCTGTTTTCTATAATTTCGTATTTTGAATATTGGAAAATTAATCTGGTACTTTTGGATGAATAAATTGTATTGTTGATTTTAGTGGTGGTGGAAATTTTCGAAATAAACTATCTTGTACATTTAAAATAATTTGCTCAGAATAATTGGGTTTATGTGAAATATTTCTTTGAAAAACATTCGCATATATTGCTATCAAACTATCAGCTTGTTTTAATTCTCTAGGTAGGCTTTCTAGTTCACAATATTCAATAATTCTTTGCGTTCCATTTTGGAATATAATAAGCAGACACATTTGTCTATCGTCAATACTTAGCTGACTTAATTTTCTTACATACGAATCCTTATAGCTTCCTTTTACTATTTTTGTCATTAAATCAACAAAATCATCCTCAACGTTATAAACATAAAATTTCTCCAATCCAAATTGGGAAAAATTTCCCGTATCCGTATTCTTACTTTCGGATTTGCCAATAAATAAACTATCTCCTGAATTAAATCTAAATTCGGCATATTGGTTCAAATACAATCGGGGAGTACCAATAGTATCATACAAAATTCTTGGTTCGAGACGGATAAAAATTATTTTATCGTTGTTCTGTGTACTACTACAGCCTATAAAAGTGATAGCAAAAAGTCCAAAAAATAACTTTTTCATAAACAGTTTACTGTACTTAATTATGAGGAAACTTAAAGGCTACCCTGTAACTAAGTAAATCATTATTCATCATTAAACTAATACGCTGCATCCTCTTTACCAATTTCTTCTTCAGTCATTTTCTTTTTGTTCATCTTCGTCCAAGCCCACCAGATATAAGCCAATACCGCCGGAATAAACAATGATACTACCGACATTACTTTCAAAGTGAAATAGCTCGAACTGCTGTTTTCAATTGTCAACGAATGTTGCAAATTGTAAGTCGAGGGATAATAAGCGGTGTGGTTATAACCTGCTATCAATAAAAGAGCAAATACTGTAAGTATTGTTCCTGCACCGGAAAACCAAATACCTTTGGTACTTTGTTTAAAGAGGGCTATAAAAATTCCTGCCAACACACCCACAACTCCTACTAAAAATAGAATCAAAACAACAGGCATCTGCAATAGATTATGGAGATATTTGTAAGGTTCCATAAACACTTCTTGAGTTTCCGGTTTTACGGCAAAACCCGATTGTGTTAAAAGCATAATTACAAAAACGATAAAAAACACCACAAAAGGAAGGGCGTTATAGAGCAATTGCTTCTTAGCCCGATCGTAAATAGCATTATTATCAATGCTGTTGATAAAATATAAACAGCCTAGGGTTCGGGCTAAAAAGCAAACAGCTAAGCCTAAAAGTACATTTTGGATATTTAAAGCGGCTTCTAATCCATGTGCTGCTCCTTGCCATTGTGAAATGGTAACTCCGCCATTTTCACCAAAAATATTGGTAAGGTTTTCTTTTTCCATCGAAAAAGCAGAACCTGTAAAAAATGTGGCTACAGCTACCCCTAACAAGAAAGTACCTCCAAAACCATTGATGGCTAAAAATGTTTCATAGGTCCGTTTACCAAGTACATTGCCGGGCTTGGTTCTATATTCATAAGCTACTGCCTGCAATACAAAGCAAAGCAGAATAGCTATCCAAACCCAATAAGCTCCGCCAAAACTGGTAGAATAAAACAGAGGGAATGAGGCAAAAAAAGCTCCGCCAAAAGTAACCAAAGTCGTAAAAGTAAGTTCCCATTTACGCCCTAAAATATTTACCAAAATACTTCGTTCTGCATCGGTCTTGCCCAAACGGTAAATCAAAGTTTGTCCGCCTTGTACAAAAAGCAGAAATACCAGCAAAGCACCTAATAAGGCAATTAAAGCCCACCAATAGTGTTGCAAAAAACTGTAAGAAATGGCAGCGGTTATCATTGTTGTCCTCCTTCCTGTTTAGGTCCTAATTTAATTTGTTTGGTTAAAATGGTTAATTCTGCAATAAGCAAAATGGTAAATAGCGAAGCAAAAAGCCAGAATGTAATCTGTACTGCCGAAGCATCTAATCGCGATACCGCAGCAATGGTGGGCATGGTATCTTGAATTGTCCATGGCTGTCGACCCACTTCGGCAACTATCCAGCCGGACTGCGAAGCCACGTAAACCAGCGGAATGGAAAGCAAAGCAGCCCAATGCATGATTTTCATATTTTCAAGCTTCTTTTTATAACTGAAAAACAAAACCAAAGCAAACAGCAAGATAAACCACATCCCCAATCCCACCATTATACGAAAACTGTAATAAGTCAGTGGAACATTGGGTACAACATCGTTTACATCATTCAAATAACCATAACCGAAATAGCGGAAATAATCCTTATAAAAAGCCTGTCCTTCGGGTGTATTCCGGTCAAATTTCTTACCCATTTCCGTAACTTGGTCTTGCTGTCCGTTTTTCTTAGCCAACTTATATTCGCGTAAAGTTTGGATGGCAATTTTTCCTCTTGCCATTTTTTCGGTTGCCGAAATAATATTTTGTTCTTTGTTTCCCAATGTCAGGTCGTTGATTCCGGGAACAAAAGCATCAAAATTGCGAAAGCTTAAAAATGAAAGCATTTTAGGAATTTCGAAATTAAAAATATGCACATCTTCTTGCTTTTTCCCTACTTCTTGTCCAGGTGTTAAAGCCCCTATTACACTTATGCCTGCACTGGATTTTCCATCATAAAGAGCTTCCATAGCAGCCAATTTCATAGGTTGGTTTTGAGCTACGTTGTGTGCAGAAGTATCGCCGGTAGCAACAGTAATTACCGACATTATCAATCCGAAAATACCTGCTACACGGATACTTTTCAATGCCATAGAAGTCTCTCGTTTTTTTATTAAAAACCAAGAACTTACCCCTATCACAAAAACACTTCCCAGCAAATAGCATGATGAAGCTGTATGGAAAAATTTAGCTACTGCGGCAGGATTGGTTACTACTGCCCAAAAATTGTGCATTTCGTTGCGGGCTGTATCGGGATTGAATTGCATGCCTACCGGATTTTGCATCCAGCCATTGGCAATGAGAATCCATACTGCCGAAAGCGTGGCTCCAAAAGCTACCATCCATGTGGATAAAAGGTGGGCTTTTTTACCTACTTTGTTCCAACCAAAGAACATAACGGCGAAGAATGTGGATTCGATAAAGAAAGCGAAAATACCTTCGATAGCTAGCGGAGCTCCAAAGATATCGCCTACAAACCACGAATAGTTGCTCCAATTGGTTCCAAATTCAAATTCGAGAATAATCCCTGTCGCTATGCCGATGGCAAAGTTGATGGCAAAGAGTTTCATCCAGAATTTGGTAATACGTTTCCATTCTTCGTTACCAGAACGGACGTAAATGGTTTCCATAAATGCCACTATAAAACCCAAGCCAAGGGTAAGCGGCACAAAAAGCCAGTGATAGATTGCCGTAAGTGCAAATTGCAACCGCGACCAATCGACTAAATTCATATCAATGTTTTCCATAATTTATGTGTATTTGGTTAATTGTTGATTTGATTATTTGAGATTTTAAGTTTTTTGTTACACAGAGTATCACTGAGGTTTATAATATTTTTTATTCATACCATAGTATAATATCACTTCAAATATACAAAACATCTAAATGAGTATGCCTCAAAATTTTTAGGTATAAGATTAGTTTTAAAACTTTGCTCTTGTATCCATTTTTCTAATTTTTCAGTCATCGTTTTATTTATTTCATCAGAAAAAAAATTTGAAATATTTCTATTATAAATCCATCCATCAAAACCTATACATTTCCCTTTTTTATCAAGTAGGAAATTATAAATGTAAATGTATAAAGAATCTTTTGTCCTATTTTCATCAATTGATAAGTTAAAAATATCTGCAATGGCTTTATCAAATTTTCTTCCATCTTTTAAAGTTGGAAAATCATATTTATCAGGAATTTTTACATTTCTATATTCGTACTTACGAATAAGTTTAGGAGGATTAAAATCTTGTTTATTAGGCATTATTTCTCCTATGGGAACTTGTTTAAAATTCATGGTTTTGAAATCAAATGCAACAGCAGTTCCTTTATTTGTTAATACAACAAGTGTATCATTTTTCACATAGACTGAATTATAATAAATATGTTCTTCATGTCTATAATATTCCATTGAATCCTTTGCTGTTATCCATCTTTGACAATAATAGCTCGTATCATCACAAAAACATGCTTTTTTTTCTTTTCTTGATAATATTTTACTCCAATACTTATAGTCCCAAGTATATCTTTCTAAAGCTTTACTATCCATATCATAAACCCAATCTAATAAATTATCAATCTCCAGTTTTGATGTGTCAATAACATCTTTTAGCTTGAAATTTTTAAACGGTTGCCCATTTTTTAATACCTCAATAGCTTTTCTGCAAAAATCAACATGCAAAACACTATCTCCTATGTTTGTATATGGAATAACATCGATAGGAGAATGAATTATAGCTAAATATTGACCATCATTGCTTGAAATAATTTTTTCACGATAATATCTATTAATAGAATATAATAATTTATCATTT
>JAVBQU010000131.1:0-12555 GCA_031548675.1 Bacteroidales bacterium
CTTCCATTGTAGGTAAAGCTGGGTTTATAAATGCAAAAATAGGAAATTAACTAAAATGTAACAATATTGTTTCCTTCCTGTAATAATTCGGTTCTATTTTTGCATCGTAAAATAACAATAATTAAAACCACGACTCAATAAATAGGTTTCAAGGATGAACCTGCATACTTGCCGACTTGTTTATAGGGTAGTAAAACAAAACAAAATGAAAAAAGTAATTTTAACTGCCGTCATTGCAATCAGTACATTATTTGCCGTTGAAGCACAAAAAATCAAAGGTTCTGATACTATGCTTCCTTTATCACAGAAAGAAGCTGAAAGCTTTATGAAATCAAACCCTTCTCAAAAAATAACTGTAACCGGAGGTGGGAGCGGGGTAGGTATCTCAGCTCTTATAGCAGGAACTACCGATTTGGCTCAGGCTTCGCGGCGTATTAAATTTGATGAAAAACAAAAACTGCAAGAAGGCGGTAAAACGGTAAAAGAAGTGATTGCGGCTTACGATGCTTTGGCAATAGTTGTACATCCATCCAACAAAGTAAAAAATCTAACACGCGAACAATTGGAAGGTATTTTTACCGGAAAAATTAAAAATTGGAAAGAAGTAGGAGGAGATGATATGAAGATAATACCCTATTCCCGCGAAACTTCATCAGGAACGTATGAATTTTTTAAAGAAAGCGTTTTGAAAAACAAAAACTATATGAGCGGTATTATGAGCATGCCTGCAACCGGTGCTATTATCCAATCCATCAGCCAAACCAAAGGAGCTATCGGGTATGTAGGGCTGGCTTATATTAACAAATCGGTAAAAACTATACATGTTTCATATGATAAAGGTAAAACCTATGTTGAACCTTCGGTAGCCAATGCTAAAAACAAAACTTATCCCATTGTACGTCCGTTATATTATTATTATGAAGCAAAATCGGAAAAAATAGTAAAACCGTATTTGGATTATGTTCTTTCTTCAGCCGGACAGCAAATTGTATCTCAAATAGGCTATATCACCATAAAATAATTTATTTACCATATAGACACATAGGAATCATAACTTAAAATCTATGAGCAACTATGTGTCTATATTCTTAAAATATAAGCAAAATAACAATGAAGAAATTCTTTGAACGCATTATAGAAGGGATATTTACTTTGAGCGGAGGTATTACCAGTATTGTAATTCTGCTTATTATTATATTCCTATTCAAAGAAGGATTCGGATTATTCAAAAGTCCGGTAGTAGAAAAAGGATATGCTCTCTGCATGCATTCCGATAATTCTGTCCAAAAACTCAGTTCTCATCAAATCAAGCAAATATTTGATGGAGAAATTGAGAATTGGAAACAGTTGGGGGGAGCAGATCAGGGGATAATGCTGTTTCGTTTCGATGAAATTTTTTCTTTGTATTCCGATGAAGAATTGGGCGAGAATTATTCGCTTTTACCTCAGAAATTGGGAGAAGTAATAGCACAAAACCCTAATATAATAGCTTTTTTACCCGAAAAATATTTACCCCAAAATAATAATGCAGTAAAAATACAGCCTTCTGAAACTATTTCTATCCTTGATTTTTTTGGAGGAAAAGAATGGATTCCTACTGCTACACCCTCTGCACAATTTGGTGTATTACCTTTGATATTAGGAACTCTTTGGGTAAGTATTTTTGCCATACTTATAGCTTTGCCGCTGGGCTTGGGAGTTGCTATTTATTTGTCAGAATTATCCAATGAAAGAATCCGAAAATTATTGAAGCCGGCTATTGAATTGCTGGCAGGAATTCCGTCTGTTGTTTATGGATTTTTTGGCTTGGTGGTGTTGGTTCCCTTAATTCAAAAGACACTGCATTTACCTGTAGGAGAAACTGCTTTTGCAGGAAGTTTAATACTAGCCATTATGGCATTGCCTACTATCATTACCATTGCCGAAGATGCGATGAGAAATACACCGAGGGCTATGCGGGAAGCCAGTTTGGCATTAGGTGCTACCAAGTGGCAGACTATTTATAAAGTAGTAGTTCCTTACGCTTCATCAGGCATTTCTGCTGCCGTAGTGTTAGGAATCGGGCGTGCCATAGGAGAAACCATGGCGGTATTGATGGTAACAGGAAACGCTGCCGTGATGCCGCATTCGTTATTTCAATCCGTGCGGACTATTCCGGCAACTATTGCAGCCGAACTGGGCGAAGCTCCTGCGGGCGGAGCACATTATCAGGCTTTATTTATGTTAGGCTGTATACTGTTTATCATAACCATGATAATAAGTATTTCCGCAGAAGTGATTTCGAAGCGAAAACATAAACAAGGCGTGTAAAAAGCTTTGATTATGTGTATTTAATAAAGAGTTTAAACAAAAGGAATAACACATTTTTTATAATGTCTTGACTTTTTGTTACTTTTGGGTTAAGCCAAAAGTAAAATATCATTGAGCTACATATTTATTTATGATGACATTTTTGTTTTCATAAATCTTAAAGGGGTAAGGATAAAATGTTAATTTTCAAAGAAATAATACTTCCTTTTAATTTTCCTCTTTATAATATACTTTATAAAATTTCCCCTTATTATCTTCGCCTTGCTCAATTAATTCGCGGTCTCCATGTATATAGATGTGGAAATTCTTATCTAATTTTATCACGCTTTTCAATATCCGTGCCTGTTTCTTTACAGCACTTTCAGAAATAGAAAAATTATCTATAATTTCTACATCAAAGTTTTCCTGAAACTCCTTTTTGTAATGATTAAAGCTTTGGATAACTTCGGGCTGAGAGATAACTTCGTTGGTAAAATTTTCCATGTCGAAACTATCATTTTCTTTAAAAAACTTTACAGACTTATTCAATAAATCCACTTGGTCGGCTTTCGAAATATCGAATTGCTGGGGTAACTCATCTTTGATAAAGTGCTTGGTAAGCGAAAGCAGATTTTGAGTGTTATAATATTCATCTTTGCGTTGGCGGATATGCAGAAAATCATCTATCCAGTATTGAGCCTCTATGCCTTTATTGGTGTTGTCGACAATGGAAACCATAAAACCGTTTTCTTGTTCTTTGTTGAAAATCAAACAACCTTTATCCAATTTATTAATATTGATTCCTTGTTCGCTTTCGATATCAAAATTTTCTTCTGATTGGAGGACTTTTAAAAAGGTATCTTTATTTTCCGATTTAAATAACCCTACCGCGTCCACTGCTTCTCCCTCTACTATGCAATCTTCAAAAAAGACGACATAAAATTCGCCGCCTTTTATTTTCGGATGAACGCTTTGTTCATACAAATGCTTGGCAAGATTTTTAGACTGCTCAAGTAAAGATTCCGGATTGTCGAAAATTTCTGATACAAAACCATAAACTTCATTGTATTTCAAATCGCTATCGTGGTAGAAATTATAAAATTCTTGTGCTTTGGTAAATGGATGAGAGAAATAATTTACCAAAATAAGTTCCATTTCTCCATTTATGTCCATCGTAGATTTAGAACAATAAACAGGTTCATCATTATTTTTATTTCCGACAAAATGCAGGGCAAGCGTTTCTATTTTAGCGTCTTCTAATCGTATCATTTATGGAATTATATGCGTTTTAAGTATTGAAATCTTGTGTATATTGAATTTTTTAATTCTTCGTTGGATGCGAAATTAATCATACAAATGTAGAAATTATATTTCAAAACCCTGTAAATATTTTCTACGAATTCTTGTATTGTAGATACAAAAGGATTGGCATAATGAAAAAAGTAAAAGTAACAATCATCTTCTTAACTAAAATGTAACAAGATTGTTTCTTCACTGTAATATCAGGGCTTTAATTTTGCAGCGTAAAGTAAAATATATGAACCGGAAAATAACACAAAAAATAGCATTTAGCATTTTTACTCTATTGGGCATAGTGGTGGTGGGAATCTTATTTTGGATATTGGGATTTATTATCTACAATGGAATCGGTGTAATCGATTGGAAATTTTTGACAACCGCACCTACAGAAGGCATGACTTCAGGGGGAATATTTCCTGCTATTGTGGGTACGCTTTGCTTGATGATAGGCAGCATGATTTTTGCTTTTCCCATAGGCGTAATGTCGGGGATTTATATGAATGAATATGCCGGAAACGGTTGGTTGGTAAGATTTATCCGTGTAATGACCAATAATTTAAGCAGCATCCCTTCCATTGTTTTTGGTTTGTTTGGGATGGCATTGTTTGTAAATACTTTAGGCTTTGGCGACTCCATTATTGCAGGGTCATTTACTTTGGGATTGCTGGTTCTTCCTTTAATCATACGCACAACAGAAGAAGCCTTAAAAGCCATCCCCGATTCATACCGGACGGGGAGCTTAGCATTGGGAGCCTCTAAATTGCAAACCATAAGACGGGTGGTTTTACCGATGGCTTTTCCTAATATTATAACAGGCTTAATACTTTCTATCGGAAGAGTCTCTGGCGAAACAGCTCCTATCCTTTTTACAGTAGCTGCCTATTTTCTCCCCAAATTACCACACAGCATTTTTGATCAGGTAATGGCATTGCCTTACCATTTGTATGTAATAGCTACAAGCGGAACCGATATAGAAGCTTCGCGTCCCATTGCTTACGGAACAGCTTTGGTATTGATTGCAATTGTTCTATTAATGAATATTTTAGCAGGTGTATTACGACGGTATTTCGGAAAGAAAGTAAAAATCCACTAGCAGAGGAGAAAACCTTTTAACCAAATTCGATATAATTTTATTTGTTATCAATGCCGCAGGCATTGCATGTATATAGAAATAGAATTAAACCATAATTGTACGACCCAAAGGGCAATATCTACTCCTGCTCGTATATGCCTTAACAGGCAATTGCACACATTTTTTATCTATTTTTCGATTGATGTATAAGTCCTAGCGGACAAATTTATTGCCCATCGGGCATTGATATCAATAGAAATATATTTAATCTTTTCTTTTTTTGTCCGTCCGGACATAAATTAGTATTGATTTTACATGATTGTAATCTGCTAAACAAGAGTTTTTTGCTCCTGCAACTTGCAGCAGTCCGCCCTCTGAAGAGGTAGAATATATGCCATCTTACGGTATTTGCTGCAAATAGGCAAACCGAGTTTGCGAGATTAGCGAATCTAATCCTACGGATTTAAGAATACAAAGAGATCAATCTTTTAGAAATTTTTTATCTCAAAATCTGGCTTATGTGTATTATAATGTAGTAAAGATAAAAATTCTTTCTGCATTAAATCAATAAATTAATAAATATTTCATGCTGTGGTTAACATTTATTAGACTCCCCTTGTTATATATGGAATCAAAATAAAATGACCATGAAATTATTCAAATTAACCATCCTGATACTATTGCTTGTATCTACAAAAGGGTTTTCCCAACAAATACAATACAATAAAAATTTATCGGACACTTCAAGCATTTCCAAAAAAATAAATGCAGGAGAACGGAATGTATTTTTAGATCCGGAGTCTCCCCATTTTATCTTTGTTAGTGCAAATCAAAATTTTATTTTTGGCATGGGAGGAGTTATAAATATGACAGCCCTTTATGACTTTAATGGATTGGTTAATAATGTAGATTTTGTTACCGCAGATATTCCTGTGCCGACAAACACCTTGTCGCAAGACCGCCGTTATGGATTTGGGTTAGGACAATCTAAACTATATTTTAAGCTGGTAGGAGATGATGAACGCTTAGGGCGGATTATTGCATATATAGATGGAGATTTTCGGGGAATAGATAATGCTTTTAGAATGAGGCAGGCTTATGTTAGTGTAGGAGATTTTCTGATAGGACAGACTTGGTCTACTTTTATGGATTTGGATGCAGCTATTCCAACCATTGATGGAGAAGGACCTAATACACAAATAAGCACAAGACAGCCTATGATTAGATATTCTCATAAGTTTGGCTCCGTTTCCGGTGCAATAGCTTTGGAAATGCCTTCTCTGCCTACATTTGATAGCATCAGTCCCAATGCCGTGTCTACATATTCACGTATTCCCGATATCCCTCTAAGAATAAAATACGAATTTCCTTTCGGGCATGTTCAAACAGCAGGAGTTTTACGTAGTTTATCCTATAAAAATATATCAACTTCCGATATACACTCTGTATTTGGATGGGGTTTAAGCCTTAGCGGTTCATTCGATTTACCCACCAATACAAGCATCGTATACCAAGGAATTTACGGCAAAGGAATTACGAATTACATTCAGGATTTATCTTCTTTGAATTTTGATTTAATTCCTATTCCGTCTAATCCCGACAAATTAGAGGCTGTACCTATGTATGGCGGTTATGTGGGCATTCAGCAATATCTAAATAAAAAAGAGACGCTTTATTCTGATTGGGTGGTTGGTTATGCACATCTAGGTTCAGATGAATTGAAATCATCTGTAAATTATAAATATACATTTTACAGTGCGTTAAATATTTTATGGGATTTTATTCCATCAGCCACAGTAGGCATTGAATATTTGGCAGGCTTAAAAGTGTTGGAAAACAATGACAGGGGAACAGCCCACCGGATTGATATGCTGTTTAAATATTCATTTTAAGAATATGCCTGCTTGGGTTTGAGCCTACTATAATCTGTATAAGCTTTTGCACAATATATTTGATTTGCAGCTTGTAACAATTTTGACTATCTTTGTTTTTTAAACTTTGATTTGATATTTCTCTATAAACAAAATAAAAATCAAAGCTTTACGTTTATTTTTTATTTCGATAAATACAGTAAATATTTTTTGATAACCATGCAGTCATTTTTATAAAATGAAGAAGATTGCAGGGTTGTTTTTTTATGAATTTGACAAATGAAGGCTAACATAGGATTTCAAAATAAAACACACACAAGGCTCATTCTTTTAGGCATACTGTTATTGAGCTTTGCAGCTTGTGAAAAAACAATATCTATCGACCCTCCCGGTTATGAAGATAAGATGGTGGTAGAGGGATATATCGAAAATGATCAATACCCTTATATTTACTTGTCTCGCAATCAGTCTATGTTCGATAGCTTTGACTTTTCAATGCTTTTAGACAGCAATATGAACATGGAGCAGTTGAATGCACTAATAGCTAAAGCTTATGCCATGACTGATACCAATGCGGTTATGGTTATTACCGATGGAGCTGTTAAAGATACTTTGCAAAGAGTATCTTTGATGCAAATAGCGATGGATTTTTCACAAGGTAAATTCCATATGCCTCCTATATATTGGTATTCCAAAAAAATAAAAGGAGAGGTAGGGCATTCTTACTATTTAGATATTTTTACCGAAGGCAAACATCTTACATCTCAAGTGTCTATCATGCCTTTGTTTCATAACGACAGCATCGGCTTTTTATTAAAGCCTAATAGTGTAAAATACGGAAACATTATGGTTACAATACATGACGACCCAAATCAAAGAGATTATTATCGTTATGAAGTAAAGCGTATGGGCAAGGATTTAGACTACATACCTGCCGTCTCGGGTACTTTTGCTGATGATTATTTTAATGGACGAACATTTGCTTATCCATTATACCGAGGCAGCGGCGGAGTAGCCCGGGATGAAAATGATCCTGACGATAATGAAGAAAATAGAGATTATTTTGCCAGAGGAGATACCGTTGTAGTAAAAACTTGTAAGCTGGATAAAGCTACATATGATTTTTGGAATACTTTTAGAACAGGGACTTCTGCCGGATTTACCGAACCTCAGCCCATAAAAACCAATATTAATAAGGGCTTGGGTATCTTTGGAGCTTATGCAGCGGTATACGATACGGTAATATTACGGTAATCCCAATATACTTATAGATTATAATACATGATATTAACAGTTTATCCTATTTGGTTTCTTATTTTCTGCATTATGGCAGGAGCTGCCTATAGTGCAATTCTGTATTATAAAAACAAGAATCAGGATTATACAAGGAAGTTGTTATGGATTATGGCAGGCTTCCGTTTTATCAGCATAACTTTAATATCCTTTTTGCTGCTTTCTCCTTTACTAAAAACCAACAGTAAAACTACCGAAAATCCTATTATTATTGTAGGACAGGATAATTCTTCCTCTATTATCATGAATAAAGATAAAACATATTATGAGGGGAAATACAAGGAAGATATGCGGAAATTTGTAGAAAAGCTTTCCGGTAAATACGAAGTGGTTAGCTATCTTTTCGGCAGCGGAACGCAGGTAAGCAGCCAAGCCGCTTTTACCGATAAATCTACCAATATTTCCAGTTTTATAGAAGATATACAAGTCCGCTATGCCAATCGTAATGTAGGGGCAGTGGTACTGGCAACAGATGGTATTTACAACGAAGGCATCAATCCGATTTATGCTTATGAAAAGCTCAATCATCCGCTTTATACCGTCGCTTTGGGCGATACAACCGTGCGTAAGGATTTATTGATTAAAGAAGTAGAGTGCAACCAGATTGCGTATTTAGGGAATGATTTTCCGATGGAAATTACGGTCAATGCTTTTAAATCGAAAGGAGAGAAAGCTGTTCTTACCGTAGAAAAAGAAGGAGTGCAACTATTCTATAAAGAAATTCCGATTAACGATGATAATTTTATACATTCCGAAACTTTGGTTCTCAATGCCGACAAAAGCGGATTACAGCGGTATAAGGTAAGTGTTAAGCCTTTATCAAACGAATCGACGCTTCTTAATAATACGAAACATGTTTTTGTAGATGTTTTGGATGGCAAACAAAAAATCCTGCTTTTGTCGTCTGCACCGCATCCGGATATGGCAGCCTTGAAAGCCGGCATAGAAACGAATCCAAATTATAAGGTTGAGCATTTTTTGATAGGAGACTTTAACCAAGCCATTCAATCCTACAACATGGTCATATTTTACCAATTACCGGATTTGGCAAAAAATGGAATAAACCTTATTAATACAGCTCTTACATCGGGAATTCCGGCTTTGTTTGTCGTAGGACAAAAAACCGATATTCCCGCATTTAATGCTTTAAATACCGGCATCAATATCAACCGGAAAAAAGAAAGTTTAAATGAAGTAACCCCTGTTATCAATAAAGATTTCGGATTATTTACTTTCTCCAACCAAATGGTAAAAATTGCCGAAAACTTCCCCCCCTTATTAGCTCCCTTTGGCGATTATAAAGTTCAGGGATCGGCACAATCGTTAATTTATCAAAGAATAGGCACCTTAGCCACAACTTATCCGCTTATAACTTTTAATATGCAGGATCGTATGCGTTGCGGAATTATTTCAGGCGAAGGCTTATGGAAATGGCGTTTAAGTAATTATTTACAAAATGGATCGCATGCCGAATTTGATGAATTAATCAATAAAGCCGTACAATTTTTGGCTGTTAAAGCCGATAAAAGCTTCTTTCGGATACAAGTTGATAAATTATTTACTGAAAATGAAGCTATCAATTTTCAAGCGGAATTATATAATGAGAGTTACGAACTGATTAATGAACCCGATGTTCAGCTTACCATTACCTCCGAAAACGGTAAAAAATATAATTATACTTTAGGAAAAACCGCTACCGCTTATGCGTTGAATATCGGGCGTTTTCCGGTAGGAGAATATACATATGAAGCTGTAGCCAAACATCAAGGCAAAGTTTATGCACAAAAGGGTAAACTGATAGTGGCTGCATTGAATCTGGAAGAATCCAATTTGGTTGCCGATCATGGGTTGCTTAATACATTTGCTAAAAAATACAATGGCAATATGTATTATCCTTCGCAATTAGACCAATTGGCGCAAAAGCTTTTAGAAAGAGAAGATATTAAACCGATATCGTACTATCAAACCAAAAACAGCGAATGGATTAAAATGCCTTGGCTGCTGCTTTTGATTTTAGGTCTGTTGTCTGCCGAATGGTTTTTGAGGAAATACAACGGAGGGTATTAGAAAATTTCCGGTTTATAAAGTAGGGAAATCTCTGAACGTTTTATCTTGTAGAAATTTTTTAATCTGCTACAGAAAACGCTATTGATAAGAAATGTGTTTATTAATGATTTCATATATAAATCATAAAAACTAATTTCATTAAAAAATGAAACAATATGCATTCATTATCATACTATGTATTTTATCGGGGCAGAAACTTCATGCAGAGAACTACATAGAATACCAAAAAGAAATAACCAAAGCTGAAAACTTGATGTTTGATTCTTTGTTTGTTGAATCTTTGAAACAATACAGGAAAACATTAGATGCTTATTCATTCAATTTTCCACGAGATTGTATGATTGCTGCACAGGTAGCCGCTTATGTGGGTGATGATACCAGCACATTTTATTTTTTACGAAAAGCTGTAACATTCGGAACTACATTTGAACGCATGCGGTGGATACGCTTATTGTATAAACCTTTTGGAAATGAACCGCTACGAAAGGCATTTTTTCATGATTATGATTCTTTAAGGCAAATATATTCTGCAAGCATAAATCTCCCATATAGGGATATATGTATTCAATATAAATTGAAAGAACTAGAATTACGAAATAAAGACCAAGCATTTTTCAGTAATCGTTATTTTGTATGTCGTCCATTTTTGCGAAAAAAATGGATGTCATGTTGCAAAGAAGTTCTAACTGCAATGGATAGTCTGATTCCTAAATATGGTTTCCCTTCATATAAAACTATAGGTGTTACAGACTCAGTCACATTAAGCAATATGGCATTAACTGGTGCAGATATACTGTCTATCTATTATCATTATGTTTGTCAAAAAAATCGGACATGGGATATGTCTAATCTGTATGACGAAGTCGTAAAAGGAAATTTATCTGCAAGAGATTATGCCACTCTGCAAGAGTTTGATTTAAGAAGCCAAAAAGGTTATAAATGGGGTAAAAGTTTGTATTACGTCCGTTGGGAGGTTCCGCCACGCCCAAACGAGACCTATCCTAATGAGGAGCTTGCCAATCAATACAGAGCGGCAATCGGTTTAAGTACCTGCTACTACGAAAGAGTACGAAAACTATGGCAGCACAATTGTTACGACCATAAAGAAAATAGCTTTGAATTGTTTTATTACGAATTTTGAGATTACCTCTAAATTACTTACCAATTCCCAACCCATTACAATATGTTGAAAGAATATTTTCATTTGGGTTTATTTCAATAAAAATCAATAATACTAACTTTAAAACTACAGCTATGAAACAAATTTTAAATCCGGTAATTATGCTTTTCTTTTTATTATCTTTAGGAAGTATAACCGCAGCCCATTGCCAAACTCACAAAGATTCTATTTCTCAAGCAAAAAAACAACAAGAATTCCAGATTAAACAGGAAAAACAAAAACAAAAGCAACAGGAGAAGCTGGAAAAACAAAAACAGAAAGAGCTTACCAAAGTGCAACAAGATCAGGAAAACGCAGCCCAAAAAGCAAAAGCTAAAGCACAAGCAAAGGCACAAGCAAATATTGATGAAAAGACAAAAGCTGAGTACGAAAAACAACAAAAGAAGGAAGAAGAAATAGAATCGAAAAAGCAAGAAAATCTTCAAAAAAAGCAAAGTAAGATAGAAGAAAAGTATAAGAAAAAACAAGCTAAATTAGAGGAGAAGTACCAAAAGAAACAGTAGAAGTAAGCAGATTTCATTGTTCTGTAAGTTGAACCAATGGCTTTGTAATACAAACAAACGAGGGAATGTGAAAAATGGCAATGTACCGCGAAAAAATGACGATGTACCACGAAAAATGGTGATGTACCGCGAAAAAATCGTAATGTAACACAGAAAAATGGCAATGTGCCACGAAAAAATTACGATGTACCACAAAAAAATCGTAATGTACCACAGAAAAATGGCGATGTACCACGAAAAAATCTGAGAGTACTTAAAATAGGAGTCTGTATAAAACAAAAAAAATCCGAGTATATACCCGGATTTTTCTGTTTTACACTATGCTATTTGCGTGTTGCAAACCTTTAGACTTATTCTTTATTATGGAGTGTTTTATTGAGCTTTTGTAATTTAAGGGCTAATCCAATTCTAAATATACCGGCAAACAGAAATCCGAAAGCAGTCATATATACGATTCCAAATCCGCCAATGAGAGGCTCAATAAAAATTGAAATAGCAAATAAGCAAACAATAACACATATTCCCAAAAGCATCCACCAACCTTTAATCCCATATGATTTTAAATCTATGGAAAAACTAATCCCTGCTACCCCTTTAAATAAAATCCAAAAGGCTATAAAAATGGGCAAAACAACCATTGTTATTTGGGGATATGATACCAAAATTGCTCCTAATATAAAATCGAGGACGCCGGATGTTAATTGCCATCCCCATCCATCAAGAGTTTTGCGATTACCTATGGAAAAAATAATTTCCATAATTCCGGAAATAAACATCAAGACTCCCAGAAAAACACTTAAAGCAAGATAGCTTTCTAATGGAGTCATCATGATCCAAACAGCCATAATAATAAATAGAATCCCTAGAATTAATGATGTCCACCAATTCTTTACTGAATCTTTTAGCGATTTTAAAATACTTGTTTCCATGGTTGAGAATTTTAATTAATAATTTGAAATGAGTATTTAAAGCAAATAACAA
>JAVBQU010000031.1:0-3379 GCA_031548675.1 Bacteroidales bacterium
ATATGGATTTGATACCTAAAATACGTTCAAAGCCTGCAATAATAGGAATACTTCCTCCACTGCGGGTAGGAATAGGGCGTTTGCCAAACACTTCTTCATAAGCTTTTTCGGCAGCCTGATATGCAGGCATATCTAAAGGCGAAACATAAGCCTGTCCGCCATGATGAAGCACTACTTCTACTTTTACGCAATCAGGTGCTATACTTTCGAAATGGGCTTTGAACAATTTTCCGATTTTTTCAAAGTTTTGATTGGGAACTAAACGCATCGAGATTTTAGCATGGGCTGTTGATGGAATTACAGTTTTGGCTCCTTCGCCTGTATAGCCTCCCCAAATGCCGTTTATATCTAATGAGGGTCTGATTCCTGTTCTTTCTAAAGTGGTAAATCCTTTTTCTCCGTGGACTACTGCTATTTTCAATGAATTTTTGTAAGCGGTTTCATCAAAAGGAGCCATATTCAACAATTTACGTTCTTCGGCATTAATTTCCAATACATCATCGTAAAATCCGGGAATGGTTATATGGTTATTTTCATCGGTTAATGATGCTATCATCTGGCATAAAATATTGATCGGATTTGCCACTGCTCCTCCAAATAAACCGGAATGCAAGTCGTGTCCGGGTCCGGTTACTTTTACTTCCACATAACTTAATCCGCGCAATCCCGTGGTTATGGATGGGATGTCTTCGGCTATCATGCTGGTATCGGATACCAGAATAACATCGGCTTTAAGCATGTCTTTGTGTTTTTCACAGAATCCGTATAAACTGCCTGAACCGATTTCTTCTTCGCCTTCTATCATAAATTTTACATTGCAAGGCAATTGATTGGTTTTTACCATATATTCAAAAGCTTTGGCATGCATAAAAGCTTGTCCTTTATCATCATTAGCTCCGCGTGCATAGATTCTTCCGTTTTTGATTATGGGTTCAAAAGGCTTGCTTTCCCAAAGTTCGATAGGATCTACAGGCATTACGTCGTAATGTCCGTAAACCAAAATAGTAGGTAATTCGGGATTGATGATTTTTTCGCCATAAACTACCGGATTTCCTTCTGATTCCATCACTTCGGCTTTATCGGCTCCGGCAGCTATAATACTATCCCGCCAATATTCAGCAGCTTTACGCATATCGCCTTTATTTTCTGTTGATGAACTTATCGACGGAATACGGATTAATCCGAAAAGTTCTTCTAAGAAACGGTCTTTATTCGTTTCTATATAATTTTTTATCTCCATAGGTTTAGTTTTTTCAGTTTCGAAAAATAAAAAAGCCCGCTTAAAAAGTGCTATTGTATTTTGTTACTGCGAGCGATAACAAAGCTATCTATAAATAATCCAACAGATGGCTTCGCTATCGCTCGCAGTAATATGTATTTTCGACTTTTTTAAACAGTCTTTTTCTTATTCAAATCTATTATTTTATAATATTATAAGTATCGGTAGCTATAACCAATTCTTCATCGGTGGTAATAATCATTACCTTAGTTTTAGAATCTGGTTTTGAAATCATTTTATCTTGTCCTTTTACACCATGATTTGCATTTTCATCAAATTCAATGCCTAAAAACTCCATTTTTTCACAAACGCAAGCTCTTACATTGTCGCCATTTTCACCAACGCCGCCGGTAAATATCAAAATATCTACACCGCCCAAAGCAGCTGCATAGGCTCCTACATATTTCTTTACACGGTAAGCATAGGCTTTTAACGAATCTAAAGCTCTGGTATTGCCGTGCATAGCTGCATCTTCGATATCGCGCATATCGGAACCACAGCCGGAAAGACTTGCCATACCGGATTTTTTGTTAACGAAATTATTCATTTCCTTAACATTCATATTTTCTTTTTCTGCGATATAAAGCAAAGCTCCTAAATCTAAATCTCCGGTACGGGTTCCCATTATCAAACCTTCGACGGGGGTAAATCCCATAGAAGTATCTACCGATTCGCCGTTTTGAATAGCTGTAACGGATGCTCCATTACCCAAGTGGCAAGTAATAATTTTTTGGTTTTTAATGTCTTTCCCTAAAATTCTACAAGCTTTTTCTGCTACAAATTTATGGCTGGTTCCATGAAATCCGTAACGTCTGATTTTATCTTGTTCATAGTATTTGTAATCAACACCGTAAAGATATGCTTTAGAGGGCATGGTTTGATGGAAAGAAGTATCGAATACGGCTACTTGGGGTATGCCGGGTAATAATTTTTCCATAACCAAAATACCTTCTAGGTTTGCAGGATTGTGCAAGGGTGCTAAAGCACAAAGCTCTTTAATTTTAGCTTTAGCATCTTCTGTAATTAATTCACTTTTCTTGAAATATTCCCCGCCATGAGCCACGCGATGTCCGCAAGCGGCAATCTCTTTTACATCATTAATTACGCCGTGAGCCTTATCGGTTAAAGCGGCCAAAACCATGTCAATTCCTACGGTATGATTAGGAATAGGACATTGTTTTGTATATTTATCTTTACCTACCGGCTTATGGGTAAAATCGCCCATTTCCAAACCAATCCGTTCTACAATTCCTTTGGCTAATAAAACAGGCTCATTATTCATATCCATTACCTGATATTTGATAGATGAGCTGCCGCAATTTAAAACTAATACTTTCATATGCTGTTGTTTATGTTGTTTTTAAAGAAACTTTATTAAAAGTTCAAATCTACACAGATTTTATGAGATAAACAAAAAAAACAAAAATGTTTTCCTTAATAATCCAGTATAATTAGTTAAAAAACACAAAGCATAACTAAGAGCTTGAGCATTAAATAGATTGTATTAAAATATAAGACATTATATTGAATATATGGCTGAATTAGAATTTATATGCGTTCAAATATTTATCAGAAATTTAAAGAGATTATCTATTAAAAGACAAGACGAGCTTCAACCGAGAATGATAATGAAACACCGCCCAAAAAGCATGAATACCTTTATTTCAAAAATAGTTTATTCTTAATCTGTTTGATTATGGATAAACAACTTCGCTATTGTTAGCAGAGGCAAAATAAAATATTATTTTTTAAGCAACAGAGTAAAAGGCAATCATTGAAGAAGATAATTATAATTTATGGGGTATAATGTATAGCATCGAAAGGTGTTTTAGCTTCAAAATAGTTCAGCGTACACTACGTTGAGATGTTTTTGTTTTAAAATAGCTCAGCGCTTCTGACGATAAGGCAATTTTATGCTAAAACAGCTCAGCGGTGCTGACGATGAGGCAGTTTTACGCTAAAACAACTCAGCGCTTCTGACGATAAGGCAATTTTACGCTAAAATAGTTCAGCGCTTCTGACGACGAGGCAATTTTATGCTAAAACAGCTCAGCGGTGCTGACGATGAGGCAGTTTTATGCTAAGAAAACTCAGCGGCGC
>JAVBQU010000112.1:0-4229 GCA_031548675.1 Bacteroidales bacterium
CATCCTCTCCTCTCTTCTTCTCCTGGACTGCTCTTTCTATGCTTCCACTCCCCTCCCTTTTAATCAAGTCCCAGCGTTTTGGGAGTGCAAAGGTACAAACCTTTTTCTTTCTGCCAAAATATTTCAAACAAATTTTCAAACTAATCAACACAAAAATAATTCAAAACATTGATTAACAACAGAAAATAAATGAAATATTTTTTTTATTCTATGACTTATTGCCTGATTCTTTTCATTTTTTTATTCAAAAAATCAATGCATTTAAATTCCGTAATCAAGTATATAAGTATGTAAAGCATATAAATTAATAAAGTAATGCATATATTATAGTGCATATCAAAATCCTGAGAAACTACTTGATTTTTTCACTATAATATTAAAAAGCAAATGGAAATTTTTACATTTTTTACTATTCCAGCCTAAAAATACAATTAATTATTTTCCAGCTATATAATTAGCTGCTGATACATTTTTTGACACCTTAGTTAACAAAAACCTTAGTTATATGTTTTTTTTTCATAACTTTGTCGATTGAAAGTAATTGTATTTTATTGATAATTGTATGCTTGAAGTAAATGATTTAATAACAAGTCTTCACCAGAAAGTCAGCATCTTGATTGACAAATGTTTGAATTTGCAAAAACAATGCGAAATTTTGGAATTAGACAATATACAATTACAAAAAAACATAGAACAACAAGCGATAAGTATCCGCGAGTTGGAAAAGACAATTGAAACAGAAAAAGCTACAAATCATGTAGCAATGTTGGAGAGTTCAACAAAAACTAGACATCAGATTGATGAACTCTTGCGGGAAATAGATAAGTGTATTGCTGATTTGAATAAATAATCAAATTAATAAGCAAAAGTAATGGATGAAGTAATCTCATTATCAGTTGAACTAGGAGGTCGTACCTATAAACTGAAAACTACCCTAACTGATGAAGAGATTTTTAGAGAAGCTGTAAAGCTAATTACAGAACGAATGGCTGTATATGCCAAATCGTTTACATCGCAAGATAAACAAGATTTATTAGCCATGATTGCGATTGAATTTAGCATTTTACATCTGAAAAGTACGGCAACAAACCAAAAGGATATACAAATTATTAAACAAAAGCTATCTGCTTTGGATGAATTGTTAGCTGATTAATGACCAGGAATACACAAGTACTTTGATATATACAGGCTATAACAACCTACCCGCATAACCTAAAATTCAGTTTGTAAACTCAACATTACAATTGTAAAGAGTTAGCTCCAATTAGACAAGTAGAATAGGCTTCAACCCTTTGGGTTCTGAATAAGACAGTAGAAATTCGATGTGTCGGGCACTCAAATCCTTTTAATTCGGAGTTTACCATAACTCAATAGGTTTTGCGGGTTTTTTTTATGGTAATTTTAATACCAAACCATTTTTATATAGGTCTGCTCTTTATACAATAAAATTAAGAGGACCAAGCAATTAATTTATATTTTTTAATTTAACTTATTCCAAACCCAAATTATGCCTATACTATTTATAACTATTGGAATTCTTGTGGGCTTAGCAGTGGGCGCAGGTTTAACCCTGACGATACTTAACAAAGTTGCTGCTAAAAAAAGCCATGAGATGATTCGTGATGCTGAGGAAAAATCAGAAATCATCAAGAAAGAAAAAATGCTGCAAGCTAAAGAGAAATTCTTACAATTGAAAACCGAACATGAAGCTGTTATCAATGAAAAGAATAGCAAGATTCAACAAAACGAAAACAGAATTAAACAGAAAGAACAAACTTTAAATCAAAAATTAGAAGAAGCTCAGCGTAAACTGAATGAATATAATACTGCTAAGGATAGCTTAACACAGCAAAAAGAAGCTGTTGGTAAACTCCAATCAGATTTGGAGAAAAAGCACAAAGAGCATATTCAAAAGCTGGAGGAGGTCTCAAAAATGTCGGCAGACCAAGCTAAAAATGAATTAATTGATACACTTACAGATGAAGCTAAGGTTGATGCCATGAACAGAATCAAAGATGTGATTGAAGAGGCAAAACTTACAGCGAATACGGAAGCTAAAAAAATTATTATTGAGACTATACAACGTACAGCTACAGAGCAAACCATAGAAAATACGGTTTCGGTATTTAATATCGAAAATGATGAAATAAAAGGACGTATCATTGGTAGAGAAGGACGTAATATCCGTGCTTTGGAAGCTCTTACAGGAGTTGAAATTATTATTGACGATTCTCCTGATGCAATTATTTTATCGGGCTTCGACCCTGTCCGCAGAGAAATCGCCCGTTTGTCTTTGCATAAATTAATTACCGACGGACGTATACACCCTGCCCGCATCGAAGAGGTTGTTGCTAAAACTAAGAAGCAAATTGAACAGGAAATTATTGAAACGGGTAAACGTACCTGCATTGATTTAGGTATTGTAAACATGCACGGTGAACTTATCCGCATGGTGGGTAGAATGAAATACCGTTCGTCTTACGGACAAAACTTATTGCAACACTCAAAAGAGGTTGCTAACCTTTGTGCCACTATGGCTGCCGAGTTGGGTTTGAATCCTAAAATTGCTAAAAGGGCTGGTTTGTTACATGATATAGGCAAAGTGCCCGACAATGAACCTGATATGCCCCATGCATTGCTGGGTATGAAATTAGCTGAACGTTATAAGGAACATCCCGAAATTTGCAATGCTATCGGCGCCCACCACGATGAAGTGGAAATGATTTCGCTCTTCTCTCCTATTGTTCAAATTTGTGATGCTATTTCGGGAGCAAGACCGGGAGCCCGCCGCGAGGTGGTTGAAGCTTACATCAACCGTTTGAATAAATTGGAAGAAATGGCATTAGCTTATCCGGGTGTTTTAAAAACCTATGCTATACAAGCTGGACGGGAATTGCGTGTAATCGTAGGTGCTGATAAGGTAACCGACGACCAAGTTACACAATTGTCGTACGATTTATCCCGCAAGATTCAAGAGGAAATGACTTATCCGGGACAAATTAAAGTAACGGTAATCCGCGAAACCCGTGCTATAAATTACGCTAAGTAAACACACCATATTTTATATATAAAAATAGCGATTGAAATCTGAATTTCAATCGCTATTTTTCTTTTAAAGATTGTCCTTAATTGAATTCTTATTTTGCCAATTGATTAACGGCTTCTACCAAGCGGACAAATTCTTTTCTGTAGCCGTGCTTATCTTCTCCTATCCCTTCATTGGCAAGTTTAATCACATCCTGATAGGTCGCTTTGCCTTTAAAATCGGAACCTTTTACAATTTGCCCGAACATGGCTACCGACATAGCAAATTTAAAATCGACAGAGGGCTGCATTTCTGCTGATGTAGTATAAACGGGTACTTCCATTTTACTGCTATTATCTTCATTGGGATTTTTATAGCGAAGTTTTACGGTAAGCATTTCATTTAAAATATTACTGCTTTTGTTTGCCAGCAATTGTGTTTCGTCTTGCTGATATTTTAATTTATCTACACTCCCGTATGGATTGGTAACATTTGCGGGTATGATTTCGTACAAAGCGGTAACGGTATGTCCAGCTCCTAATTCTCCGGCATCTTTTGTATCATCATTAAAATCTTCTTTGTTTAGCAAACGGCTTTCGTAACCTACCAAACGATATGCATTTACATACGCCGGATTAAATTCTACCTGAATTTTTACATCTTTGGCTACTGTGTACATGGTACTTCCGAATTCGTTTACCAAAACTTTATTGGCTTCTTGAATATTATCGATGTAAGCATGATTTCCATTGCCTTTTTCGGCTAAGGTTTGTAATTTGTTGTCTTTATAATTTCCCATTCCATAGCCTAAAACTGTTAAGAAGATACCTGTTTTGCGTTTCGATTCTATTAAAGATTCTAATCCTTGCGTACTGGATACGCCTACATTAAAATCGCCATCGGTACAAAGAATTACTCGGTTGTTTCCATTTTCAATAAAATTCTTTTGGGCAATTTTGTAAGCTAATTCTATACCTGCTCCTCCGGCTGTAGATCCACCTGCTGTAAGTTGTTCTACGGCTTCCAGAATTTTTTGTTTATCGGAACCGGATGTTGATGGCAAAACTTCTCCGGCTGCTCCGGCATACACCACAATGGCGACATGGTCTTTATCGCGTAAATTATTGGATACTAATTTTAAGGATGATTATGTTAGCTTCCAAATTAATGCTACCCCAACTATAAAAACACATTTTGGTTTTTA
>JAVBQU010000079.1:0-9524 GCA_031548675.1 Bacteroidales bacterium
CATCCTAGCATTTATTCTATCTCAGAACTTCCTGATGATCATGGTCTCGCGTCAACTTGTATCTCGTATCTTGTCTACTCGTTAACTATTCAACAATGCCAAAACCTCCTCATAAACCTGTTTATTCGAATAACCTTCCAAGTCAATCGATTTCGATTTACAAAAAGCCACACAAGTACCACAACCCTGACACAATCCCGGATTGATAGAAGCAATCACTTTCACCACCTCACCATTACGGTTTTTAATTTCCTCTTTGGTAATAGCTTGATACGGGCATACTTGCGAACACATACCACAACCCATACAGGTTGAGAAAATCGGAGGCGGCATGCGGTTTACTTTAGCTACAATCGGCTCACGAGTCAATTCATTGTTCGAAAACAACCCAATTACTTTAGCAGCAGCACCCGATGCAGCCGAAACAGATTCAGGAATATCTTTAGGTGACTGACAAGCTCCGGCAAGGTAAATACCTGCAGTATTGGTTTCCACCGGTTTTAATTTCGGATGCGCTTCGGCAAAGAATTTATACGCATCGTACGACACATGCAACTTTTGAGCCAATTCTTCCGAACCTTCGGACGACACAGCCGCACTTGCCAACACCACCATATCAGCCTCAATTTCAACAGGTTTTCCACCCATCAAAGTATCCGCACCACGAACAATCAGTTTGCCGTCTTTCTCATAAATATTAGAAACACGACCGCGAATATATTTCGCCCCATCCTCTTCGATGGCGCGGCGTGTAAATTCATCATAATTCTTTCCGGCAGCGCGGATGTCCATGTAGAATACATACGGCATACCCTCATGCACTTTATGTTTGTACAAAATAGCATGCTTCGCCGTGTACATACAACATATTTTGGAGCAATACGGAATACCTTTCAACGGATCGCGCGAACCTGCGCAAGCAATAAACACCACTTTTTCAGGTACTTTACCATCCGAAGGACGGCGAATCTCGCCAGCCGTTGGTCCCGAAGCCGATGCCAAACGCTCAAATTGCAAGCCGTTAATCACATCCTTATATTTTCCGTAACCATATTCGGGGAAGAAATCGGCATTTTTCACCTCAAAGCCTGTCGCCAAAACCAACGCACCCGCTTTTACTTCAATAATCTCATCTTGTTGTTCGTAATCAATCGCCCCTGTCGGGCAAATTTTCTTACAAACACCACATTTGCCATTCTTAAAATAAGTACAATTCGCACGGTCAATCACCGGCTTATTCGGAACCGCTTGCGGAAACGGCACATAAATAGCCGTCCGGTTTGCCAATCCTTGTTCAAATTCACTCGGAATTTTCTTCGACGGACATTTCGTACAACATAATCCGCAACCGGTACACAATTTCTCATCTACCGATTTCGCTTTTTTGCGGATACGCACATTAAAGTTGCCTATAAATCCGTCCAAACTCTCCACTTCGGCACAAGTGTACAGCGTAATATTAGGGTGTTGCGCCACATCCACCATGCGAGGCGTAAGAATACATTGCGAGCAATCCAGCGTAGGAAAAGTCTCCGACAGACCCGCCATTTTTCCGCCGATAGACGGTTCGCGTTCCACCAGAATCACTTTCTGTCCCGCATTCGCAATATCCAGCGAAGCCTGAATCCCCGTAACACCACCGCCAATCACGACCGCCGTCTTGTTTACCGGAACCTTAATCGCCTCCAACGCATGATTATTCTTCACCTTTTCCACCAGCGTACGCACCAAATCCACCGCCTTTTGCGTCGTAGCCTCGCCTTTGTCGTGCACCCACGAACAATGTTCGCGGATATTCGCCATTTCGCAAAGATACGGGTTCAATCCCGCCTCCGAACAAGCTTTGCGGAAAGTAGGCTCGTGCATACGCGGCGAACACGCCGACACCACCACGCCCGTAAGGTTATGTTCCTTAATCGCTTCCTTGATTTTGGTTTGTCCCGGATCGGAACACATGTATTTATAGTCGGTCGAATACGCCACTCCGGGCATATTACCTGCTTGTTCGGCTACGCTCACACAATCGACCGTAGCTGAAATATTTTCGCCGCAATGGCAAATAAAAACGCCTATTCGTGCCATGTTTACCTATATGTCGCTCCTAACGGAGCTTTTTATTTTTTTATAAACATCATTTTCTACCGATATTTCGAGTTCTACCAATATATCAAGCCTACGGCTCTTTTTAATTAGCTCCTTAGGAGCGGTAATATTGGTAGCTTCGTTAGAAGCAAAATGTCGGTAGCCCCGTAGGGGCGAAATGTCTGTTATTCTACTGGTTTAAATATATATTTTTCGTTATAATCTATTTCAAATGCTTTTAAAAACGCCTCGTATTCTTCTAAAAACGATTCCTTTGCATGGTGTATTTCTTGTTCTTCAATGTATTTGATAACATTGGGTAATTGTGATTTTGCGTATGAAAATGCACCAAAACCTTCTTGCCAAGCAAATTTTTCTTGTGTTAATGATTTTTCATTAATCCATTTGGATGAATTGCTTTTAATATCTCGCATTAAATCGGATAAAGATTGTATCGGTCGCATGCCGAACAATACATGAATATGGTCAGGCATTGTATTGATGGCAATCATTTTATGTTCGTTGTTTTGCAAAATGCCTGTAATGTATTTACACAATTCTTCTTTCCATGTTTTGGATATTAACGAATTTCTGTTTTGCACAGCAAACACGGCGTGAATATGTATTTGTGTATAGGTATTTGGCATTACCAATATGTTGCTCCTAACGGAGCTTTTTTGTTTTTGTTATTTATTTTTTCTACCGATATATTGAGCCTACGGCTCTTTGTTTTTTTAATTTGTAAAACAAACTTTCAAACAAATAAATAAGGGTTACAAGTTTAATTCTCTGTTTGTTCTGTTATTTTTTCTTCTTTGGGTTCGCCAGCTTGTTTACTCGTTAACTTGTCCACTTGTTTACTTTTCAATGCTTCCCAATTCACTTTTACAAGATGTCTTTTTACTCCAGCTTCTTTTTCGCTTAAACCAATAGATAAAGCAATTGCTTGCGTGATATAAAGTACCGGAATTTTCGATTTTTTGTCTAAGAATTTATCTATTGCTGAACGGCGCATATCCAAGTTGGCATGACACATCGGGCAAGCCACAATAATAGCTTCCGCTCCACGGTCTTCCGCTTCTTTTACAATTTTACCCGAAAGTTTCCCCACCAAGTCCGTACGGCTTACCGATAATCCGGCTCCGCAACATTCAGTTTTAAAAGGCCAATCAATCGTTTCGGCACCAATAGCTCGCATGGCATCGTCCATACTTTGCGGGTCTTCCAAGCGGTCGAACTGCAACACATCGTGCGGACGCACCAACAGACAGCCGTAGTAACACGCCACTTTTTTGCCAAATGAATGTTTTATCTTTTCGGGCAATTCTGGTAAAATATGTTCTTGGATAAATTGAATCACATTCAAAATGCGGATAGGAGCCGAAAGCGGCATCTCCATTGTTTCTTCCACTTGTTTTTTCAGTTCGGCATTTTCGAACAATTCGTGCTGTGTTACCAAAAGGCGGTTTGAGCAAGCAGCACAAGGCACGAGAATTTCTTTCATGCCGTTTTTCTCTGCCAATGCCAAAATACGTGCAGGCAGTGCCAACGAAAGCACTTTGTTAAGGTTGTGCGCAGCAGTAGCTCCGCAACAGTTCCAATCGGGCACTTGTTGCAGCTCGAAACCAAAAGCTTTTGCCATCGCTTCAACTGATTCGGCATACTCACGCGCCGTAGCTTCCAACGAACAACCGGGGTAGAATCCTATATTTTTCATCTTTTTATATAGTTGACAAGATACAAAGTACGAGTTGACGAGTTGAAAACTTATATCTCGTGCCTTGCTTACTCGTTTACTTAGTCACTTGTTTACTGTTTTTGAAAATCGCATCAATATTCTTTTTTCCTTTAATATTGTCAGGGAAAATAGCGAGTTTGCCACGCACAAACATTTTGGGCGCCAACATCAAATCTTGGAAAAAATGTTTACTGCGCAATTTATAATCGGCAACGAGACCGATTTCATACAAGCGACCTGACATGCGAATCATATCCAAAAACGATTTGTGAAATGGAATGATATTTTTTGCCGCTTGTTTATTTACCAAGCCTTCTTTCAGCGATTTTTGACGGAGAAAGTCCATTACTTTTGGAATATCAATAGACATCGGACAACGTGAAATACACATTTCGCACGATGCACACATCCAAATGGATTGGGATTGCAGTAAATCTTTTTCGTTATCCGCTTCTTCGGTTTGCAACAATCGCATAACCATACTTGAAGTATAGTCCATATCGTTTGCCAACGGACATCCGGCGGAACATTTACCACATTGATAACAGCGGTCTGCATTTACGCCTGTAGCATGCTGTACTTGTCCGCTAAGCGTATTTTTTAAGGTATGATGGGTATTCATAAAGTCATTTCAACAGCATAAGTATGCTTTTCTAAAGGCAAATTTATAAATTATTCTTCAATAGTTCATCCTTTCTAATCAAGATATTTGATATTAATAATAGTATAAAACACTATACTACATTAATTTCTATATTTAAATCTATATCAAATTTTTCTTTTATACTAGCTTGTATTTGTCCGGCAAAGTGTAAAACTTCTTTTCCTGTTGCATTTCCTGTATTGATAAGCACCAAGGATTGTTTTTCATAAGAACCTACATTGCCTATGGTTTTGCCCTTCCAACCGCATTGTTCAATAAGCCAGCCTGCAGCCAGTTTCATTTGATTACCAAAAGCAAAAGCATGTATATTAGAATATTGTTCTTGCAATATTTGATATTTTTCTTTTGTTACAATGGGATTTTTAAAAAAACTGCCTCCATTACCCAACATTTTCCAATCCGGTAATTTTAAGTTACGGATTATAGTAATTATTTGAGCAATATCTTTTATAGTCGGATTAGTAATATTTTTAGCCGAAAGCTCATCTGTAATAGCTCCGTAGCTTATATTAATAGTCGGTTTTTTATATAGCCTGAAAGTAACATTGAGTATCAATACACGATTTTTAAGTGTATGTTTAAAAATACTTTCACGATAACCCAATTGGCATTCATTATTTTTAAATAGTAATTTCTCTCCAGTTTGCAAATCTAATGCTTCGAGCTCATATAAAGTATCTTTAATTTCTACGCCATAAGCTCCCACATTTTGAACCGGGCTTGCCCCTACTGTTCCCGGAATAGCAATTAGGTTTTCTATTCCTCCCCAGTTTTTTTCAACACAATAAGCAACAAAATCATCCCAAATTTCTCCTGCTTGTGCATTTACATAAATATATTCTTCATCTTCTTTTACAACGCATATTCCCTTGTTATTCATCTTAACTATGCAGCCTTCAAAATCTTCTGAAAACAAAATATTGCTTCCTCCTCCTAAAACTAATAAAGGTTTGGGGTTATGAGAAACGTATTGCATCAGTTCAGGAATATCATTGGGGGATGTAAATTCTATAAAATGCTTTGCTGCTGCATCTATTCCAAATGTATTAAAAGGTTTGAGTGATATATTATGTTGAATCTGCATATAAAAAATTAAGAAAAATGATATACTTCTTGATGAATAATTTTTATGGCTTTAACAATTTCTGTATCGTTCATCCCTGCATACATCAACTTCATAGGAAGCGCATGTTTATTATGTTCATACGCAGGCTGTGTGTATGTAATATCGGATAACTGCAAGCCCATTCGTTGGTAAAAAGCTATACGTCTTTGAGCAATAGTATTATTTGGTAATTCGCATTCGATCAAAAACTTCGGATAATGTTTTAAAATATAATCCTTTAAAATTTGGGATGCATAGCCTCTATTCCGTTTTTCATCTATAATTGCAAAATGCTCTCCGTAAATAAATTCATCAAAATGCCAAAAAATCAGGAATCCAACAAATTCAACAGCATCAAATATTGCAATGCATTTCATTCTGTTTTCATTTTGCAATAAGTCCAGCAGTTGTTCCTTACTTCTTCTTTCATCTTCAGGAAAAGCATCAAAATACAAAGGAAGTATTTGGTTAACAAATATTTCATCCTTGTATGTAATTTCTTTAATCCTGATATCCATACATTTTATAATTTCACTCGATAAATATCTTCTGGCTGTAGATTCATGCTGTCGGATTCTTTTACAAAGGTACGTTTTTTTCAGCTAATAAAATTCAGTACATTTGCACTTTATATAATTTATATATGTATGAAAAGCTTTATTTCTCATATTAAATATCTACTTTCTATTTATTTTTTAGGCATCATCCTTTTTTCTCTTATTCGTGGTATTTTATTGATAACACAATGGGAACAGGTTCAATTTCTGCCGGAACCTTTCATCCTTCTTGCTAAAGCATTTTTAATAGGATTATGGTTCGATACCGTCATATCTTGCTATATATTGTTTTTCCCTCTATTTATTCTCCTTCTTTTATCAGCCATAGGCATTGAAAATCGTACTTTAACCAAAGGTATTCATATTTTTATTTGCATCTGTTATAGCTTAGTTTTAATCAGTTGTGTAGGAAATATTCCTTATTTCAACGAATTTTTCAAACATATCAATGCTTCCATTTTGAATTGGAAAGACGATAAAGGTTTTGTTTTCAGCATGATAAAAAATGACAAAACCTATATATTATATTTTCTACTAGCATTAGTTATATCAATCATATTCAGTGCAATATCTTCATTAATCTACAAAAGAATATATAAAAGCTACAAATCTCAAATTGGATTTCATTCTTCTTATAAAGTAGTAGGATTACGATTATTTTTATTCTTAATTTTAAGCGGATTATGCTTTTTAGGTGTTCGGGGACGGATTTCTAAAAAATCACCTATCCGGGTTGGTACTGCTTATTTTTGTAATTATGCTTTTCCCAATCAATTGGGTTTGAATCCTATTTTTTATTTTGGAACAACCCTTATAGAATCTCAAAAACAATCGCATCAGCAGATTCATTTAATGCCTGATACGGATGCTATAAATTGGGCAAGGCTCTATTATCAGCCTACGGATACGCTCTTGTCTCCCATTGCCCGATTGATTACCTATCAGGGAGAAAAAAAGAATTACAATGTTGTGGTTATTATTATGGAGGGTATGTCGGCAGAGTATATGAAACGACATGGAAATTCACATTCACAAACAACTTTTTTAGATAGTTTATCTGCTCAATCTACTTATTTTGAAAATTACTACACTACAGGTATCCATACCATGAATGGCATTTTTTCTACTTTATTTTCTTATCCTGCACTATTTATGCAGCATCCCATGAAATCGGCAGAAATACTCCATTATGGAGGACTGCCTTATGAATTAAAAAAGAATGGATACCAAACAGCTTATTTTACAACTCACGACGATCAATTTGATAATGTTGGCGGATTTTTAGCTATGAATGATGTTGAATTTATCATGTCGCAAAAAAACTATCCAAGCGATAAAGTTCTCAGCACATTAGGCGTTCCGGACGATTATATGTTTGAACGTTCGATACAGGAATTAAACAGGATGGCTGCAAATAAAAAGCCGTTTTTTGCAGCGATGATGACAGCCAGTAATCATGGTCCTATTACAATTCCCTCCTATTTTAAACCTAAATCCGGCGATTTGAAAGATCAAATCTTAGAATACAGCGATTGGGCATTGCGGAAGTTTTTTGAAATGGCAAAAAAGGAAGCATGGTTCGACAATACTATCTTTGTTTTTACGGCAGATCATGGGGCTAATGTGGGAGAACAGTTGTATGAAATTCCTTTATCCCGATTACACAGCCCTCTTATTATCTACAAAAAAGACATGCCTATTCAACAAAAAACTTCTCTTGCTTCTCAGGTTGATATTTTTCCAACCATTATGGGAATGTTGAATATCTCTTATGTAAACAATACTTTCGGACAAGATTTACTTGCCCAAGGCCGTAAATATGTGGTTATTAATTATGATAATACGGTTGCTTGCTTGAGCGATTCATTGATGTATCTGTATAGTTCTCAAACCGGAAAGGAAGGCTTATATCCCTATAAATTGAAGAAAGCGGATGATTTACTTCAGCAACAATTTTCTACAGCGAAAGATATGAAGCAGTATTTGTTTTCTACGATGCAGACTGCCCAATATATGATTAATAAGCGGCTGGTAAGCTCTAAAAGAAAATAGCCTCAAACTATTTCTAATTTGAGGCTATTTTCTTTATTTTCAATACTTACTTCTTTTCATCCAACAAAGTGGTATAATTTTTATACTCGCGTTTCTGCCAGCCTTTTTTATGATATAAATAACTGGTAATAAGCGGAACAACGGTAGTTGCTTCGGCATAAACCATTTGTTCGTAAGCTGTGTTTACTTTTCCCCAAGAAGATGCTTCTTTTAAGGTAGAGCTTGAACAAGCTCCATCGCGAGGATCGGCTACGGTAATTTGCACAGCATATTTATGCATATCAACTTCATAACCCAATACTTCGGCACAAACTACAGTGTCTTGCGCGAAGTTTTTGGGTACGCCTCCACCTACCATAAATAAACCTGTAGTTCCGGCAGCAATTTTGATTTTAGTCAATTCCAAAAAGTCTTTTACTGAATCGATGCTTACATGATGGTCAGGATTTTTCCATTGGTGGTGTACCAAACCAAAACCTGCACTGCTATCTGAAAATGCCGGACAGAAAATAGGCACATTATGTTCGTAGCAAGTTTGTATCAATGAATCTTTTTTCACAGAATTTTTGCTCAAATATTTTCCCATTTCACGGATAAATTCGCGGGAGGAATAAGGACGTTTTTCCAAGCTATCGGCTATTTCGCCAATAACGCGGTCGCAAATTTGTAATTCTTCTTCATCAATATAGGTATCGTATATACGATCAATATATAAATCGCGCAGGAAATTATCATCTATAAAAGGCGTACCTTTATAATGTTTAAATCCTAAGGCTTCGAAGAAATCCATATCCACGATAGAAGCTCCGGTAGATACAATACAATCGACCATTTTGTTTTTAACCAAATCAACATATACCTGCATACAGCCGGCAGCACTGGTACTTCCAGCCAAGGTAAGGATAATTGAACAATCTTTATCTTCAATCATGCGATCGTAAATATCGGTAGCAATCGCTGTATCGCGAGAAGTAAACGACATATCACGCATGGCGTTAATAATAGGTGTTGAGTCAAACGATTTGATATCGATATGTTTAACAACATCTTTCAATAAATCTTTCTTTTCCATAATCAATATATAATATATTTGTGTTTTAAAATTTAAAAGTTCAAAGTTAGGGATTTTTTACGATGTAATTGCAATTTGTGTGTAAGCATTTATATTTTAGATTATTATAATAGCAAATTAATAACTCATTGATTCTTTGCATTACATGGTAAAATATAAATAATACTTAATGTATTTTCAATTATTTGATTTTCTTAAAATTATCAACCGTGCAGGTTTAAAATTTACTTTTAAACCTGCACGGTTGATGGATA
>JAVBQU010000217.1:0-6065 GCA_031548675.1 Bacteroidales bacterium
GGACTGCTTTTTATTTTTAATTGTAGTTTTTTACTTTGATATTACATAGGCATTAAATTTAGTTGGTAATTTTGCAAAGATATAAAAAAAGCTACAATTAAGTAGCTTGAAAAAGTTAGTGTAAAATAATATATAGTTGCCATGAATAATACGGCAGCCTGTAACAGGCAGTTTGGCGTCAGGCGGGGTTTGGTCGTAGCTTGACAGTTCGTGCGGACATTGCCCGCCCGAACGCCAAGCTGCCGGACGTTGGGCGTCAGCGGGGACAGCGTGGCGGAGATTGAAATGCAAAATGAATTAATTGTAAGGAGGATTGAAAAATGTTTAAAATAGATGGTGAGAATTTTGGAATAGAACAGGCATATATAGATGCGCTTCTTGACGACTTGGAAGAGGAAAGACTGATAATCGGATTAGTCATTGAGGGGAAACGAGTGGACGATAAAACCTTACCGTTTATTGATTCAGAAACATTATTGAAAATAAAAAGGCATGAAATAAAAAAATGGCAAGATATTGCCGATAGAATAATTGAATGGGAAAAGCCTTCCAAAAATAAAAATCGGCCGTATATCCAATTTCATAATGCAGGAAAGAGTATAACGACAGATTATTTGTATAGTACAAAAATAGAATTTAAGTCTGTTGGCGATAAAATGTTTGTACATATAAAAGGATTTTGTGACAGTAAATTTAATGGTAAAGAGCGAAAAACGTTATCGTTAGAGATAGAAACGGAAATAGATTTTAAATGGATACAAATCGGACAGCACGAAAGTGAGGAAATCGCAAGAAATAGATTAAAACCGTTTTTAGATGAGGAGAATTTTAAATATCGTATCGCAAATCTCAAATTGAGTAATGGTAGTGTTGAAGTAGGACGATTTGATTTAGACAATTGATAATGAACGAATGCCTAACGCCCAACAGGCAGTTTGGCGTTAGGCGGGGTTTAGTCGTAGCTTGAAGCTTCGTGCGGACTTCGCCCCGCCCGAACGCCAAGCCCTTGGACGTTAGCTGCCAGCTGCGGAACATGGTTGACAGTGAAGCCGTAAATTGAAAGTAAATATTTAGAAACTATCCGAAAGGACACAAAAAAAAATATTGACGTATGAAATATACATTGAAAATAATCTTAGCACTTATGTTTATACATTTGAGTGGTTCGGTGTATGCACAAAAAATATACCCTGACAAGTCAGTCAAAATAGACAAAAAGATGGTGGAACAATATCGGAAAATGAAAGACGACATTGATTCTATGCCATTGAAGTGCGATACTGTTTTTATTAGACCATTTGATAAGGATAGTGTTTTTTACCGATTTAATGGAACTTATTTCGACGAAAAAGGACGGTTGAGAAAATATTCTCGGAAAGAAATAGTGCGTGATGGCTCTCATGAATGTATTACAATGTATGCTTATTACAATGAAGAAGGCGACCTTATTTACCTCTTTATGGATACAGAGGATCATTGTAATAGTGGAATGGAATTTTATTATATCCATAAAGGCCGCATTATAGATTTTGAAGGGAGTAAATATTGTGATTGTTGCGATGAAGAAATGACTAAAAAAGAAATCAATCGTATTCGCCCTTCAATAGGTAGCCCTCTGAAATTATCTATAAATTGGGAACTCTATCTTGTAAATTTTACTCATGCCAATACCTTTCTAAAAATAATGAAAAACAAAGAATATAGCCCAGGTGACGAATTTGGACTAATTGAATGATGCCGGCAGCTAACAGGCAGTTTGGCGCAAGGCGGGCGACAGTGGGTAACTTGAAACTTTGTGCGTTGAAATCCCGCCCGAATGGCAAGCCGCTGGACGTTAGCGGCAAGGCTGACAGCGTAGTGGAAAATTTAATAACAGATGACATGACAGAAAAAGAAAATATTTTATTGGTAACTTCAACTCGAATTGTAGAGACTTTGAAAGATTTCGAGTTCTCGTTGCAATCGAAAGGGAAAAGTATTGCTATGTATTCGGCTGACAAAGACATGAAATTGGAAATCATCTTCCAGGTAAATCGTCATAGTCAAGCACAGAATCTTGAAATATTCCCACATATTGACATCAGTTCTAAAATATTGAAAAAGTGGAGAGCGGAACAAGGGGTTCCTAACTCGACAGGCATATTCTTTCACACATTCTTGGCATATATCACCCCAAGAAAACCAAGATATGAATGGACTATCTCGGGACTTTCTCAGGAAAATTCTGTAAAAGGAATCGCTGAGAGTATTGTAGACTATGCCATTCCATTATTCCAAATATTGACCGAAACAGAAAGTGCTGTAGATAAATTGTGCGAACATATTTGGGAAATCAGTAAAGGGATTGATTCAAAATTCAGTCATGTACTTCCGTTAGATTATGTGCTTTGCTTCGGTTCGAGAGAGAAAGCGGAAAAACTTATAGAAACTTGTATTCGGAAAAAAGTGTGTACTGAAAATTTTATTCATCAGCGTTTTGAAGAATTTGAAAAGCAAGGGGTAAAAACAGTAGAAGAAATATTAAAAATTCCGCAAAAAGGTTTTGGTCAAGAGTGGATAGGTATGGCATATTTGCAAAAATTGAAGATAAAATAAGCCAAGCTGCCGGACGTTATCTGCCAGCCCGAGAACGTGGTGGCCAGTGAACCGAAAAATCGAAAATAAAACCAAATTAATAACCGTCCGAAGGGACAGAAAAACAAAAAACAATGAGCGCAAACAATGAATTTGATTACTATTTAATCGGACGCAGCGGCAATTTTTCATCGCCATTATTGATGAATGATGACGACTTTGATGAAAATGGAACGATGTTTCTGCGGGAGTTGAAAAAGGTTGATGTAAACACACCAATCCATTTGACATTTAATCCGCCTATTCCAGCAAAACCGGATATGACCGATTATTTGTGGTTGAGTGGAGGCAGAGCCGTATTTTCCAAGAAAATTTACGATGTTCTAAAGACAGTCGACATCAAAGATTTTCAACTTGTGCCGGCAGTAATCAAAAGTAATAAAGGAGAAGAATATTCCGACTATTGGATTGCGGGCATTTACAGGGATTTTGCTTTCTTGGACAAAGAAGAATCGGAATTTGACAGTATAACATCAAGCGGTCGTTGGAGTGGAATTGATAAAATGGTTATCAGTCAAGAGTTAATGTCTCAAGTTCCATTGGTAGAGCGTTTAATGTATGTTGGGAAAGAAAGTAGCGCTTATGTATATTATCATAAATCCATTGTTGACTTGATTATGTCCGTGAATCCGACAGGTGTGAAATTTATTCCTGTTGAAGAGTGGGAAAACTAAATACAAGTGAGGACGTTGGCTGCAAGCGGCGAAAGCTCGGTGGACAAAGACAATGAAACAGTATAATTCTACAGATATGAAACCGAAAAGTAAATTGGGATTTTTTGCATTAATTGTCATGGTATTGACCATATCGACATCATCTAACGGACAAAAGATATTTAAAAACGACACCATTATGAACCTATTACCTGATAAAAAAACATTAACAACGCTTGAAATTAACAATAAACAGTATTATCTGAGTAATATCGGATTAATGCAAGAGAGCGAAAGTAATAAAAAGATTGGGAATGGAGATTATTTCATTTCATTTACAATTATAAGTGGAGATTATCCTAAAATGTATTCAAAAAGTCCATATTTTATGCATATAATTCCCGAAGAAAATCATTTTAGATTTACATACATCACAGGGACAGTAGAATTTTATGAAAATGGTTCAACAATGACAGGACACGGACATTCTGTTTGTCCTTTGAGTGCAGATGATTGGATGGTGGGAGGCACTTCTGAAGATAAAAACAGCTTATTTACAAAAGTATTTGAATACTATGTAAATAATGCTACAAAATTGAATGGAAATGATAATAACTAAAAATGCCAGCAGCCAACATGGGTGGCTGTTGCACAACTAAGAAAATGTCAAAATTTTCGTTGTTTTTGAAAATTGTAAAAATATAAATTACTGATTCATAGCGTGTTTTATTTTGGGAAAATATAGAAATAGATGATAATTCTACAAAATATGAGTTGTGCAACAAGCACATGGGTTTAGCTTCACTGAACTCGCAAGCTCGGTTGGCGCAAGCGGGGGTGCAATCTCGCAGAAAGTTTGTGCGGAGCTTGGAACTTTTCCGCCCGTACAAACAGCAGTGAATCCCCCGCCAGCGTCAAGCCGCCGGACGTTGGGCGCAAGCAGGCGATAGAGCTTTGAACTATGAAATGGGAAAAATAAAGAACATATGAACATAAAAATAAAGTACATATTGACAATTTGTTTGTTATACTGTTCTATAATAAGTTGTAACTCGCAAAATATCAATCGAAAAACAATGGTTGAAAAGGAAAATCTTAAGGGAAAGGTAAAATCTGTATATACCACAGAAGGTAATGAGTTTACTAAAGAGTATTTTGATGAAAACGGAAGATTAGTCAAAAAGGAAACAAAGTACAAACTATTTGACCAATATCTTTACAATAATCAAGGTCGATTAATTTCATACAAAGTTCTTGTTTTGTCTTCTGGGTGGAAAGAGTCTTATGATTTAGTCTATGATAAACACGGATTTCTGACTGGTGATGGATATAATGAGTTTATCAATGATAGAAATGGTAATTGTATTGGAGAGATAAAAGGTTATGATAAGAATACTACAATTATGCGTAAATACAATATGAAAAACCAAATCATAGAAGAATGGTATAAACACAATGAACCTTATATTATCCACGTAACTACTGATGAAGGTGAATATGACAAAGTATTGCCAGATGAAGGAGAGCATACTTTTTTTGAGTACAATGAATTTGGAGATGTAATATTGCGGAAAAAACCAGATTTGATAGAAAGTATCACATACGAATATGACGATAAAAATAATTGGATAAAATGCTACATTGTATATGATTCGAAAAATATAAATGAAGTAATAACTGGACTTAGTACTCGGATTATCGAATATTATGAATAAATATGAGTACAGACAAAGCCAGCACCCAACAAGCACATGGGTTTAGCTTCACTGAACTCGCAAGCTCGGTTGGCGTCAGGCGGGGGTTAGCCGTAGCTTGACGCATCGTGCGGACTTCGCCCCGCCCTAACCACCAAGCTGCCGGGCGTTGTGTGCAAGCCTGACAGCGTTACCAAAATATAAACATAAAAACAAAAAAGAAATAACATGGCAACTGATGGAGTAAAAATTATTGAAGGAGATTTAGCGTATGATTTATATGCGCACTTTATGGACATGTACAATAAAGGCGCGAATACAGAGAAGTTGCAAAAACAATTTCTTAGCGACAAAGAATCTTGTTCATTTAATAAGTTTGATTATGAAATCTGCCTGACGGTTTATGCTTTAGCATTTTGGGAAATTGGAGAATTGACAGAAGAAATGCTTAATGAAGTCAAAACTGTTGTTGAAGAAAAAGCAACCGTAAATTATTGGACTAATGAGTTTGGTAAGGAAGTAGGAGATGAAAGACAAGAAGAACTAGATAAGTTCCTTGAAAAAATCAGTACCCCAAACTCTGAACCTAAAAAAAGGAAAAAGTACAAAATAGTCAACTTGTTTAAGGTTGGCGATGTATTGTCTTTTCAGTATCCGGACAACACTTATGGAGCAGCTTTCGTTGTTGAAATTGAGAAACTTTCGGGTTTATGTTCCTATTCAATATGCCGAACAAAGTATAAATCAGAACAACAACCAACAATGGAAAACTTTGTGCAAAATACAACCTTTTATGCAGGAAAAGTCCCAACAATGGGGACAAATGGCAAAATGACACATATACTGTTAGCTTGGATTAATAGCATAGAACACAAGGATTTGGAAAAATTTGCTTTTTGTTTTAGCAAAATTGGAAATATAAAGTTTCAACTTCAATCAGGACAATCATTGACAACAAGTGATTATCAAGATTTCTGTGATAACTCTCAACTTGAAAGTCAAATTTCTTATACAAAAAAGGTGGGCGGAAGTGTTGAGGAATATCCTGTTCGTGAATATATAAAACAATAGAATGAAATGCCAG
>JAVBQU010000247.1:0-3954 GCA_031548675.1 Bacteroidales bacterium
CATCCGTAAGGAACTAAACAGCAATGCCATAAGCAGTGCTATAGATAGCAAAGCTATGATAAAACTTTCTATCAGATTATGAGTCATATACTTATTACCATCTGCAAATACAACACTGGTTCCGGTAATTTTAACATCATATTTGGTTGTATCAAAAATAGTTATGGCTTTTGCCATAGCACTATCATGTAATTTGGCAATTTCTTTGGCAGATAGGTTTGCTATTTGAAAACTGATTCTGGTTTTACTCATGGTAGAATCCATAAATCCATTTAATATATTAGGCATTATCCCCTTTGCTCCGCCTTTTTGAGGTAGATAATCTGCCATAAAAGCCAATTCATTATTATCTGGTAATGTATAATATTCGGGATTTCCGTTATAAAATGCCTGTTTTCCGAATTTGACAGCTTCTATTAAAGATAAAGGTCTGGATAAGTTATTATTTTCTGATAATTCGGTTTGAAATTTATCTACCCGTTTCATGAAAGATAACTTGGTAATTCCTTTATCTTTTTTGGTATCGATAGAAACTTCGAAGGGTAAAACGCCATGAATCTGACGTTCAAAAAACATTAAATCGGTATAGAGCTTATCTTTATGGGGAATATCATCTACTACATGCCCTTCTGTACGCAGCAACGTAATACCCAAACAACCGATAAGGAATAAAGCAATTGCAATACCATATATCCATCTACGATGGTATAGCACTATCTGTTTAATCTTCCCTAAGAAATGTGTTACAACTTTGTTATTTAAGTGGTAAAGCTGTTTTCGGGTGGGAGGAGGCATGTAACTGAATACAATCGGCGTTAAAGCTAGACTTAAAACATAAGTCAATAAAATACAGATGGAAGATACGATGCCGAATTCAACCAATAATTTGTTTCGTGTAACAATGAATGCGGCAAAACCAAGTGCAGTACAAACATTAGTCATTAAATTCGCTTTACCGATACGCATAATAAGCCGTGTGATGGACTTAACCTTATTGCCATGAGAACGGTATTCGTAGTGATATTTATTAATAAGGAAAATACAATTCTCAACTGCTATTATGATAATAAGCGTGGGTATTATCCCTGTTAAAATGGTTATTTTATAATTTAATATGCCCATTAATCCCACTGCCCAAAGCACGCTGATTAATACAATAATCATAGGGAAGGTTATAACCTTTAAGGAACGGAAGAAAGCTAAGAGGGCAAGCGAAGTGATGATAAATGCCAAAATAACAAACAGTATGATTTCATGCTTGATTTTTTCAGCCATGATGGTACGGATGTAGGGCATGCCGGAATAATGCAATTCGTCGTTTTGGGCTTCCTCAAATTTATGACACTCATTGTAAATAGTGTGTATCATATTTATCCGCCCTTTGGTATTTACTTTGTCTTTATTCAAAGTAACCATAATCAGGGTTGAGTTAGAGTCCAAATTATATATGAGTTTATCATATACTTTCATCTGGCTCAATTTCAATTTAAATTCGTCAACCTGTTGTTGTGTTTCAAAATTGCCATTGATTAACTTAACCGACTTAAAGGTATTGGTCGTTGTATCTTTTTTTAAGTCTACAATATTGGCTATGGAAAGTACCCCTTCTACTCCATCAATTTTTTTCAAATCGCGGGAAAGCTGACCCCATGCATTCAGGTATTGGGGTGTAAACAATTTATGATTTTGAGTTCCTATAAATATAATTGAACCTTCTTCGCCAAATTGATTTTTAAAATTTTTGTAAGCCTTGCTGGTTGGGTGAGAATCGGGAAGCATTTGGGCAAAATCATACGACATACTAACTTTTGATGCCATATAACCCATGAAGACAGTTATAATACTTATCAGGATTACAATCCAAAGTCTTTGCCTGAGAACAAAGTTTGCTATTTTACGCCACATCTTATTATTCTTTTTTCCTCAAAATAAATGGCAAAGGTACTGGTTTTTCAGCAAACAGCCAATGATGATTTTGAATTATATCTATATAAAACCGATTACAAAAAAGGCAATCTGCCATAGATTGCCTTTTAAAAATTTATTTTATCTCTTTATTATTTCTTGGAAGCATTCATGGTATTAATAAGCAGCGAAGCTATAGTCATAGGACCTACTCCTCCGGGTACGGGCGTTATGTAGCTGCATCTGGGAGATACTTCGGCAAACTTTACATCTCCTGCCAAACGATAACCTGATTTGGTATCGGGACTGGCTAAGCGATGGATACCCACATCTATAACTACGGCTCCTTCTTTTACCATATCTTTGGTAATAAATTCGGGTTTGCCTATAGCTACAATCAAAATATCGGCTTGTTTGGTTATTTCTGCCAGATTTTGGGTTCTGCTATGGCATAAGGTTACGGTTGAGTTTGCATTTGCATGATTGCGGGACATCAATATGCTTACAGGGGTTCCCACAATATTACTTCGTCCTAAAACGACTGTGTTTTTACCAACTGTATCTATTTTGGAACGTTTCAATAATTCCATAATACCCATAGGGGTTGCCGGTAAAAATGAGGGAATGTCTAAAACCATTTTTCCTATATTGGTAGGATGAAATCCATCTATATCTTTATTCGGATTTATGGTTTCTATAACTTTTTGTTCGTTAATATGTTTGGGTAATGGTAATTGCACGATAAAGCCATCCACATCTTCATCATTATTCAGAAAATTAACTACATCGAGCAATTCTTTTTCGGTAATGGATGCTGGGTATCTGTAAACAGATGAAGTAAATCCTACTTCGTGGCATGCTTTTTCTTTGCCCGCTACGTATGTTTCACTGGCTGGGTCTTCGCCCACCAAAACAGCGGCTAAATGGGGAACTTTTTGATTGTTATCCATTCTTGCCCTTACTTCCTGAGCTATTTCGTTTTTAATTTCCAGAGCAATTGCTTTACCGTCTATGAGATTCATGTTTTTATATTTTAAAAATTCAAGAAGAATATTTACTACCTTTTACCCATCATCTGCATCATTTTTTGTCCACGCGAACCACTAATGGACTTCATCATTTTACGGGTATCTTCGAATTGTTTAATCAATTGATTTACCTGTGTAATATCGGTTCCGCTGCCGGATGCGATACGTTTACGGCGTGTGCCGTTAAGTATAGCAGGATTGCTGCGTTCTTCGGGTGTCATTGAATATATAATGGCTTCTACACCTTTGAAAGCATCATCGCCTATTTCTACATTTTTCAACATTTTGCCCATTCCCGGAATCATCCCCATTAAATCTTTAATATTTCCCATCTTTTTTATCTGGCGGATTTGATCTAAGAAATCTTCGAAGTTGAAATCGTTGGTTTGAATTTTCTTGCTTAAACGCTTGGCTTGTTCTTCATCGAACTGCTCTTGTGCGCGTTCTACCAGCGAAACCACATCTCCCATACCCAAGATACGGTCTGCCATACGCTCGGGATAGAAGATATCGAGTGCGTTGATTTTTTCGCCGATACCTACAAATTTAATGGGCTTATCTACTACGGAACGAATGGTTAAAGCCGCCCCGCCACGGGTATCGCCGTCTAATTTAGTAAGAACCACGCCGTCGTAATTCAATCTATCGTTAAAAGCTTTGGCTGTATTTACGGCATCTTGTCCGGTCATAGAATCGACTACAAACAAAATTTCATGAGGATTTACAGCTTCTTTTACAGCCGCTATTTCCGTCATCATTTCTTCGTCAACTGCTAAACGACCGGCGGTATCGATAATTACAATGCCTATGTTTTTATCTTTGGCATGGCGTATCGCATTTTGAGCAATTTTTACGGGTTCTTTGCTTCCTTCTTCTGTATAAACTTCAACTTCTATCTGCGAACCTAGTACTTGCAATTGATTGATAGCTGCCGGACGGTAAACGTCGCCGGCTACTAAAAGTATGCTTTTGCCTTTTTTGGATTTAAGAAAATTAGCCAGCTTGGCAGAAAATGTCGTTT
>JAVBQU010000002.1:0-21102 GCA_031548675.1 Bacteroidales bacterium
CCACAGTAGAACCTTTTAACGGAGCTGCCACCGGAACCGGAGGCGAAATCCGCGACCGTCTCGGAGGCGGGAAAGCCAGCTTGCCTATTGCCGGAACAGCTGTATATATGACCGCCTATCCCCGTACCGAAGAGGGGAGGATATGGGAACAAGCCATAGCCGAACGCGACTGGCTTTATCAAACACCTGAACAAATCCTGATAAAAGCCTCCAACGGAGCAAGCGATTTCGGAAACAAATTCGGGCAGCCGCTCATCTGCGGTTCTGTTCTTACATTTGAGCATGCCGAAAATGATAAAATCTTTGGATACGATAAAGTAATTATGCTTGCCGGTGGCGTAGGTTTCGGAACCGAAAAAGATTGCCTCAAAGGTACAGCCGAAGCCGGACAAAAAGTGGTGGTAATGGGCGGCGACAATTACCGTATCGGCATGGGTGGAGGAGCCGTTTCTTCGGTTGATACCGGAGAATATGCCAACGCCATCGAACTAAATGCCGTGCAGCGTGCCAATCCCGAAATGCAGAAACGGGTTGCCAATGTTATCCGTACCTTAGCCGAAGCAGAAAATAACCCTGTTGTTTCCATACACGACCACGGAGCAGGCGGACATTTGAATTCTTTGTCCGAATTGGTAGAAACCACAGGTGGAAAAATAGATATCAGCAAACTGCCGATTGGAGATACAACCCTGTCGGCGAAAGAAATTATCGGTAACGAAAGTCAGGAACGTATGGGCTTGCTCGTAAAAGAGCAGGACATCGAACTGATGCAGAAAATATCAGAACGCGAGCGGGCTCCTTTCTATGTAGTGGGCGAAGCTACGGGCGATATGCAGTTTACTTTCGAACAGCCCGACGGACAGCGTCCGCTCGATTTGAAACTCGAGTATATGATAGGGAAACCGCCCCGCACGGTAATGACCGATACCACTATAGAAGAAAAGTATGCCGCTGTTGATATTTCCGAAAAACAATTATCAAGCTATATCGAGAATGTTTTACAGCTCGAAGCCGTAGCCTGTAAAGATTGGCTTACCAACAAAGTCGACCGTTCGGTTACAGGTAAGGTAGCTTTGCAGCAATGTGCAGGCGAAATACAATTGCCGCTTAACAACTGCGGTGTGGTAGCTTTAGATTACAGAGGAAAAACAGGGATTGCCACCTCTATCGGACATGCTCCCGCGCTGGCTATGGTCGATTCGGCAGCAGGTTCGGTAATGGCAATTGCCGAGGCCTTAACCAATATTGTTTGGGCTCCGATGAAAGACGGGCTTTCAAGCATTTCCTTATCCGCTAACTGGATGTGGCCCTGTAAAAATGCCGGAGAAGATGCACGCTTGTACCAAGCCGTAGAAGCATGCAGCGAATTTGCCTGCAATTTGGGTATTAACATCCCTACCGGAAAAGACAGTCTTTCGATGACTCAGAAATATGGCGATAAAAAAGTGCTGGCTCCCGGCACCGTTATTATTTCAGCCGCAGGCGAAGTATCCGATATTCGTAAAGCCGTAAGCCCTGTGGTGGTAAATAATCCCCAATCATCCATATATTACATTGATTTTTCTTTCGATGAATTCAAATTGGGTGGTTCTGCTTTAGCCCAAACATTGAACCGCTTGGGGACAGCCGTACCAACCGTAAAAGATACCGAATACTTTGCTCAGGCATTCGATGCTGTACAAGCTTTGGTAAACAAAGAAATGATTTATGCCGGACACGATATTTCGGCAGGAGGGATGTTTACCGCATTATTAGAAATGTGCTTTGCCAATGCCAAAGGCGGATTAGATGTAAATTTAGATGGAATTACCGAAGGTGGATTAGTAGAAATTTTATTCAGCGAAAATCCGGGCGTTTTAGTACAAGCCAAAGACAATAAAGCATTAGAAAAATTATTAGACAAAGAAGGTATTGCATTTGCCAATATAGCATCTCCCATTGCAGAACGCCAAATGCGGATTAAAAAGGGGAAAGCCGCTTACCAATTCGATATAGGCCATTTACGCAAGCTTTGGTACAAATCATCCTATTTGTTAGACCGCAAGCAGAGCGGAGCAAAACATGCCGAAGAACGCTATAAAAACTTTGCCGATCAGCCTTTGCAGTTGAACTTCAATAACGATTTTACAGGAAAACTTGCCCAGTATGGCATTACTGCCACTCGAAAAGCTTCAGGCATCAAAGCCGCTATTGTCCGCGATAAAGGTACAAATGGAGAACGCGAAATGGCTTATGCTTTATACTTAGCCGGCTTCGATGTAAAAGACGTAAACATGACCGACCTTACCAGCGGACGCGAAACCCTTGAAGATATCAATATGCTGGTTTTATGCGGCGGATTTTCCAACTCTGATGTTCTGGGTTCAGCCAAAGGGTGGGCAGGCGGATTTTTATACAACGAAAAAGCCCGAAAAGCATTAGAAAACTTCTATGCACGCCCCAACACTTTAAGTTTAGGAATCTGCAACGGCTGTCAATTGATGGCAGAATTGAATTTAATATATCCCAATCACAAAGAACGATTCAGAATGTTGCACAACGATTCGCATAAATTCGAATCCACTTTTGTAGGCTTAAATATACCCCAAAACCATTCCATTATGTTTGGCTCCTTAGCCGGAAGTCAAATCGGCGTTTGGGTAGCCCATGGCGAAGGAAAGTTTAGTTTCCCTATGCCCGAAAAAGAATACCATATAGCAGCCAAATATACCTATGATGCCTATCCTGCCAATCCGAATGGTTCCGATTTCAGTGTAGCAGCCGTTTGTTCCGACGATGGACGCCACTTAGCCATGATGCCTCACTTAGAACGCTCTATATTCCCATGGCAATGGGCACACTATCCTTTAAATAGAAAAGCAGCAGATGAAATTACCCCTTGGATGGAAGCCTTTGTAAATGCCCGTAAATGGGTAGAGGGACATAGATAATGAAATGTAAGTGATTATAAAAGAAGATATTATTTTTATAAGTAGAATTATAGGAAGACCTCACAGGTTTTAAAAACCTGTGAGGTCTAAAAATATTTACAATCAATATAAAACAAAAATTCTTATGTAAATCTGATAATTAACTGACAAGATTTGCATAACATTTAAGTCGGTTGAATCCTCTTTTCCAAAAACAAAACGTTATCAATACATGGAATCGTATACCATTGTTATTATTCTTTTAGCCGTAGCCATAGGGCTATATCCTATTGCTGTCAAATTAAAATTACCCCATCCCATTGTACTATTAGCTACAGGTATCATGGTAGGATTTATTCCCGGCTTTCATGCCGTATCTATCAATCCCAATGTGGTCTTCCTGATTTTTTTACCCCCTATGCTGTATGATGCCGCATTTAATATTTCATTCAAAGATTTCAAAGCCAATCTGCATACCATATCCACTTTAGCCATTATCCTCATTTTTTTAACTACTACAGGCATAGCCGTAGTAGCACGATATTGTATTCCCGGAATGACTTGGCCTCTTGCATTTGTATTAGGAGCCATACTCTCTCCGCCCGATGCCATTGCCGCCACCGGCGTAACCAAAGGCTTGGGCTTGCCCCACCGAACCAATATTATACTCGAAGGCGAAAGTTTGGTTAATGATGCATCAGCTTTGGTCGCTTTCCGTTTTGCAGTAGCTGCCGTTGCCGGCATGGTCTTTGTTCCTTGGAAAGCCTTTGTGATGTTCGGCATATCCCTTATGGGCGGTTTTTTGGTAGGAATTGCCATGTGGATGATTTTTGCACTATTGGTAAAAAATCGGAGACTGGGTGACAATGTTACCGTTAGTTTAAATCTCATGGTTCCCTTTGTCGCTTATTTATTAGCAGAACAATTTCATGTTTCCGGTGTAATTGCTGTTGTTACCGTAGGCTTAATTATAGCCAAACATAAAAATCAATTTTCTAAGCAAACTCAAGTGCAATCCAAATCCATTTGGGACACAGCCATATTTATACTCGGAGGCTTGGTCTTTGTCCTCATCGGCTTGGAGTTTCCCCATATCCTGAAAAATATTCCCCGCCAAATGGTGCTGCCTTTAGTAGGCACTGCATTCCTGATATTTTTGATAGCCTTAATTATACGGATGCTTACCGTAATATGGGATAAGAAAAATATTGATAAAAGAATAGCTACCATAAACGAACGAGAAAAAAACATCCTGAAAAGAATAGAGAAGGATGAAAGAATAGTGGCTTTAAAAGCCAAAAATACCGATTCTGCCCTGCGACAAGTTGCCATTATGGAAAAAAGACACGCAAGGCTTAAAGAAAATCTTCTCCGATTAAAAACATATAAATCGATGAGCTTAAAAGAATGTATAATTATCGGCTGGTCGGGTATGCGGGGTATAGTCTCCTTAGCGGCAGCTCTGTCATTGCCTTTGGTAATGGACGATGGAAGTGCATTTCCGAAACGCGATATTATTATTTTCCTAACCACTATCACCGTAATTATTATGCTTATGATTCAAGGATTAGGACTTCCCGTATTGCTCAGGCTTTTAAAAATAGATCCCAAAGGAGAGTCTAAATAAGTTAAAAATCAAATCAATAAGGATAGAGACAGCATAAGGTATATTAAAATTAATAACCCATACTTGCATAAGCAGCAAAAAAAAACGAATTTTGCACGTAAAATATAAATCATAATAATTATAAAATCAGAATACTATGGGAAGAGCGTTTGAGTTTAGAAAAGCCCGTAAATTAAAACGTTGGGGAAACATGTCGAAAGTTTTCACCAAAATTGGAAGAGAGATTGAGATGGCAGTTAAAGCTAGCGGACCCGATCCTGCTGTAAACCAAAAACTGCGCCTTTTGATGCAGAATGCCAAGGCAGAAAACATGCCTAAAGATAATATAGAACGCGCTATCAAACGGGCAACCTCAAAAGATACCTCCGATTATAAAGAAGTAGTATACGAAGGATACGCTCCCCATGGTGTAGCTATTGTGGTAGAAACAGCTACCGATAATACTACCCGCACAGTTGCCAATGTCCGCAGCTATTTCAATAAATTCAACGGTTCATTAGGAACATCAGGCATGTGTGATTTTCTATTCGATCGTAAATGCAGCTTCAAAGTAGCTATGAAAGAAGGAGTCGAATTAGAAGACCTCGAATTAGAATTGATAGATTTTGGAGTAGAAGAACTTTTTAACGACGAAGGCGAAATTATGATCTATGCAGAATTTCAAAATTTCGGACCTATCCAAAAATACCTTGAAGAAAACGGATTCGAAATTAAAACATTTGCATTCGAACGTATCCCTAACGATTTAAAAGAACTGACGCAAGAACAGATAGCAGATGTCGAAAAATTAATCGACAAGCTTGAAGAAGACGATGATGTTACCAATGTTTTCCATAACATGAAAATGGAATAAATATGACATCAAGGATTTCAATAGAAAATATGGAATTTTACGCCTATCACGGATGCTTCAAAGAAGAACAAGTGATAGGCACTCGTTTTTTAGTAAATGTATCTTTCACATTAGATACAGCGCAAGCACAGCAAACAGACGATTTGAAGCATACTGTAAATTATCAGGAGGTTTACAATTGTGTAAAACGGGAAATGGAAATTCATTCAGACTTAATAGAACATGCAGCAGGCAGAATATTAAATGCAATAAATATTACCTTCCCTCAAGTGTCTCATATCCTCGTTAAAGTATCAAAGCTAAACCCGCCTTTAGGAGGGAAAATGGAAGCCGTAAGCATAGAACTTGCAGAATAATTTTTCAACATTTTTAAATCTTGAAAATGAACGAAATACATGAAATTTCGGGATAAAAGTGTATAAAACAAAAAAACATGTTGTTTGTTTTACGAATTTTATTTTACTTTGTATTCCTGACTTTTTTGGAAAGTCTTCATTAAAGCGTAAAGTTATTATATAGATAATCAGCAGATTGTTTATATTCTTATGTTATTTTTATAAAAATGAAAAGTCTAATAATAGTTCTTGGTGGTGTAATTTGGGCTTTATTGGGACTATATTTAAGAAGTAGAAAGAAAGAAAGCAAGGAAAAAAGTTTTGAAAAACGACCTTTGATATCTACATGGGAAGAAATGATTCAGAAAATGCAAGGAGCAGAGATTGAGCCATACGAAGAAATGGTTAATGAAAATGAATCCTTAGCTCAGGAAGAACTCCCAAATTTGAAACAAGAACATGCCACAGAAGAAAAACTTTTGTGCATGAATGAAGAAGAAACAATAGGCAGTAATATTACTGAAAAAGAAGAAATGGCATTTGATTTACGACAAGCCATTATATATAACGAAATAATAAATAAAAAGTACATATAACTAATTAAAAACACTCGTATGTTGAAAAAATTACTCTGTACATTCGGAATACTATTATCAACCACTTTGATGGTATTTGCGCAAAACAGTTCAATTCAGGGGACAGTCACAGAAAAGGAGAATCCGGGAGAAAGCATTCCATCCGCCAATGTTATTTTAACATTGGATGGAAAACAAATTTCACAAACCATAACGGATATAGATGGAAAGTATGCTTTTCGTGCGTTGGAAGCCGGAAGCTATACAATTAAAATTACAAGTATGGGGATGACCCCTATAATAATGTCTGCTGTTGAATTAAGATCCGGACAATCTCTTATTAAGGATTTTCAAATGGAGCCGGATGTTAAGCAGACAGGTCCGATTATTATTACAGGTGAAAAACCGGTTATCGAAATAGGGGTAACTCAGGTAGGAGCAACTCTTAGCGGCGATGACCTAAAAAAAATGCCCGGTCGTGATGTGTCATCTTTTGTAGCTACCATGGCAGGAGTAGGGGTAGGAGCTGACGGAGGACAAGGAGCTATTCGGGGTATGCGCTCAGATGGACAGGTCTATATGGTAGACGGAATAAAGATGCAAGGAACAAGCAGTGTTCCAAAAGGAGCTATATCCGAATTACAATTAATGGTAGGGGGTATTCCGGCTAAATATGGAGAAGCTACCGCAGGGGTAATTTCTATTATGACCAAAGGTGCGTCCCGTACATTTGGAGGTAGTGCCGAATTAATGACTACAGAGCCTTTTGATCGTACAAATAATAACCTTTTAGGATTTTCTTTAACAGGACCTATTATAAAAGGAAAATCAAAATCGAAAGATGAACCCGCATTGTTTGGTTTCTTCTTATCCGGAGAAGCAGGAATGAGTACATCTCCAACCCCCCGTTATGATGATTTTTACAGAGTAAAATCAGATGTTAAAGCAAACTTAGAGCAAAATCCCTATATTTTAAGACAAGAATCTAACGGAGCTTACAACCTTAAGCCGGCTACAGATTATTTAAGACAAGAAGATTTTGAAACATTCAGATACTTTACCAATGCATGGAACTATAACTTTAAGCTGGCAGGTAAATTGGATGTAAGAACTTCAAAATCAACTAACCTTACTTTTGGAGGTCAATTTAACTATGGACGGAATAGAAATAATGGATATGGAAATCAAGTGTTGAATGCTGAGAATGCAAGTGAATCAGTGTCTCGGGTTTCTCGTATTTATGGACGTTTTATCCATAGAATACCCGATACCAGCAGCAATTCTTTAATAAAAAATGTGTATTATCAAATAAGCGGAGGATTTACCAATAGTTATTCTTCAACTTACAGCCCTGAGTTTGGAGATGACATATTCAAATACGGACATGTGGGGAATTATACAACCCATTCTACACCAACTTTTGCACCATCCAGCGTATGGGTAAAAGATAAACAAACAGGCGATAGCGTTTACTATGCCAATGCATGGGTCTTAACAGATTGGACTTATGATACTTTGGTTACTTATAAACCATCTACTTACAACCCCGGTATTGCCCAATGGATGCAGCAGTATTATAGTTTTTTTCCTGTAACTAATACACCTAACGGATTTTATAATAGCTATGAAATGTTAAATCTATATGGTGCTATATTAAATGGGGGTGGAGTACCGGGAAGTTATACAGATGCTTCTGGAAATCTACTTTTCAGTAATGTAAATGCACCTCAATCAACAAGCTATGGATATGGAAATACCAATTTCTTCGATTTTAGAATTGATGTATCAGGAGATATAAAAGGGCATCAGATAGAATTGGGTATAAACTATGATCAACGCGTATCACGTTCCTATAATATAGGGGCATACAGCCTTTGGACTTTGATGCGTCAATTACAAAACCGTCATATCGGACAGTTAGACTTGGCTAATGGCTGGGTTGTTCCCGGAAGTCAGATGGATACAGTATATTATGGTTTAAAAGATGATGGAAGCCAATCTACTTTTGATAAGAATTTGAGAGAAAAATTAGGCATGACTAACACTACAGGTATTTATACCAATAAAGATTGGCTGGATATAGATAGTTATGATCCAAGTACTTTCTCTTTAAATATGTTTTCTGTAGAAGATTTATTAAATTCAGGAAATCCCGTAGTAGGATATGCAGGTTATGATGCTTGGGGTAAAAAGACCAAAGGTCAGGCAAGTTTTGATGATTTCTTTAAAACCGGAAGCAGTAGAACCATTTCTGCAGCATCGCCTGTTATGATGTCAGGATATATACAAGATAAATTTGTATTTGAAGACTTGATTTTCCAAGTAGGTCTTCGTCTCGACCGTTACGATAACAATACTTGGGTTATGAAAGACCCGTACTTAATGTATGATGCTAAAACTGTTGGACAAGTGGGCGGAACTCACCCCGGCAATATTGGAAACGATTATGTAGTTTATGTAGATGATCCTACCCAAGCCAATCCAACCATTATGGGATACCGCAGCGGAAGCACTTGGTATAATAAAAATGGTATCCAAATTGATGATAGTGAGTTAAAAACCATCTCAGGAGGTAGCGGAGAACCTACACCTTACCTGTCAGATCCTAATGTAATCAGAACCAAAGAAAAGAATTTTAATGCATTTAAGGATTACGAACCTCAAACTACATTGTCACCTCGTTTAGCATTTTCTTTCCCTATTTCGGATGAGGCTGTATTTATTGCTCACTATGATGTAATGACTAAACGTCCAACAAATAATGCCTTCCCTTATATGTCTTATTTGTATATGGAAGATAAATATACTTCAGCTGTACTTACAAATCCTGATTTGAAATTTGAAAGAAATACAGACTATGAAGTAGGATTCCAACAAGCATTAGGAAAAGAAAAAATAGCCGCTTTAAAATTTACGGCATATTATAAAGAAGTAAGAGATTTGATACAAGTAAGTGTTGTTTCGGGAGCTTATCCGAAAACATATTATACCTATTCAAACTTAGACTTTTTAACAATTAAGGGTTTATCTTTGACATACGACTTGAGAAGGGTAAAAAATATAGCAATGAGTGCCAACTATACACTCCAATTTGCCAATGGTACAGGCTCTGATCCTACGTCTCAATTAAGTTTTGTTCAAAACGGATATCCTAACTTAAGAACACTTTCTCCTCTAAGTACTGACCAACGCCATATGATAAAAGTTGATCTTGATTTTAGATACTTTGATGGAAAAGATTATAACGGACCTATTATAAGAAGAAAAGTAACAGAAGGCGGAGTAGAAAAAGTAAAAGAATATAGAATATTCACTAATTCGGGTATTCACTTAACAGGACAAGCCGTTTCAGGAACTCCTTATACCAAAAGAGTAGGAGCTGTTGACCGCTTAATAAAAAGTGATATCAACAATGCTACCAATCCTTGGCAGTTTTATGTAAATGCCCGTATTGATAAAAATTTCCCATTCCTATTAGGAAAAGAAGGAGGAAAACGTCGTTTTGCAAACTTAGAAGCTTATGTTGAAATAATGAATTTATTGAATATTAGAAATATTCCTAGTGTAGATGCCGTGACAGGAAACTATAATGATGATGGAAGATTGGAAGATCCTAAATTCCAACCAACCATTAATGCACAAGCAGATCCTGTGTCTTATGTTCAAATGTATCAAATGTTTGTTAATGATAGTCCTTACAATATTGCATTGCCTATCAGAGCAAGATTAGGATTTATTTTTAGCTTCTAAATATTTTATTTATCGGAAAAGAAAACAATAAACCAATGAAGAATATGATCAAAAAAATTATAGTTGTTACAACGGTCTTTCTTTTGGCTGTAGGAGCTTATGCTGAAAAGTATAAGTTTGAGACAAAACAAACTACTAACAAAGTAAGTAAAGCAAGCGAACGTTGTCGTGCTGCATCCAATAAATCGGATTTAGATTTGAACAATGTACGCACACGTATCAATACAGGAGGAGATATGTGGTGGGATTTGCAAAAAAATGCAAAGTATGAAGTTCCCAAGGGTTCAGGAAAAAATGCGATGTATGCTGCTGCCTTATGGATTGGAGGTCGCGACATTAATGGACAGTTAAAAGTTGCTGCTCAACGTTTTCGTCAAGTAGGTGTTGACTTTTGGACTGGTCCTTTAACAATTGACGGTACAGCCAGTATTACACCTGAAGAATGTGATAAATGGGACAAGCATTTTAAAATGAGCAAAAAAGATGTAGAATATCATAGAGCTCACTACCAAGATCCGGGTTATGTTCCCTCAGAAGCAATAGCTAATTGGCCTTGGCAAGGAGATATTGATTTGGGACAAACCAGATTTTTAGCTCCATTTTATGATGCAGATAAAGATGACAGATACGATCCTAAAAAAGGAGATTATCCTTATTATGATTTTGATAACGAACTTTGTCCTACAAGCCATGTAGATAAACAAGGACGTCCTCTTCCTATTCCTTTGAAAGAAACAAGAGAAACTGCTGTAGGGGCAGGTCCCGGTGCAGTTCCTGTTGTTGGGGGAAAATTGGTGGATCAAGTACTTAAAGGAGATGCAACCTTATGGTGGGTATTTAACGATAAAGGAGATGTTCACTCAGAAAGTAAAGGAGAGCCTATTGGTTTGGAAATCCGTGCACAAGCATTTGCGTTTACGACCAATGATGAAATTAATAATATGACATTTTATACCTATGAAATCGTCAACCGCTCAACCTATACTTTGACAGAAACTTTCTTTAGCCAATGGGTTGATTCCGATTTAGGAGAGCCTACTGATGATTATGTAGGTTGCGATGTTGAAAGAGGATTAGGATACTGTTATAATGGAAAAGCAATTGATGGACCTTCTCCTAAAGCGTATGAAGGAAACCCGCCTGCTATTGGAGTTGACTTTTTCCAAGGACCTTATTTGGACCCTGATGGAAGAGATAATTCACGGGTAGACGTAAGTTTATTATCGGAATCAGAAAAAGAACCATATTACAAGAGAGATAGTGCAGGAACCATTATAGAACCGAAAGTTGTTGATACATTTGCTGTTAACCAAGATGCTAATAAATTTAAAAGCAAATGGACTTGTGTAAAAGACGATCCAACAGGAGTAGGCGGAGCAGGTATTAATGGTGTAAACTTTGGAAATGGAATTGTAGATGACGAACGTTTTGGAATGAGGCGGTTTGTATACCATAATAATGACGGATCAAACATTGGGGATCCATCAAATTATACAGACTATTATAATATGCTTAGGGGGATATGGAAAGATAATACACGTATGCGTTATGGTAAAAATGGACACAATTCACAAACAGGTTCCAGTGCATCAGAGTGCGATTTTATGTTCCCTCGTAAAAGCGATATCTGGGCATGGGGTATAGGTTGCGATAAAAGTAAATCAGAATGGATAAGTGATGGTATGGGAGGTGGATATACTCGCGAATGGTCAGAAGAAACAGAACATAATGCTTACGGAGATAGACGTTTTATGCAGTCTGCAGGACCTTTTACTTTGAAACCCGGAGCTATTAACTATATTACAGTCGGTATTCCATTTGCTAAAGCAGAATCGGGCGGTCCTATGGCTTCTGTAGATTTATTAATGCGTGTAGATAATAAATGCCAACAATTGTTTGATAACTGTTTTAAAGTTTTGGATGGTCCTCAAGCACCTCGTTTAGTGGTTAGAGAAATGGATAAAACACTTATTCTTTATATTGACCCTGTAGTTGGAACATCAGGAGACCCTGTAAAAGATAATGTAGAAAATTATACAGAAAAGGATATCAGCATTCCGGCTGTATATGTTACTTCAAATACAATAACCAAACATATTGATAGTACAAATGTAGGTGGTATTGTTTATTATAGAGATACTACTTATGTAGAGTCAACAGAAAAAAATGTAGATCAATTTTATCATTTTGAAGGTTATCAAATTTATCAATTAAGAACAGAAACTGTTTCTGTAGCAGATATAGGAACATCTAAAGATGCGGTACTGATAGCACAATGTGATATTAAGAATTTTGATTCATCAGGAAAAGCAATTACAAGACTGATAAACTACACAAAAGTAGATGGTATAGAAGGGTCGTTGGCTCCTGTTATAATGGCAGATGGTAGTAATTCAGGATTATTCCATACATTAAAAGTTACAGAAGATAAATTTGCAACCGGAGATAGAGCTTTAGTAAACCATAAAAAATATTATTTTGCTATCGTATCCTATGCTTATAATGAATGGATGCCCTACAATGGTAATTCAAGCCAGCCTGTTGGACAAACTATAACTTATTTACGCGGACGTTTAGGACCTGATCGTGGAGAAAATAAACCTATTGTAGGTATTCCTCACAAAACAGAACCCGAACAAAACGGAACGCTTGTTAGAGCTTCATATGGAGACCAGCCACAGATTACACGTATTGAAGGACATGGAAATGGAGGTTTCTTGTTAGATTTAACAGATGAAACTATAAAAGATATATTGTCACAACCAGCAGGACATCCTTATGCAGAAGAACTGACTTATAAGCAAGGTTATGGTCCTATCAATGTAAGGGTAGTTGATCCATTAAATGTTAAGCCCGGTAATTTTTATGTTGCATTTGATGTAAGAAATACAAATAATATCGATTCAGCATCATGGAAATTGTGGAGTGATAATGCAGCATTAGGATTAGATACAGTTAGATCTAATAATACAATTACTGTTGGAGGAGAGCAAATTGTTTTTGATTTGGGATTAGCCGTATCAATAACACAAGACCCTGATGTTTCATACGAAAAAACAGTTGAAGTTCAAGGAGCACCTATTCCTCCAAAAGTATGGGCAGTAAATAATAATGCAATTTTGGGTTCATCAATGGTATTTTCAGACAGCTTGAAAAAATGGTTGAGTGGTCTGCCCGATCAAGATGCAAATGCTAGAATGAACTGGATACACTCTGGAAATCAAAAAGCGAGTGATCCTAATGATTCTTATGAAAAATTTGCGATAGAAGATTATGGCAATGATGCATACGGAACAACAATATTTATGGATGAGAATGCGCAATTTGAAAATATGCTTTCAGGTACGTGGGCTCCTTATCGCTTTGCCGGACTTGCTGTAAAATTTGGCGTTGATCCTACTCGTAACTTATCTCACATGCCCGGATTTTATACGCCTAATGTTGATCCTCCTACACCTAAATTGTATTCTAATACAACAGGTCAGCTATATTATAACATGTTAAATAATTTATATAGCGTAAGAGTTGTAATAACAAAAGATCAAAATAATTGGACAAGATGTCCTGTTATTGAAATGCAATCGGATAAAGCTTTATCCGAAGGTAATGCAGACCAATTTAGTTTACGTAAAGCACCTTCTGTAGGGAAAGATGGACAACCTGATGGTACAGGAACCGGAATGGGATGGTTCCCGGGATATGCAATTAACTTGGAAACAGGCGAGAGATTGAATATAATGTTTGGGGAAAATTCTTATGAAACATCAGAAAATGGAGCAGATATGATATGGAATCCTACCACTGCAACTTCTTTCGAAAAATGGGGAGGAAATCATTACATATATATCATGGGAAGCAATGGAAATGTTAATATGAATGTAGGTGGAGAAGAGTCTGCTTATAGTTGTCCCGCTTATGATCAAGGAGCATGGATAGCTAGTAAGCTTAATAATACATCACAGGCAAAAAACAAACCATCTGTATATGCCAATGTTATGTATGTTACAATGCCGATAATTACAAAAACAGAATATCTTTTTAAAGATCCGACAAAAATGGCATCAGATGTAACAATTATGTTAAATGTAAGAAAGAAATACGATCGTTATTTCAATCACCCTGATGCAGTAAATCGTTATGGAGCTAGCAGTCCTAAAAATGCAAACTGGCCCTTATATAGATTTACGACAACTAATTTAGCAACTCAAACTAATGATTCAGAAGTTGCAAAATCAGCGTTGGATATGATCAATGTAGTGCCGAATCCATATTATGCATTTTCGCATTATGAAACAAGTCAGGTAGATAATAGAGTAAGGATTGTAAATCTTCCACAACAATGTGATGTTTCTATATTTACTGTAAATGGAACTTTAATACGTCAATTTAAAGTTGATACAAGAAATGTGGATAAAGTAAATGTTTCTGATTTATCAGGTTCAAGATCTGGGGATCCGGTTACCTCTATTGATTGGGATTTAAAAAATCACGCTAATATACCAATAGCAGGAGGTTTGTATATTATTCATGTAAAATCACAAGCCGGAGAGAAAATTGTTAAGTTCTTTGCAGCTATGAGACCGACTGACTTGAGTAACTTTAAATAAGCTATAGAAACAAAGAAATATTCAAATAATGTAACTTGCATGTGTTTTAAACACATAAGTAAAATTAAATCACATGCAAGTTCCATCTGACTAAATTAAAAATGACAAAAAAGTAAACAGATGAAAAAATTTTACATATCATTATTTTCGATAATCTTATTTTCAGTAGCAAGTTTTGCAGGAAATAAAGATCGCTCAGGACAAGCAGGAGCAGGCGAATTATTAATCAATCCCTGGGCTAGAAGTGCCGGATGGGGAGGGGTTAATACATCCAATGGAAAAGGGATTGATGCTCTGCACACCAATGTTGCCGGTTTAGCATTTGTGGATCAAACTGAAGTTTTATTTTCATACACAAGTTGGTTGGGGGGTGCAAGTTTAAATAATTTTGGACTTGGAATTGCTCAAAAAATTGGAGAAGCAAATGTAGTATCATTATCCTTTGTAAATATGTCTGCCGGAGAAATAGCTACTACTACCGAAGATACTCCGGACGGTAATGGAGGGATTTTGAAACCATCAACCATTTATATTAATGCATCCTATGCTAGAAAGTTTTCAGATAGGATATATGGGGGGATTAACTTTAAAGTGATTTCTACATCAACTACCGATATAGGAGCAACCGGAATAGGAATTGATGCAGGGATACAATACTTAACAGGGGAAAATGAAAATATGCATTTTGGTATTGCAGTAAAAAATTGGGGACCAGCTATGAGTTTTAAAGGTTCAGGAGATGATTACAGAGCTTTTATTTTTAATCAACCCGATTATAGTATGACTATCGAACAACGTTCTGCTCAATTTGAATTGCCTACATGTATCAATATTGGAGCTGCCTATGATTTTTTATTTAAAGATGAAAATGGAGAGGTAATTAGAGATGATAATAAAGAAGTTGTTAATAGAATTACAGTAGCAGCAAATTATACATCAAATGCTTTCTCAAAAGATCAAGCCATTATAGGTTTGGAATATGGATTTAGACATATCTTGATGGTAAGAGCAGGTTTTGTTTATGAACAAGGTATTTTCAATTCAACAGATAGAACCACTGCACAAACAGGTTTGCATGCAGGTCTTACTTTGCAAACATATTTGGATAAAGATAGAGGATCAAAGATTTCTTTGGAGTATGCCTACAGAACAACAAATCCTTTTGGGGGCATACATTCTATAGGAGCTAGAATCTCCTTATAACAGAATTTATATTTCTTATTTTTTTAAGAAAGACCCTTTTTTTAAAGGGTCTTTTTATCTTAATAGAGCATACCTAAAAATCAAATTTTATGTCAAAAATCAAATATTACACCAAGGAAGGTTTGCAAAAACTAAAAGAAGATTTGCAACAGATGATTAGCGTGGAACGTCCTGCGATATCTGCACAAATTGCAGAAGCAAGAGATAAAGGCGATTTATCAGAGAATGCAGAATATGATGCCGCCAAAGAAGCCCAAGGCTTACTTGAGGCAAAAATAAGCAATCTGCAAACTTTAATAAGCAATGCACGTTTGATAGATGAATCTAAATTAGATACAGATAAGGTTTTATTATTTTCAATAGTAAAAATCAAAAACCTGAAAACAAATAAAATCATGGAATATACGCTCGTTCCGGAGAGTGAAGCTGATCTAAAGCAGAATAAACTATCAATAGCTTCCCCTATTTCAAAAGGATTGTTGGGTAGAAAGGTTGGAGATAAGGTTGAGGTAGAAGTGCCTGCTGGGATTATTCCATTCGAAATTATAGAAATTTCAAGATAAATAATTAAATAGGAAATTAGAATGTCTACAATATTCACAAAAATTATTCATGGAGAAATTCCTTGTTATAAAATAGCAGAAGATGATAAGTTTTTTGCATTCTTAGATATAAATCCCTTAGCCCAAGGGCATACTTTGGTCATTCCCAAAAAAGAAGTAGATTATATTTTTGATATGGATAATGATGATTTGGGCGAGATGATGGTTTTTGCAAAGAAAATAGCGAAAGCTATCAAAATGGCTGTTCCATGTACAAAAATCGGAATAACGGTTATTGGTTTGGAAGTTCCGCATGCCCATATTCATCTTGTACCAATCAATCAGGTGCATGACATGGATTTTAAACGTGAAAAATTAAAATTTACACCAGAAGAATTTCAAGCCATAAGAACTAAGATTATTGAATTGATTTCATGAAGCTTTTGATTTATATAATTATTAGGTTGTCGAAAACGTGAATCCCTTGGTTGTGCATATGAAATTTTGAGCCTATTTAATTATTATAAAACATGAACGAGAAACTAAAAAATATATCTGTAATATTTGAAAATTGGGCAAAAGAAAAGCCTTTATCTATAACTCTTTTGCCCGCATCCGGATCTAACCGCGAATATTACCGGATTACCGGAAACACACACATCTGCTTAGGAGTTTACAATGTTGACCGGAAGGAAAATACAGCCTTTATTTCCTTTACAAATCATTTTTTACAACATCATTTACCTGTCCCTGAAGTTTATGCTCAAGATCTTTCCAATCATATTTATTTGATTGAAGATTTAGGAGATGAGACTTTATTCTCATTTCTCCAAAAAAATAAAGATAATAATCCTTTTTCAGATAATACGATTAGATTATATGAAAAGGTTATTCAAAACCTTATACAATTCCAAATAAATGGAGGGAAAGATTTAGATTATTCCTTGTGCTATCCCCGTGCCGCTTTTGATAAACAATCAATGGAATGGGATTTAAACTATTTTAAATACTATTTCCTGAGATTAGCAAAAATTCCTTTTGACGAACAAGCTCTTGAGGATGATTTCCAAAGTCTTATTAGTTACCTTTTACAAGCAGGTTGTGATTACTTCTTATACCGCGATTTCCAGTCAAGAAATATAATGCTCCAAAACGGAGAAATATATTTTATAGATTATCAAGGAGGAAGAAAAGGAGCATTACAATATGACTTAGCCTCGTTGTTGTATGATGCCAAAGCAGAGATACCACAATCAGTAAGAGAGCAATTGCTGGATTATTATATCCAGCAATTAAAAATGTATATACCTGTTGATGAAACATCGTTTAAAGCATATTTTTACGGATATGTTTTTATCCGTATTATGCAAGCTATGGGAACTTATGGATTTCGGGGATTTTATGAGAAAAAAGCACATTTTCTGCAAAGTATTCCACCAGCTTTAGCAAATATAGAATATTTGCTGAAACAGGCTGAATTACCTATAAAAATACCTAGCCTGCTGCAAGCCTTACAATTACTTGTAGAATCCGAAGAATTGCATAAAATAGCCCAAGAACAAACAGTACTTACAATTTCAATAAATAGCTTTTCGTACAGAAGAAATATACCCGAAGATGAATCGGGAAATGGAGGCGGTTTTGTATTTGATTGCAGAGCCTTGCCTAATCCCGGAAGATATGACGAATATAAGCAGCTTACAGGAAAAAATAAAGAAGTGATAGAATTTTTACATAAAGAATCCGAAGTAACCACTTTCTTAAATACAGTAGAAGCCTTAGTTTGTCAGTCTGTAGATGTGTATCGAAACCGGAAATTTCAGAATTTAATGGTAAATTTTGGATGCACAGGAGGACAGCATCGTTCGGTATTTTGTGCAGAAAATTTGAGCAAACGCTTACAAAAACGCTATCCTGATGTAAAAGTATTAGTTAGGCATATGGAACAGGAATAAATGATAAACTTGAAATTATGAAATTAATTTTTGCAACTCATAATAAACATAAAGTAGAAGAAATCAATCAAGTATTACAATCTGTTGTACAGGTTATGAGTCTTGATGCAATTGGATGTTTTGATGAAATTCCTGAAACCCAAGCAACGATAGAAGGAAATGCCTCCCAGAAATCCCATTTTATTTATGATAAATACCATGTTGATTGTTTTGCAGATGATACAGGCTTAGAAGTATTTGCTTTAGATGGAGCACCGGGCGTTTATTCTGCCCGCTATGCAGGAGAAGGTTGTACATTCGATGACAACATTAAAAAATTACTTGCAGCTATGCAAGGAATTGAAAATCGGGAAGCCCGATTTAGAACCGTCATTTCATTAATTTTAGAAGGAAAAGAATATCAGTTTGAAGGAGTTGTAGAAGGTACTATACTTACAGAAGAACGCGGAGTTGAAGGATTTGGCTACGACCCTGTTTTTCTTCCCAAAGGCTATGATAAAACTTTTGCCGAAATGCCGTTATCTTTAAAAAATACGATAAGCCATAGAGGTTTGGCTGCCGAAAAATTGATTGTCTTTTTGAAAACACACCTCTGATTTCTTTTATTCCATTCGATTAAATTAAAAATTTATTTCCATATTATTGGTTGTTCAATAGATTTTCGTTGTTTGTATAAATACAATGTAACTTATTTATTCATTGTAAAATAAATACAAACAGAAAATTAAGTATATCAGGAACAGCTACTTTTTCTATTTCTATAAAATATTTTTTCTGCTTGTTTGTCTACATAAATAGAGGGTGCACTCAAAAGTAAATAAAGTAGAACATCAAAAAAGATAAAAAGTATGATGACAAAAGATTTTAGAATGGGATTCTTTGGAAGTATGTCATTTGGTTCTGACCCACGAAAAGAATTATTCGAAAAATGGTCGGCAATGACCAACGAAGAAAAACTTGAGCTGATGAATAAACGGATGGAAGCCATGAACAGTAATAGCCGCGAAATGGATGGATTTTTCGGAAAAAGAGGATTTACTGTAGAAGCGATGGACAAACGCTGTGAAGAATGGTTGAAAAAAACGCCGGAAGAAAAACAGGTGTTTATCAACGAAAGGAAGGAAATGCTCCATAAACGTTTTAGTGGCGGTTTCTTTGGGCAATGTTCGTTTGAAACATCAGAACAAACAAAAGAAAAATAATTTATCAAAATACGAAAGCCGATTGTTAGAGTATAGCACAATCGGTTTCGTATTTTCCGGTCTCCCCAAAGATTATTAATATAAAAATTTTATGGAGAGACTCTTTGGTAGAGCAAATAATAAAGATTAAACAATTAAAATAATGAAGGTTATGAAAAGAATGAAATTTTTAATGCCTGTTGGATTCTTGGCAATTGCAGCAGGTTTTAGTGCTGTAGTTATGCTGTTGTGGAATTGGCTGATGCCGGCAATATTCGGATTAATTGCCATCAATTTTTGGCAAGCCTTAGGATTGTTGGTTCTGGCACGCATTCTGTTTGGAAATTTTGGTCATAAGCATAAAAGAATGCATGGAATGCACGGCATGCATCATGGAGGTCATTTACGGGAAAAATGGATGAAAATGACAGATGAAGAACGTAAAGAGTTTATTAAAAAAAGGCACGAACATTTTCACGGCAGCCGGTTCGACGGGCATAATTTTTTCGGAGGATGCAATAATAACTCTGAATCTGAAAAATAGTTTTTCTAAAAACAATGAATAAGCAAAACGAACAGCAAGATGTTGAACAGCTGATTACAGAATATCGTCCGCAACTGAAAGCATTTATCCGTAAAAGAGTTTCTAACAAAGAAGATGCGGACGATATTTTGCAAGATGTTTTTTATCAATTAATAAAAACAGTTGATGATGCGTTGAATCCTATTGAACAGGTTTCGGCGTGGTTATTTCGTGTAGCACGAAATATGATTATCAATAAGGGAATTAAGAAAAAAGAAGAATCGTTGCCTGTTTACCATGACAGCGAAGATGAGGATAATATCTTAGATGATTTTTCAGGACTTTTGTTTGATAAAGAAAAGTCACCTTCACCGGAAACAGAATATCTGCGTTCTTTAGTCTGGACAGAATTGGAAAATGCACTTTTGGAATTGCCGCCGGAACAGCGTGAAATATTTGAATTAACGGAACTGGAGGATATTCCGGTAAAAGAAATAGCTGAAACGACAGGAGTGGCTGTTAATACCTTGTTATCGCGAAAACACTATGCTGTAAAACATCTTCGCAAACGTTTGGCAGAATTGTATAACGATATTGTTTATGCTTAAAAAAATACCCATATTCTAAATTAGAATATGGGTATTGTAAAATTAGAAAGCCTCTTTATCTTTCCTTTTATTTTGTCTGTGTTGTTCCTGATTCTCCATCATGAGCCCCTTTTTTGCAACATGGATGCAGCTTCTCATAAGCCTTAGGGTCTGCAGGAATACTATCGGCATCGTAACCAACCATGCTGATAGCTTTGCGGATGGCATCCGGCGTAGTTTTAGAAGGATTGTAGATAACGGTTACTATCTTCTTTTTGAAATCTACATCTGATGATTTTACTCCTTTTTCGTATGCCAAAGCTTTTTCGATAGCGGCTTTACACATTTCGCATTGGGGAGACGATTTTACAACAAGTGTATCTTGTGTAGCTTTTTGAGCAAAAGAAAGTTGGGCTAATAATACAATGCTGGTTAATAATAAAACTTTTAATGTT
>JAVBQU010000212.1:0-7468 GCA_031548675.1 Bacteroidales bacterium
TATTCCCCAAGACGTATTTATTGCTTCGGGTGCTACCGTTAAACCCAGTCTGTTGTTTTTTAAGAAATTCACAGAAGAAGAAGCTAAGCAATATAATGTTATTAAAAAGAAAGCCGAAAAAGAAATCGTAACAAAGTATAAAACTGAGTTAGAAGCCTTGGAACAACAACTTTCTGAGAGAGGTAAGACAACTGCTGAAAAGAAAGAATTGAAGGCGAAGCAAAAAGAAATAGAACTGCAAATGGAAGCGGAAATAAAAGCGTTGATTAAAACCCGATTTGATTACCAAGTGCCCCTTGCAGAGGTCGAAAAAGCTGGAATTAGCACCACCGGAGCGGAAATTGAAAATGAATTGGAGCCATTGGAAATTGAATATACTACTTACCGCAAGGCCAACAAGCTTTGGGATAATACTTTTTCAAAGGTGACCTATCAAATTATGGATAACCATAATATTTACCGAATTCCTATAGCTGAAGGAAATGTAGTAGGAGAACCGGAAGTGTTTTATGAAAGAAAAAAATAAAACGATGTCGCAAACAGTAGCTAAAACATATCTTCGTTTTGTATCGTTGACAGGTTTAATCAATTGGAGTGTTCAATATATGTTGGACACAAATTTCTCTTATGCCAACCAATACAAATTAGTGAAAATTGGAAATTTTCTAAGCCGTAATAAGACCCCTATTGATGTAGAAGATGATAAGAAATACAAGAGGGTTACTATTAAGGTAAATAATGGTGGTGTATTTCTGAGAGACATTGAAAAAGGGAAAAATATCGGAACGAAAAAGCAATTTGTTATTTCCAAAGGACAATTTTTACTTTCTAAAATTGATGCAAGAAATGGTGCTTTTGGAGTTGTTTCAGAAGAAGTGGATGGAGCAATTATTACTGGTAATTTTTGGACTTTTGATGTGGATTACTCTGCCATCAACCCACATTTTCTCTCTCTAATAACAACGACACCTGAATTTATAAGATTTTCAGAAAATGCAAGTAATGGAACGACCAATCGGCATTATTTACAAGAAGATTTATTTCTTGCACAAACAATTCCTCTTCCGTCATTAGAGGAACAATCCCGCATTATTGAAAATTACAATTCCAAAATACGCTATGCCGAAGAACAAGAAAAGCAAGCAAATACTTTGGAAAAAGAAATTGAGGAGTATTTGTTTGAGGTATTGGGGATAGAAGAAATAAAAAAGAAGAAGGGAGAAAAAGGGAAATTGTATTTTACGTCTTTTAAAGATATTGAGCAATGGGGAGTGGAAAAATCGTTTATTGCTCAAGAAAACACTTTGCTTCATTCTGTAGAATATCCCAATGTAAAATTACAAGATTATGCATTTGTAAATCCTAAAACCGAATTGAAATTCAATAAGGAATCCGAAGAGATGTCGTTTATTCCAATGGAATGTATTTCTGATATCTATGGAGAGGTTATTGAATTACGAGATGGACAAAAAAATCAAAGTAAAGGATATACCAAATTTCAAGATAACGACCTTATTTGGGCGAGAATAACACCATGTATGCAGAATGGTAAATCTACAGTTGTCAAAAATCTTAAAAATGGGATAGGATATGGCTCTACCGAGTTTCATGTGTTGAGAATAAAAAAAGCAAAACTATCTATAGATTACCTCTATTTGTTGTTAAGAACTAATGTCGTTAGGGAGGATGCTGTAAATCATTTTACAGGTTCAGCAGGACAACAAAGGGTTCCAAAACAGTATTTGGAAAATCTATCTATTCCATTGCCACCATTGACTATACAAAATGAAATTGTATTACATGTTTTGGGAGACAAGGAACACCAGGTAGAAGGCATAAAAGATAAGATTAAATCTCTTCGAAAAAGTGCCGAAGAAAATCGAAAGAGTGCAATAAAAGAATTTGAAAAAGAAATATTTGAATAAGTGATGACACAACAAGACTTAGAAATTATTTTTGAACAAATAAGAACAAACAAGAAATCCGTAAGAATAAGAAAACGAGAACTTGTGAACGCATTTCGTTATGAAAAGCGGACAAAGTGGAATGTTGCGCATATAAATAGTGTATTAAATCACAATGAAATAGAAACATTTCCTAATTATGAATATGGGAATATTGACCACGAAGTAGAGCTAAGATATAAACCTTCAAACACCCCACCTGCAGGGTTTAAACTATATTCCCTATCTATTAATAAATATAAAAACCTTTCAGATGTAACTATAAATTTTGAGAACACTCGAAATTATTGTGCTTTTATTGGCTTAAATGGCTCTGGTAAAAGCAATATACTTGAGGCAATAAGTGCAATTTTTAGCAATTTACATCATCTAACTTTGCCTAATTCAAAAGATAAGTTGGACTTTTCTTATACAATTTGCTATGCTTTAGATGGAAAATATTATCAAATTAATGATGGCAAATTAGATTCTTTAGAGAAACTGAATTCTACAATGCTTCCTAAAAACATCATAGCTTCATATAGTGGAGAAGATACTCGACTTTGGGAAAGATTTTACAAGCCAATTTATGATCGATATTGTGGTAAATTAACAGCAGAGCAACAAGGATTTGCACCACCTTTCTTGTTTTATATAAATAGAGAACAATGGGAGATCGCTATGCTAGTTTTATTATATTCAGAAGATATTGATGTAGGATATTTTACGAGAGGTATCATGGCCGGTAGAAATTGTACAATTTCGTTTGATTTTGAAAACAGGAATCTTTCTAAATGGATGGGAACTGCTACAGAGGCTTTTATCGAAGAAATAAAGAAAAAACAGGCATATACTATTGAAGAGTTTAGAAATACAATAAATAGTATCAGCTTTATAGATCAATCAAGTACCTTATTTTATTACTTATATAGAAGTTCTACAGGCAAAGAAAATCGATTAGTATCAAAAATTAATATAAGTTTTGGAGATGGGAGTTCATTAGAAGCATTGAGTGAAGGCGAGAAAAGAATGATACTAGCAAACACAATAATTCATATTCTTGCAACTGATAATAGCTTATGTTTATTTGACGAACCAGATTCGCATATTCATATTTCAAGAAAATCCGAATTGATTAAATTAATTGACAATGAAAAAAGGTATAGCATTTTAACAACTCATTCCCCTGTTTTCTTGGAAAAAATGAAGTCGGAAAATATACAATTTGTCAATAATGGAAAAATAGAACCTGTTGATAAATTAAAACAAATAGTAGAGTTAACAAACGGAGAGTTTAATTATTTTGAAGGAGCATTTATCTTGAGTTCAAAACATACCGTGGTTGTTGAGGGTACAGATGATATTAAATATATTAAAAAAGCGATTGAAATACACTCAAACGAAGACCCTAAATATAAAGAATTAAACAAAGTTGCATTTATCCCTCAAGGCAGTGCCGGACATACAGAATCCTTTTTCAAAGATATAATCATTAATTTGCTTCCACGAAGCAACAAAGTATTATACATTTTTGACTATGATCAGGCAGGAGTTGATGGTTGGAAAAAAATAGAAAATAATAAAGCTACTTATTCCACCCTTGATAATATTTTTTATCAAGAAGACTATACAACAGCCTATGATTCCTCTATAAAAATTCCACAAATTCCATTTTATGTTGAAGACTTTTTTCACGAAGATTCTTACAGTAGTATTGTAGGTAATTTACCCGCAAAGATGAATAAATACAAAGAATTTAAATCAAGGAGTAATTTGCATACTTCAATTAAAAACCATATTGAGAAAAATCACAATGATTTTGATAAAAAATATTATGTTGGATTTAAACCGTTATTAGATAAAATGTTAGAAATATTTTTTAATGAGTAAAAAATAAATCGATAAAATTATGTGTATTAATATGGTAGATTGGCTAAACTTGTTAGTAACATCAATATTAACCTTCGTTATTATTGTTATCACATTTCGTTTAGGTCGAAGACAAAATAAAATAAGTGAAGAACAAAACGAGTTGCAGCAAAGGATAAGCGATGACCAAAATAACTTACAGAAGTTGCTTGCTGAAAAAGATGTAAAGGTCGCCTTGTACCAACATCGAATGAATTGCTACATGCAAGTAATGCAAGCGTTGGATATTATTATGTCTGCAAAATTGGAAGATGCTATAGATATTGTTAACAATGGAAACGTAAGGAATATTTTAAATAAAATTTCGGAAGGAAGAAGCCTGTTGTTTAAAGCGTATATAGAATCGCAAGCGTTATTTAATCAAGATGTCATTGTTCGCATCGGAACGATTTACAATCAGTATAACAAGCTCTATAATATGTTTTGTGATATTATAATGATTTCTGATGAAGACTTTAACAAACGAAGAATAAAAATTGTAACTGCAATCGGAGTATTACCAACGGATTCCAAATTTGATGTTTTATCAAAGTACAATTCTTTTATGAAATCAAAAGGTAGTAAAGATGTTATGATTCAAATCTATCCAGAATTAGAAGAGTACTCAGCCATATTGGATGAATTAAGAAATGAGTTTCAGCCCAACAATCAATTATTTCAATTGATGAAAGAATATGTACAAATTGAGAATTTCAATAATAATAAATAGAATGTCAGTCAAATAATAATAAATTTCATTCCATGAACACCCAACTTCTCAAACAACATATCGCCACTTATAAAAAGTGGTTAAACTCTAATAAGGAAGAAGCTCAACATGAGCAAACGGAACGTACAAAGTTATCATTGACTTATCAAGCATATTCCAAGGAAAGAATGCTTGCCATGAATGAAGATGATATTTACGAGTATATCGCCCCACTTTGGGCAATGCTGATTTGGGGAAATAAGCAATATGTAATCGACAAACTGATTGCTGACAATGGACTGGAGCAACTCAAAAAACAATTGGTAAATTTGGTTTGGGGAACTGATAAAGTAGAGAACCGTTGGGATGAATTCCGTAAAAAGATAAAAGGCATGGGACCAGCCATGATGAGTGAATTACTTTGCAAAACACATTCTGAAGACTGTTTGCTCTGGAATCGTAGGGCACTTATTGCTTTCGATTATTTAGGTATTCCCAAACTGCCTCGATATGATTATCAGTTTACAGGTAAAATGTATGCATCGCTTTGTGAGCAAGGGAAAACCATTTCCAAAGTTATGCAAGAAGAGAAAATAACTTCCACCGATTTATTGGCTGTTGATTATTTTATTTGGCAAGAATTACAAGTCCAATCAAACCTCAGTAAATTAACGATTGGAGAAAGTTCATCAAAAGAAGTGGCTGAGCAGATAGAGAAAGCACCTAAAAAGGAAGCGGAGTTCATTCATAATGATATTCGCGATAAAGTTGCTAACATTGGTCGATGGTTAGGTTTTAATGCAGAAATAGAGAAAAAAAATAGCTGCTGGTGCAATTGTCGATGCTGTTTGGGAAGTGACTATTGGCAATATGGGACGAGTGATTTACGTATTTGAAGTGCAAACATCGGGTTCCATTGATAGCCTCATATTGAATCTGATGAAAGCGAAGAATAACAAAGCGGTACAAGGTATAGTCGCAGTTACTGACCAGAAACAAATAGAGAAAATTAAAAAAGAAATTGGGGACTTGAACCAATTTAATGGTGAATTAAAATTCTGGGATTATACAGAAGTCCTTAAAGTACATGAATCGCTACAATATGTGAATGAGTCTATCAATAACTTAGGTTTAGTGCCGTTAGGATTGTAAATAATGAGCAACAACGCCAAAATATCAATCCGTTTTTTCGACGACCGTGAAGTTCGGGCTGTCTGGGATGAAGAAAACAACAAATGGTGGTTTTCCGTCGTTGATATTGTGTCGGCCATAACCGAGAGCCCAAGACCAAGAGTGTATTGGGGGACACTTAAAAGCCGTCTTAAAAAGCAGAACAGTGAGTTGTATTCAAAATGTATACAACTGAAACTTATGTCGGCAGACGGTAAGAAATACGCCACCGATTGTTATTCGCAGTACGATATAACTGAGCTTGTAAAAGTCATCCCAAGTAAAAAATCAATAAAATTTTTGGATTGGTTTACTTATAGCGACAATAGTATTGACGGGCAAAGCAAGAAGAAGGCATATACTTTTTGGGAAAGCAACCTCGTTGCTACTCAAGACATCGGAACGACAAAGAGTTTGCAGCAAATACACGCCTACCTGTTTGGTGGGCTTTACGATTTTGCAGGGCAAATAAGGCAAAAAAACATTTCAAAAGGCGGCTTTCAATTTGCAGTATCACACTTTCTCGGCAACACTTTAAAGCAAATTGAGGAAATGCCTGAAAACACATTTGACGAAATTGCCGATAAATACGTAGAGATGAACATTGCACACCCATTCATGGAAGGCAACGGACGAAGCACACGCATTTGGTTGGATTTGATTCTGAAAAAGAACTTGAAAAAGTGCGTTGATTGGAGCAAAATCGGTAAAACCGAGTATATGAACGCCATGATAAAAAGTGCTACAAACAGCGCAGATATAAAACGCCTGCTGGAAAAAGCTCTTACAGATGAAATCGATAGCCGGGAAATGTTCATGAAAGGAATCGACTATTCCTATTATTATGAGGAAAACGAATAACTATTGCGCAATAAAATGACGAGAAGGTTACCGATGATCATCGTTTTATCTGTATCGCATTTGTACCATAAAACCATAACTAACTAATATTCAGTATTCAACAAATATACCACCGTTCTGCCCGCGCCGTATTTGGTCAACCATCCTTCTTCTAAAAAAGCGTTCAGTGTGCGAATGGCTGCATTCCTGTTTCTCGCTCCCGTGAGCCTCATGAAGTCGGTCCGTGTAATGACAGGTTTCTTGGTCAGGTACTTTTTCAGAACTTCAGCACATTCCTCCCGGGTCAGTTCTTTCAGCTTACTTTTATTTCGCGGACGTTGAACCCGCTCCACTCCTGCGCGCGAAAGTTTATCTTTCGCATAGACTCCTGCCCGGTAGTTCAGGCGGTTGATACGAATGGATTCTGCCCGTATCTCATTCGGGCTGTCCACCAGCTGGCTGGTTACAGAAGCAGCGAAGTATCCCAGATCGCCGACCTGCACTTCGTATCCGTCGGCAACAAAGTCCAGTACAGCATCAGTAAGTATGTCCATAAAACCTTTGGCCTCTGCTTTGCTTATTCCGCTTGTCTGACCGATCCATTTAGCCAACCTTTCGGTAGTGATCTTTCCACTGGATACGGCACGGGCGCGGTACTTTCCTTTTGTTTTATTCAGCTCATTTACTTCAACGAAATCGTAATTAAGTGCCATAAGTATATGCTTTAGGGTGAGTATTAATAAAACTAATAGCCGGTTCGCATAAATCTATTTCTGCCGGTGCACAAATCTACTAAAAAATTAGCAAATAAGTAATCGTCTTAGTGCATTACTCTTTTCGTCTCAATGCATTGAGTCGAAAAGAGTAATGCACTAAGACGATTAGCTGTATACTAAAT
>JAVBQU010000136.1:0-7504 GCA_031548675.1 Bacteroidales bacterium
AATTGCTTACTGCTTGAATTTCGATAGCATTTCTTCGAAACAGCACTGCATGTTTTTATAATAGACTTCTTCGGGAAATATCCTAAAGCAAAAATCAGAGCGTCATTGCAATGACGTTGTTAAAATTGGTATTTCCCTGAAGGAGTCTATTATTTTTTGTCCATCAGTTATCTATTGGGGTAAAAATGCTAAATTTGCACCTGCCTAATAGAAACCATATCAAATTCAATCACAGACCATCGATGAATCTAAGAAAATTAATTACAGCCATATTACTTTATTTTATATCGCTATCTGCATTCAGCAATGATAAACCCTTGCGGTTGGGCATAGCCGGACTTTCTCATGCGCATGTGTGGGAACTTATAGCCCGCCTCGATAGGGGCGATTTTATCATAGTAGGTATTGCAGAGCAGAATAAAGAGCTTTGGAACAACCAGTATCTGCGGGCAAAAGTACCTGATAGTCTATTCTTCGAAAATATCGACGCCATGCTGGATAAAACCCAGCCGGAAGCTGTTATTGTATACGAGAGTATCTTCGACCACCTGCGGATAGTGGAAGCATGTGCTCCGCGAGGGGTTCATGTAATGGTAGAAAAGCCGCTTGCCGTTTCTGTCAACCATGCTGCACGCATGGCAGAGCTTGCCCGTAAGTATCATACGCTGCTGCTTACCAATTTCGAAACTACTTGGTATCCGTCGAATAACAAGGCGTATGCAATGGTAAATAACGAAAATGCCATCGGTAAAATATCCCGTATAAATGTTTACGACGGGCATCAGGGACCGATTGAAATAGGATGCGGACCTGAATTTACGAATTGGCTTACCGACCCTGTAAAAAATGGCGGAGGGGCAGTGGTCGATTTTGGCTGCTACGGGGCAAATCTTTGCACTTGGATGCTTAAGGGAAGAAAACCTTTGACTGTTTTTGCGGAACTGAAACAGTATAAACCAGAGAAATATCCGAAGGTAGATGATGATGCTACAATTGTGCTCGATTATGGCGATGTAACGGCAGTAATTATGGCTTCGTGGAACTGGCCTTTCTCCCGCAAGGACATGCATATATATGGAAACAAAGGATATATTTATCAGGATAATGCTTCGGATATGCGGATGCGGACAGGGGAAACGGAAGAGAGCCTAAAAGCATCTAAGCTCACAGAGCCTTACAACGATCCGTTTTTATACCTGAAAGCAGCAGTACAAAAAGAAATCACTATAAAACCTACCGATTTATCGTCGTTAGAAAATAATCTTATTGTGGTCGAAATTTTGGAAGCTGCCATCCAAAGTGCCAAAACGGGGAAAGCTGTAAAATTGAGAGATTAAGATAAGGTGTAAATTACTTTAAATAAGAACTCTCAGGGAAATAGTGAAAGCAAGATTCAGAGCGTCACTGCGAGTCAGAATGACGAAGCAGGAAGCCAATCTATATTTATTTTAAACAGCTATAAAAGATAAACATTATAAGCATGGAAGAATTTTGGGAAACAAACTTTATAGAAAAGCAGACTATGTGGGGCTTCGAGCCATCCGCTTCTGCTGTTATGGCAAAAGATATTTTTCTGGATGAAGGAATCAGGAATATATTGATACCCGGAATCGGCTATGGAAGAAATGCAAAAATTTTTCTGGAAAACGGTATACATGTTACGGGTATCGAAATTTCTAAAACAGCTATTGAATTAGCCCGTACACAAAACCGGCTCAATATTCCGATATATCATGGGTCTGTAAACGAAATGCCTTTCGACCAAGAACTTTACGACGGAATATTCTGCCATGCTCTTATCCATTTGTTGAATAGCCGCGAAAGAAAGAAATTTATAAGAGATTGCTATAAACAATTGAAACCGGAAGGATGCATGTTGTTTTCGACCATCTCGCAAAATGATGCAATGTATGGAAAAGGGAAGCTGTTGAGCAAAGAAAGATTTGAAATGCCCCATGGGGCTAAATTGTTTTTTTATACGCCTGATTCCATAAAACAGGAATTTGGAAATTACGGATTAATAGATTTTGCAGAGATTGATGAAACTATGAAATCTAAAGAAAACCATCCTTCGATGCAATTCACAATCGTGAAATGCAAAAAACGAATATAACTACAATAACTTATTATGAATGAAGAAACGCTGCAATCTTTTGCTAATTTACTAAGCGAATATAAAGTTTTCATTATAATAGTCATCTTCTTGATTATAACAAGTCTGTTGGTTGTCAAAAAATGGTTGAGCAGTAATAAAATGCCTAATCTTTTTCGTTCCGCTTTCGGGATTGGACGTGATTATAAATCGGAATTGCAAGCCATTGCCGACCAACACATACAATACACAAAAGGTCTCACATGGGTTTATGGGGATATTAATCTATCCGAATGGAAACAGGGGCTAACAAGTTTGCAGAAAAATATCCACAAATCGTACATTGTTGCTTTCGGCAATGCTAAAATGGTAATTATTCCTGTTTTGGTTAAACAAGATAAGATCGTAGGATACGAACCTTTGCTAATTTCCAAAGATAATATTGCGAAATTGAACTATTCCAATCTGCTTAAAACGACTAAATTGCGAATTGCTGATAATCCGAAAGAGATAGAATTTCAGGTTCGGGGAAATGTTTTTAAATCAGTAGTATTTACAGATGTTTTTGCCGAATATGACGAGAGCAGTGGAGAAATAATACAACCGGATAATAGAATGCTATCCGGCAATGAGATTGTTTCTAAAGTAACAATCAATCAGAAACAAGAACAAAAAATGTATGAGCAGTTTATTAAAACATTGATTCGGGAAATAGGATAGGTAAAATGATAAAAGCAATTGATAAAATTGATTTTTTCGGACAATTTCTAACTCTGTTAAGCGGAAAATGTTTTTCCGCTTGGGACCACTATAGTGCTGAAGTCAAATACAATTTCTGCCCAATATCAGGCAAACGCCAAGTCTATTATTAAGCTTTTCCTTTTGTGAAAAAATTGTCAAGAGCATATTTCCCCGGTCCGGTTAATAGCAGCGCAACAAAAACGCCTAAATATAGAAAAGCCATTTCGCCATTATGTTCGCCCACCAATTTAGCCCCATGAGCAATAAAAAAAGCGATGAACATATTAATAATTATAGGAATAAGGGCAAGTCTATAGAGTAATCCAACAAAAACGCCCAACGCACAAAAAAACTCGGCAAAAACTACCAACGCCGCAGCCGGTGCACCTCCCATCTGAGCAAAACCCTGAGCCGTAGCCTCAAAGTTTGTAAGTTTCCCCCAGCCGTGGGTAACCAGCATTCCGGCAAATACAATTCTCAAAATTAATAATGCCATAGATGTGGTATTGTTGTGTATGTTTTCAGGGAACAAAATCTTTTTAATCATGATTTTTTATTCTAAAATTTGTAACTTATTATTTATGGATGAGTTAAAATTTCATCTATGTTTCAGAACAAACATGAGCTCAAAAAGTTCATTTAGTTCAACAAGCCTGACAAGAAGACCCTTTCGTGGTCTCGTTTTATCAAAATAATATTCTTTTCCTCATTTCTCACTCATAGCGATAGGTCTTTTTGCTGTTGAATACAAACCCTTGTTTTTATTTCCTGTATTTGTGTAAAAAAATATTTTATTACAAAAAAATATTTTTACATTTGTAGCGTTTTTATGTTTTTACTTTGTCTTTCTGTAATTTTATTGATCCGCTTGCCATGTTCAGAAACTCTTCCGGCAATTTTATTATGAAGTTTTGCAAATCAATGGTACTGCTTCGTAAAAAAATAACAGAGTCCCATGAAAAAATGATAATGTTCCACTAAAAAATGGTAGAGTCCCATGAAAAAATGATAATGTTCCACTAAAAAATGGTAGTGTCCCATGAAAAAATGATAATGTTCCACTAAAAAATGGTAGTGTCCCATGAAAAAATGATGATGTTCCACTAAAAAATGGCAATGTCCCATGAAAAAATGACAATGTTCCACTAAAAAATGGTAGTGTCCCATGAAAAAATGATGATGTTCCACTAAAAAATGGCAATGTAACATAGAAAAATGATAATGCCGCACTGAAAGAATACAATGGTTTTGAAAAAAGATATAGAATAAATAGTTTTCGGAATTATTAATAATAAAAAATTTTCAACAATGACAGGAAAAATAATTGCACAAAAGCTGCACAGTATGGAAAATGGTATTATGGGGGCATTGAACTCACCCCAAATCATTGAAAGAATGATACCATATGGTTATACACCTGAACGGATCCAAAGCGAAGGGAGAGCTCTTTGGGATAAAGCCAATGAATTAGCTATTTATCATAGTAAAAAGTATGGGGAACAGTTTGAATCCACAGCTCAAAGCCAGCTGCTTTTAGAAAAGGCATATCAAAATTATATCGTAACGCTAAAAATAGTGAGAATAGCCTTTAAAGATAATGTAGAACTATTGAAAGGCTTAGATGCTACCGGTAAACGAAGCAGGAGCTATTCGGGCTGGCTGAAAAATAGCCGAGTGTTCTATACCAACCTGCTGTCAAATCCTGCTGCGTTGGATAGATTGATTATGTTTAATGTTACTGCCGATCGTCTTACCAATGAATTAGACGAAGTAAATTGTTTTGAAGAACTTTATACCCAAGAACTGGCAGGTAAAGCAGATGCTCAACAATCTACTGTTGACCGCGACCAAGCTTTTGATGAGCTTTGCAACTGGTACAGCGATTTCCGTGCCATCGCCCGCATTGCCCTCTACGATAAACCACAATTGCTCGAAGCGATGGGGATAGTGAAGAGGTAGAGATTTTAGGTAAAGGGATTGACAGCTTTCCGCAAAGTTTTCAATCCCTTTATTTTTTGAGAGATTACTTTTTTAAAATACAAAATAATTTGGGAATAACTTCCGCCTCCCTGTTAAGCGGAAAAGCATTTTCCGTTTGGAACACAATCCAATTTAAAATTTGACAAAGAAAGCAATAAGATTTATTGGTAAGTGTATTAACTTTGCATCGGTCGAATCCATATATTTCATTTTGGTTATGGAAAACAGCTGAGTAAGGTATGAGCTAATGAATAGAAATATCTACGTAATTAAAAATAATTTATATCACCTACTTAACATACTATAATAAAGTTACGGGCAATGGCAAAGAAAAAGAAAGCAAATGATCAGGCGCAGCAAAAGATATTAGCGGCGCAGCATCGGAATGATTTCTTGCGTAAATTGAAAAGCATTTGCGCGCTAATAGCCGGAGAAGGAGCATACGACTTAATCCCGAAAAATGATATTGAAATCATATATAAGATGAGAGGGGCTATGCTAAAGGTTCTTCCCAAAGAAGGGTGCAAAGTTAAAAAAGAACTGATAGACTATATTTCAGATACAATAAAAAATATTTTACAACATAAAACAATTGAACTATGGCAAGGAGGACCCTCAATTAGCTATACTGAATACTTTACGATAGGGATTACATTAGAAGTGTATTTATCGCCGGAGGGTACTTATTTTGCAGGAAAAGAACGTTTTGTAGATAATTTGGAAAATTTTGATCGGATAAATATATATTCGGATGATATCATCCGAATGACGAATATGCTATCCATCTTTTGCAGTGATATGACAAATGAAGTGTATTGTATCGAATATTTTCTTAATCCTGAAGACTACCCGAGAACGGATAATCGTATCTATCAAGTATTCAAAATCACACCTTATAGTTCTAAGAAAAGATATTTTAAAATAGATGAGATTACAAGACCTGCTTTTCGGGTAATGGGAGTATTACACCACGAATATACCGAAATAGAAGTGCCGACAACCATGTATAATAATGGCAAACCCATACCACAAGATACCATGCTTGTTTATATACAACAACATGCTTTGAATCGCTTGGTAGAGCGTATGATGGAACCTGTAGAGATAAATGATGACTATGATATGCAGCACGGAATTTTGCAATTTTCATTAATCGAATCGCTCCAAAATCGAAGAAGCTATGCCGATAACAACGGCAAAATTCTGATAGAATTCAGGCTGTTTGAGAAAAAGGCGGGCTATTTAGTGGGCGATGCAGTAGATGATGTATTTTTGATTCGCACATTTCTTTTTCTTACCAATACCGGAACTCCTGAAGGAAAGCAACTTGAGGAATTAACAGGTTTAAAAAAATTAGATAAAAAATATTGGGCTATCGACCAATTGCCAAGCCTGTTAAAATCGGATATATTAGAAAATGAAGAAGCATGTGAAATGTTTAAAAATGCAGGTTGCGAATCATTATTAGAACTTATCCGTATCTTAAATAATGGCAGTTTATGGAGCAAATCAAAAGAAAAAATTAGTTTGGCATTCCAAATATTGGATTATATACAAAAAGATAAAGATATGGCAAATACAATAGCATCAAATCATAACTTTGAAGATAAATAATTGACCCAATAAAAATTTCCTGTTCAGCGAAGAAACTCAAATGGTTTTCTCATTGTTACAGACTTTGTTAGCGGAATGTTCCGAAGTAAAATAGCATACAGTTGGACGACCAATTATTTACATTTTATTTATTATTCTAAAGCATTTATTTATTGCTTGGCTAAGAAATTAACAGGAAGAAACAACAACTGAAATGAAAATCGAAAAAACACATCTTGTATGGTTTAGTGCCACAGCAAGTACAAAGCAAATAATTGAGTTAATCGCCAAACAATGTAGTCCTACATCTGTAGAGAAGTATGATATTACTAAAAGCGATTTGAAAGAAGATATTCAGATGGCAGCAAATGACTTGCTCATTGTTGGAATGCCTGTTTATGCGGGGAGGATACCTGCTGTTGCCGATAAGTCTTTACAAAGATTCAAAGGGTGCAATACACCAGCCATTATCGTATGTGTATATGGAAACCGTGATTACGAAGATGCTTTACTAGAATTGAAAGACACTGTTCAGGCGAATGGCTTTATCGTTGTTTCCGCAGCTGCATTTATAGCACAACATTCCATATTTCCGGTTGTGGCTGCTAATCGTCCCGATGAAAAGGATAAAGATGCGATTAGAACATTTGGCGAAAAAAGTGCAACATTGATTTCCGCATTGGATAATACAAACAACCTTCCAAGTATTAAGGTAAAAGGCAAGCATCCCTATAAAAAACCCGGCAAAGTACCTCTCTCCCCGAAAACCGATAAGACATGCAACAAATGCGGGTTATGTGTAAAATTGTGTCCTACAAATGCCATTCCTGCATTTAATCCTAAAATCACCCTCGGAAGTAAATGTTTCGCGTGTGCCCGCTGTATCGCTGTATGCCCGCAGCACGCTCGACATTTTGGAGGAATCATCTACCGCATAGCTGGAAATAAATTCATAAAAGCAAATTCTACCCGTAAAGAACCGGAAACAATGTACATAGAAATATGTTAAAGAGATTGTATTGGATTTAAGGAAGTAACGAAATTTTTATTCTGAAAATTCCATGACCTCTTTTTATTAATTTTGCAGCGACAGGGATC
>JAVBQU010000119.1:0-48570 GCA_031548675.1 Bacteroidales bacterium
ATCGTGCTTATTTAATTTAGTATCTCCTTGAGATTTGTAAACTTCTACAATTAACCGGAGTTTGTTATAAGGATTATATTAGAATAAAGGGTGTTGAGGTTGGTTTTCTTTAAATTCTACTGTGATAGAAAGTTTTTTAGGGAAAAGTGATAGGCAAGCCGATTCTGCCCATAGATTTATCAAAAAAATTGGCAAAATTCATCTGCAATGAAAAATTTTCTATTGCAAATAAATAATTTATATTCTCTATTAAGAAATAATTGATAAATAATTTGGAATATTAAAAATTATATTTGTACTTTTGCTTCCTATATTTAGTGCATTCTTTATAAACGTTTCTTTAACATTTATGGTTATGCCGTCTTTTGTAAAACATATATGTAAACACACAGAGAAAGCCCTCTCTCTGCTATTAAATCTAAACCCTTTCAGGTTTATGTCTGTAGTGTGTATATGGCAAAACTTACAAAATACAAAAAATCAAATTTTCACTACTTCTTTTTTAAGATTGCCCCCATTTATTTCCATCTACTACATCTGCAAAAACAAGCATATTGTTTAGGGCTATTGTATTGGCAAAAACCCTCTCCAATAGCACAAGCCCAAACTTTTACCTGAAAAGTATATATTTCCGGTTACCTTGTATTTTAATTTCTAATAATCACAAAAAGCAAAGAATCATGAAAATAAGCCATGTTATATTGCTTTCTTTTTGCTCATTATCTTTGTATAGTATGTGCCAAAAAAGCGAAACTAGACCAAAACAAACTACTAAAAATCAATATAAAACTGTGCCTTTAAACACCATTCCTGACGATCCTCGATATTTACAATTATCTTTACAAAATGGTTGGAGATTTGTAGGTTATGCCAACGACAGTACACAGCAAATTGAATTAGTAAGTGAAGCCTATAAAAACCGCTATGGAATAGGATTTTCTCAAGACACAATTTATATTAGCACTCAAAGGAACTCCCTCTATGCTAGCTATCATGCAGATAGCCTGACAAAAACCATAAGCATGGGAGTCATAGGAGGAACCAAGGCAAAAGATGATTCTCCAGAATTCATGATGTGCATGTATCGTATGTTTAAGTACAACATTACTGCGAAAGGGCTTTGCTTATATTATTCTGAAAATGAGTATCTATTATTAAACATAATTTTTAGATGATTAATGCCCCAAATTATATGAAAGTAAAAATTAAAATTATAATTCCACTTGTACTGTTTATCGCTATGTGTATCGAAATACAGGCACAACAAAGTTTAGGAGGAGTTCCCGTTTCGCTGCAGAAAGGCCACTTCCCTTCTCAGTTGAAGAGTTCTGCTGTATCTATACACTTTGGTTATAGATAACGAGCTGATAGATACCAAAAGGATGATTTTAACAGAATAAAAAATAGAGCTATGAAGAAAATTTATATACTATTATGTTTAATCGGATTATACAGCCTGAATGGCTGCGTAGAAAAAGATCCTGTAACACCCAATGAAAGCCCTAATGAATGTACTTATAAAAATATTACTGTAAAGGTACATGATAATGAAATAGACAGCCTGCAAGGCAAATGGGTACTGGAAGCATTCTTTAATACAGATTCTTGCCAAGCTACAGAAGTAAATACTTCTCAGGAAATGTATGTTATTTTTACACAAGATAGCCTGTATGGTTATACAGGAATTAATGATGTTAAAGGAACTTACCAGATTAATAAATCAGGTATTAATTTTATAGATGTAATCAGCACACATACACAAGATACACCGCAAGGAAACAAATTTTTAGAACTCATCCCTTTAATCCAGCATTATAATATTGAAAATAATTATCTATTTCTCTTTTCCACGGATAAAAAACAAGTATTGATTTTTAAGAAAACGGATTTGCCCAAGCCTCCTAGTTGTACTTATGCCGGTATTCCTGTCCGGATTGATGAAAGTGAAACAGAAAGTCCTGTTGCCGATTGGACATTAGAAGCATTTTTAAATATGGATTCATGTACAATAAATTATGTGCCTATAGAACTAGACGGCTGGCTGACTTTAGAGATGTATCAAAGTAAAGATTATAAAATATATACGATGAATAATACGCTGCGTGGGCAATATCAAACGGGTACAGGCAGAATAACATTTCAGGATCATACACTTTGGATAGGAAAGGAACATGAATATGCAACTCGTTATATCAACTTCTTTAAGACAGGAGAAAGCCTGTATTACAATATCGAAGGGCATTATCTATTTGTTTTTTCTGCTGATAAAAAACAAGTGGCTATTTTTCAGAAACCCGACGGCATTATAGGAAATTGTCCCTATAAAGGTATTTCTACCAATATTGAAGACATCGAAAGAGGAAGTTTAACCGGAAAATGGAATGTAGAAGCATTTGTAGATAGGGATCTATGTAAAATCAGTCCGGTAGCAAATACTGACACAAGTTTGCTGTATATAAAATTTAGTCAGGACAGCCTTGTCAATGGGGTAACACTAGCTAATGTATTTGGGGGTACATATTATGTAGATAAATCAAAGTTAACTTTGGATGCTATGGGTACAGCAGTCGGAGAGTACGGTGCAGGAGAAAGGTTTAATAAATCTTTAAGATCCCCTCTGTACTTTAAAATGGAAAGTCATTACTTGTTTATATATTCTGATAATAAATCTAAAGTAGTTATTTTTAAAAAATCAGAATTATGAGAAAGATACAATATATAAGCGTGGCGGTGTTGCTCATAATAGCTAAGATTAGTTATTCGCAAATTAATACAGGAGGAAATCCCTACGCTTTCAATACCAAAAAAACAGCAGCCAATAACTTACAAATTACGACACTGCCTTTAACTGTAAGCATGTCTCAAATTGAAAAAGAAGACCAAGATGATAAACAAACCCATAATCTACATCGGTACGGTATTGCCATGGAATACCATTTTAATCTCAATAATAGCGGACAATGGACTACATTGCCCAATGGAGATAGAGTTTGGGAATTGGAAATCTATTGTCCTGATGCAAAATCTATTGATTTGAGCTATGATAAATTTTGGTTACCCTCAGGTGCTAAGTTTTACATTTACAACCCTGATACCAAAAATTTTATAGGCGGTTTTACTGAACAGAATAACAAAGGAACTGAATTTGACCTTAAAGGATTTGCAACAGGTTTAGTTCACGGAGATAAAATTATTTTAGAATACTATGAACCTGTATGTGTAAAAAACAGAGGCGTTATTTCCATATCAAGAGTTATTTATGGATACCGCAATATATCTGCATCCGGAGGACAACCAGCAATAAATGCAAATTGCCAAGTAGGCATTAATCAATCTCCGGAAGGAGATAATTGGCAAGTCGAAAAAAAAGGAGTTGGATTTTTACTACATGACGGATGGAGTGGTTCTTTTTCCCTAATTGCTAATACATCCAATGATAGAACTCCCTATGTTTTAACTGCAGATCATTGCATTATGGATAATGTAAACAATATTAAGTATGATGCCATAGATAGACCTAATATATACTCTTGGCATTTTATTTGGGGTTATGAAAATGAAGGAGGAGGTCAGTTTGTAACAACAGTAGGTGCTGTTGTGGTTGCAAATATGATAGATACAAAACCTTATGATATAGGGTCTCCTGATTTCGCTCTTTTACGATTAATAGAAAACCCTGTAAACATCCCTAATTTAGAAATTACTTTTAATGGTTGGGATCGAAGACCTCCCACCAAAAGCGGTGTAGGGATTCATCATCCGGGGTCAACAACAAAAAAAATTGCAACCTATGATATGATCCCTTATGCTTACAGAAGTTATGCTTGGTTAGTTCGATGGATTCCAACATTAAATGGACATGGAATTCCAGAGAGAGGTTCATCAGGGTCTCCTTTGTTTAATAGAGAACATTTAATTATAGGACATTCAGCAAGAATTAATGAAAATCTTTGGTGTGACAATCCGTATGGTGATACTTTTTATGGAAGATTTGATTATTCATGGAATGCTAGTTCTGATCCAAGAAGACGATTAAAAGACTGGCTAGACCCTATTAACAGCAACGTTATGTTTTTTGGAGAAACCTGTAGGCAATTTTTAGATAATGCTACTCATACATCCAATACAAATGTTCACAGCACTTGTAATTTAGAAGTAAATAATTTAAAAGTTACCAATGGTCTTACATCATTAAAGGGTAAAACTGTTATCATTCAAAATGGATTTGAAATGCAGTCGGGTAGCAGTTTAGAAGTTAGTTCAAATTAATTTAGAATCCTATCAAATAATTGATATAGGATTGTTTAATGAAATGTTCCCGGTTTGCCAGAGGCTGTAAAATAAGCTAAGAGGTAGTTGGGCTAAAATAGACCCTAGTATATGAAATTAATAATAGGATTATGAAATATGTAATTTCAATGATAGTTATGTTATCAAGTATTGCTAGCTTTAGTCAAAAAGCATGCAGGATAGCATCCTATGAATTTAATCTTTCGGTAAATTCCACTACAATTGCAAACGCTAATACAGAAAATAGATTAGGATTCGGGCTGGGGTTTAACTATGTATTTAGACCGGATAAGAAACTAAATGTTGTATCAGGTTTAGAATACGACCGCACTTCCATTTATACAAAACATATGATTACAGATAGACCCGATACCTATTCAGACCAAATGACTTATTATCTCAATAATTTTTCTGTTCCTTTGGTTTTCCGATATAATTTCTTTTCAAATTTCGGTTTCTTCGTCGAAGCAGGAGCTTTTATAGATGCCCTTATTTTTTCGAAAATGAAAGGCAATTATACTGCTTATAATCACGAAAGCGGAGTTTCTCAATCTTATGGATATAAAGATGCTTCCGTTAAAAATTTCAATTATGGCACATCTTTAGGAATCGGTTTCGCAATACCTGTTTATAACCACAATTTATTGGTAAAATGTGATTATAAATTCGGATTCAGGGATATAGATGAATATGATAATAATTTGTATAATCGCTATGTGCGGCTATCTATAGGATTTAGAATTTAATTTATACAGTTTTCTTGTTCTTTAAAGTTTTAACGAATGAAGCCATATTTGGGAGGCTTTGTTATGATGAATTTAGGATGTATGAACTTTTTGCATGGGGTTCTTACTCGCAGCTTACGCAATATTTTTTTTATCTTATAAACCTTAGCAGGTGGTAAAGGAATAAAACCGGAATTTCAGAATTCCGGCACCCTCTGCCCTGCAAGATTTAGAAAAAAACAGCTTATTGTACCCTACGCTGAGTCATTTTAGAATTAAAATACCATTTCTTACCCTACGCTGAAACATTTTAAAATTAAAACGCCTTTTCGTATGGTACGCTGACATGATTTAGAAAAAAAACAGCTTATCGTACCCTACTCTGAGTCATTTTAGAATTAAAATACCTTTTCGCTCTGTTAAACTGATATGATTTAGAAAAAAACGTTCCGTCGGCTCTACCGACAAATTAAAATAAGTTTCCAAACCATTAAAACCAAAACAAAATGGAAAATTTAAAAATCGAACGCTTTAGAATTACGCGCCTTCGCAACATGGAATACACTTTGGTGGTTCCTCGTATTATCAACATTATTGAACGTTATTTTCCCGAATCCCTGCGGATAACCCGGCGCCTTGATGCCCTCAAAGCTTTTTTGCCCGAATTGGATAAGATTGAAGCCCATGAACGCAGATGGCATGCTTCGCAAGAAAAAAACGACTGCGAACGCCAGCGCGATGAAGCGGTAAATGCCATTATCCGTACCGAACGCACCTATAGCCATTTGGCTATCCCTGCCATGAACGAGGTTTCTAAAATGCTTACCCATCTGTTTGATAAGCATGGACGCGATATTGCTTCGGACAACGAAACTTCGGAAACCCAGCGGATTTATAACTTGGTGGAAGATATTGAACGTACACCCGGCATGCCCGAAGCTTTAGAGGCTTTTGCCCTGACTCCCATTTATGAAAACATGAAAAATAATAACATCCGTTTCGACGAACTATGGAGGCAGCGGAATAAAGAAACCAGCGAAATTACCACTGTGGATGTTAAAGCAATACGCTGTGCGTGCGACAAAGCTCTTATAGACCTGTTCAACGGCATAGAATACTGTGCCGCCGAATACACTGCCGAAGAGTATATCCCGTTAATAAACGAATTGAACAAACTGGCTGTATATTACAGGCAGAACCTTAAAGCCCGTCATATCCGGCTTCAAAACGGAGCAAAATCACAGGAAGAACCGATAATGCAGCCGGAGGGATAGCATAAGCCTCTTCGGAAAATACACTGGCATTAAACAACAAAAAAGGCAATGAGCGTACGCTCATTGCCTTTTTTGATATTAATCAAAGCAAAATCTATTATTGTACGATAACTTTGCTTACGCTTTTGGATTCTCCGCTATAAACGGTAACGAAATAAACGCCTTTGTTCATATTAGCAGCATTCCATTCAAAAGTTTTAGTACCATTTATCATTTGGTCTTTGGCTAAGTTTGCAACTTTTCTGCCAAAAGTATCAAAAATATCAATGCTTACATTTTGCGGTTTGGTTAAGCTTACTTCAACATTTACATTTCCATGTGCAGGGTTAGGATAAGTTTTGAAAGAAGCAATGTTATTGATAGCTACTGAAGCTATGCCGGCTATTAATTTGCCTTTAGAGTTTATATTTTGAACAAATAAACCTGCTCCACTTGCAGGTTGGCTTGGTGATACTATTATATCCCATGCCAATACCACTTGTCCGGCATTGTAATCTGAAAGAGAGAATCCACCTTTAGATCCAACTCGGGAAGAAATTAAAACCGAGTCGTTTTTTCCCCAAAGCATATTTCCGGTTGAATCGATGCCATAAGCATAAACTTGAGAGGTATATCCTCCGGCTGCTTCGTCTTTTGCATATAATCCTATTATTCCATTATCTGTTACTGACATACCGGGAATTACAACAGCTGTAATAGGATCTCCCGAAACTAAAAAAGCGGTATCTCCAAATAAATAATTTCCTTCATAATCCAATTTAGCCGTAAATACTCTTTGAGCCATTGATCCGGCAGCTTTATCTACATAAGAAACATAAATAGCTTTTTTAGCTTTATCTACAGCTAACACAGGAATACCATTTTGGTCTTTATAGCCTTTTCCTACTTGAATTCCATTCAATCCCATGGTTACGTTTCCGTCTTTATCAACTCTTTGCAACATGGCATGGTGGTTCGAGCCGCTAACTCCCGAATATGCAATTACAGCGCCATCCAGTCCGTCGCTGCTTATATGTATTGCATTTCCTGTAAATACGGGTTCATTAGAAATCTGTCCGCTAGCCCATATTAAATTTCCATCTTTGTCAAATCTTTTGGTAAAAGGTATATCAGCCGAATTTTTATAGGCAAGGATAAAATCCGAAGCTCCCGAAGCTGTACCTGTAATAAATAAACCATTGCCTGCAGAAATAGGATCATAAGCAGGCTCACCATTACGGTTAATTCTCACAAAAGTAGCATTCACTTTTTCTACTAATAGTGTATCTTCGGTAACACGATAAATATCATTCCATGTAGCAATAACATCTCCTGCATTATTCAAAAATACATTGGGTTTCTGGCTTTGTGTCTTGGTATCATCTGTAAATGCTTTAGAACCGTTAGGTCCCCATTCAAAATCTCCATCCTTACTTACTTTATAAACATAAGGTTGGAAATAGTTTCCCGCGGTATCATTACGGCTATCAGAGTGTATGATAACTACAGATTCGTCAGGCAGTACAACCATACCGTATCCGGTAGAATAAGTAGCCGTATGTTGTTTACTTACATAAATTCCGTTACTGTCCCAACCCGGAGCTGTTTTTCCATATTTATCCAATTTGTACAATTTAATATGTGCTCCGCTTATATTAGAACCACCTCCTTCATACACAAGGGTGGAAATATACACATTACCCGATGGAGTTGATCGGATTATATTTTCACTCCCTTTTGTAGAAATCTTTAAATTTTGAGCAGGGTCTGTAGAATATTGTGCTTGTGCAGCTACAAATCCTCCCAAAAGAATTGCTAAAACTAAGCTTATCTTTTTCATTGTTGTTTTATTGTTTAGTGAATAATTATTTTTGAAGTCTCGTTTAAATTGGTATTGCTTATTTGAATAAAATACATTCCCTTAGGCAGATTGGTAAGGTTCAATATTTTTCCGTTGGTTAGTGTTTTTTCTTTCAACTCAAGTACTTTTTTACCCGATTCGTCATATAATCTTAAAATACAATCGTAAATATCCATATTGGTATTTACTTGTATTAATCCGTTGCTTGGATTGGGAGAAAAAACAACTGCCTTGGCAACAACAGGCTGCACATCCGAAATGGCTACAATTTGGCTGTCAAGAACCGTAAAGCTGTAAGTAAATATAGAATCTGTATATTCCGATGTGAAAAGAGTTTTGGTAGATGAGGTATAACGAGTATCTAATTTGGCATAACCTCTACCATGTGCACAACAAATTCCGTCTTTTCCGGCATCATAAAATGTAATGGTATAGCAGCCTTTGGGCAAGGTCATATTAAATCTTTTGGTTGACAAAGAATCCACGTAAGGTCCTCCCTGCTGAACAATGGTTCCATTACCATCTTTTATATTCCATGTTATTTCCTGCGGTTTTTCATCTGTTCTCAATGTAAGCGTAAGTGCAGAATTTGCCGTATCCGGATTTTTATAAGAGGTTATAGCAGTATCACTATTATTAGAAACCGCATTCAAATCTGTAAACCATGCTTTTATTGCATTAGAAGGATAATGCTGCGTAAAATTGGTAAAAGAAGCCGTGTTAATTTCCGCATATTCAAAATAAGGAAGTACTCCTGTCCAATTGGTTACCTGTTCACTTCCATTAACCGAAATATGTAATTTAGCAGAAGTAAGCGTATCGCTGCCTAAATTCATAAAACGTACGGTTGCCGAAAAATTAGGGTCGCACGACGAAGCCGGCATATTGCGGACATCAACAATACTCACTTTTACAGTTTCTTGAGGAATAGGTTCTGCATAAGCCGATTGGTGTACAATCAAGCTATCCATATCCTGAATAAAAGCGGCTATACCTAAATTGTTTACATTCTGAAATAAATCAGCAGGAATAACCCATGTAATGGTTGTATCCAAGGTGTAACCTTGTGTAATATTTGCCGGTAATTTTATACCATTCATATCCGGCAAAGCTTTTCTTTGCGGAAAAGCAAATTCTTTTTCCCCATTAGTTCCCGGAGGGGTAGCATATATTACTTCTTTTTCTGTTGCAGAAACAAATAATCTAAGGTTATTACGCGGAAAATCCTGATTAGCATAGAGGCTGCATTTCACATGTACTGTATCTTTTGTAGGAGATAAATCATACGACACATTCAAATTAATCGGTACAGTTTGATTATGGAGTTTTTCCATAAGCGATAAAGCTACAGTATAGGGGGCATATACTTTCCCATTTACAAAAATCGTAGGCTCTGCATTAACTCCATACAAATGGAAACGATACAATATATCAGTAGAATCTGCTACATACATAGGGTCTCTATTAAAAGGAGCAGGAAACCATCCATGATATTTAATTGAAACCGTGCGGTCGTAATAGGGTTTCAAACCTCTGTCGAAAGGCTCATTGGTTGCAGCACAAGGTCCGCAGGTTGCACTGGTAAACTCTTCATACAACACCATGTTTTTTTGAGGAACAGGCGTATCGGTGGTGCTTTTTTTATGAGTTTGGGCTTGTATGCCGTAACCCACTAAAAGCATGAACAAAAATAAATTTATAGTTTTCATAATACACGTTTTATTGTAATCCAATTAGAAACATTATTCTTTTACGAAAAAGAACAACAAATAAGATAAGGCTTTGTTTGGTAATAGAAATTCTTAATTTTTAAAATGACCGTGCAAAGTAAACTCTTTTCTTCAAAACAACAAAATAAGTTTCAATCTATTTTGAATTCAGAAAAAAAACAAAAAAGCAGTTTCTTATTTCGAAATCCTGCTATATGACGGATTTTACAGGCATATTGCAGAAAATAGAGCCTAAAAAAAAGGTTCAGTAAAATATAAAATCTTACTGAACCCTCAATTTTTATTTAAAAAATCTTATTTATTTGTTGCTGCAGCTAATGCTTCAGCTTTCTTTTGTTTTCTCACTAAAAAGTCGTAGGCTATTGGACATGCAACAAATAATGAAGAATATACCCCGATGAATACCCCGAATAATAAGGCAAAGATAAATCCGCGGATAACATCACCACCAAAGATAAACATCATAATCAACACCAATAACATAGAACCTGTCGTATTTACAGTACGGCTCAAGGTGCTGTTCATCGCATCATTCATTACCGATTTCAAATCGCGTTTCGGATACAAGGTTCTATATTCACGCACACGGTCGAAGATAATTACCGTATCGTTTATAGAATATGCGATAATTGTGAGGATAGCTGCAATAAAATGCTGGTCGACCTCTAAACTGAACGGCAGAATTCCTGAGAACAGCGAGAACATACCTATGGTAATTAATGCATCGTGTAATAACGAGAAGAAAGCTCCCGCACCATATTGCCAATGTTTAAAACGAACAGCTATGTAAGCGAAAATAGCAAATAAAGCTGCCAAAACTGCAATCCATGATGTACGTTGAATATCATTCGACATATTTTTCTCTACACGGTCTTTACTCAGCAATCCTAATTTTTCCATAGAATTAGCACTTTCCAAGAAAGAATTTTCAGTAATCGGTTTATTATAAAAGATTTTACATCCCTGATATAGCTTTCTGTCGATAACAGAGTCTACATTAAGATGAGGATTCGCATTCTCAACCAAATATTTTGTTGTTATCTTAACTTGGTCTTTATTACCAAAAGTTTTTACTTCGGGAGCTTCACCATCAAAATGTTTAGTTAATTCGTCACGAATATCAGCCACTTTTACATTTTGGTCAAAACGAATCGTATATGTTCTACCACCCGTAAAATCGACACCATAATTCAATCCCTTAAATGTTAGGGTTCCTATGGTTGTAAGAACTAATATAGAAGACAATATATAAACATACTTACGGCTTCCTACGAAATCGATATGCGTGTTAGCTAAGAAATTCTCTGTAAGTTTAGTAGAGAAAGGTATCTTCATTTTTTTATCTTCCATCCAAGTAAACATCAAACGGGTAATAAGAACCGAAGTGAAGAATGAAGTAAGAATACCTAAAGTAAGCGTAACCGCAAAACCTTGTACAGGACCCGAACCGAACGCTATCAAAATAATACCTACAATCAAAGTAGTCGCATTTCCATCGATAATGGCACGCATCGCATGCTTATACCCTTCGGCAATTGCCAAATGCAATCCCTTGCCCTCTCGCAGTTCTTCTTTTACACGTTCGTAAATAATCACATTCGCATCCACCGCCATTGCCATGGTAAGCACAATACCGGCAATACCGGGCAATGTTAAGATTGCCTGTATAGATGCCAATACACCTAACAAGAAGAACATGTTGATAAGCAACGCGATATTGGCAACCAATCCCGATCTGCTATAGAAGAATAAGATGTATATAAAGATAATAAGGAAAGCCAAAATGAAAGAATTCAATCCAGAATTGATAGACTCTTGTCCTAAAGTAGGACCTACAACAGCTTCTTGGATAATTTTAGCAGGAGCAGGCAATTTACCGGCTTTCAAAATATTTGCCAAATCGCTTGCTTCCTCTACTGTAAAATGTCCTGAAATTTGAGAACGACCTCCCGAAATTTCATAATTTACAGATGGGAAAGAGTACACATAGTTATCCAAAACAATAGCGATGGATTTTCCAACATTGGCACCAGTCATTTGTTTCCATTTTCTTGCACCATCCGCATTCATCGCCATGTCCACAATTACTTCGCCTGTTTGATTCATATCCTGACGGGCATCTACCACTACATCTCCTTCAAGAGGAGCTTTTCCGTCGCGGGTAGTTTTAATAGCTACTAAATGATAAACGGAAGAACCTTTTACAACAGGTTGTGCTGTCCATAAAAGTTTTAAATTTTGAGGTAATACTTTTTTTGCTTTTTCAAGCATTTCATTGATAGCCGCCATGTCTTTGGCTGCCGCCATACCCACAATAGGACCTTTTCCTATTTCGCCTGTTTTTTCATCAACATTGGGTCTCAACAAAGAAAACAACGGATTGTTAGCCATCCACTCTTCTGCTTTCACATTCTTTTTAGAAGCAGCCGAAGTGTCTGGTTTTTTTCCGGCTTCAATCTTGGCTAATAAGCTGGTATCTTTTACTGCTGTATGAGTAGAATCAGCAGCGCCTTGAATTGTATCTGTAATTTCTTTTGTATTTTTTTGAGCAACTAAAAAAGTATTAGCCGCTTCTATGCTTTTAAATATTTCTGAAAAGCTATAAGTTTCCCAAAACTCCAATTGAGCAGTTCCCTGTAAAAGTTTGCGTACACGTTTAGGATCTTTAACCCCCGGTAATTCAACCAAAATACGTTCCGACTGCGATAATTTTTGAATATTGGGTTGAGCCACACCGAATTTATCGATACGTTGGCGCATAATTTGATAAGTTCTATCAAATGCGGCGCTGGTTTCTTTTCTGATAACAGAAAGAACCTCATCGTTAGAAGAAGTAAGTTTTATTTTATCTTTTAATTCGACATTGAAATAACCGGCTAATTGTGCATTCGGATCCAATTCTTTAAATGCTTGTCCGAAAAGAGTTACAAAATCCGCAGCATTGGTTTGATGTTTTTGAATAGCTCTTTCAATTGCTTTGTTGAAAAGAGGATCGGTAGTATTCCCTGCCATAGACCTAACCACATCAACGGTAGATACCTCTAGCATTACGTTCATCCCGCCTTTAAGGTCAAGACCTAAACCTAATTCTTTACTCTTACAATCTTTGTAGGTATATTTTTTCAACCAAAAGAAATTGAAAACAACATTATCCGAAACAGAATCAAGATAATGACTCTCTTTAGCCTGAGCTATAGAATCGAAATAATATTGTTCTAAAACTGCATCTCCGTGAGCCAGAGTTTTAGCCTCTGTTCGGGTCTTGTCACTGTATGCATATTTTGACGCCTTATTCTCTACATGCTTTGTAAAAAACGTAAACGACAATGTAAATAAACATACCAATGCGAATAAAATTGAAAAAAGTTTTATCGCTCCTTTGTTTTGCATAATAGTTTTTCTTTATAGGTTACTATTTTTTTAGCTTAAAAAAATGATTTTTTTACGAATTTGCAAAGGTAATACATATTATTTGGATTTCAAAAATTTGCAAAAGAAAGTTTCTAAAGCATCTACCCTGCTTATAAGGGTTCGGGAAGGAAGAAAGGTATTAAATTGAGAATATTATTGGGATTCTTAAAATCACGCATTTGCAGTTTCTTCCTGCCAATCTCCATTTTCTTTTATCAAATCTATCAAAGCCTGAATAGCTTCCTGTTCCGGAATATTGCGGCGTACAGGCTGCTTGCCTTTGTATAATGTTATTTTTCCATTGCTTTCGCCCACATAGCCGTAATCCGCATCTGCCATTTCGCCCGGTCCGTTTACAATGCACCCCATCACCCCTATTTTCAATCCTTTCAAATGGGAAGTTTGGGTTTTAATAGCTTTAAGCGAAGATTCAATGTCGTATTGTGTTCGTCCGCAAGATGGACAAGCAATATATTCCGTTTTCGAAATACGGACTCCAGTTGCTTGCAGAATATTAAATGACAATTCTGTTAAAGTATTTGCTTCAAATGGTGCATCAATGCCGATACCCTCTATGAGTCCATCAACCAACAAAGCAGCAAAACCAGAAGAAGCCTGCAATTGCAATTTTTCGAAATTATGAAAAGGATAACGTTTTATACAAATGACAGGATTAGATATTTTATTTTTTATCCACGAGAAAATAAGATTTCTTTCCTCTGCAATGCTTTTTGAATTTGTAAAATCAAGCAGAAAAACCACATGTGGAATAATTTCACGAATAGAAATTTCAGGAGATGAAATGCAAACAAAATTCAGAGAAGAATGCTTTTCGGTACATCCTAAAAATTGTTCCCATGTATCAAAAACAGGATAAATGTTATTCAGATTATCCGATATTTGGTTTTTCCCGATAAAATAGTAATCCGCCTGCTCCGATTTCTGACAGCTTAAAACCACAGGCACATGGTTTTTCGCGATATTTTGCACTTCAAACGTTTCCCGATGCGTATAAGCATTTCCTTTAATTTCAATCGATTCTTTAACTCGATCCTGCTTTACTATATCTTTTCTTTTGCCATGATAATCTGCAATTTGTTTAGCTACCGGAATCTCTTTTTCAGGAGCTTCGGTAAGCGAAACCCTTATAGTATCGCCGATTCCGTCTTGCAGCAAAGTGCCGATTCCTGCTGCTGATTTTATCCGTCCTTCATCATCGCTTCCGGCTTCCGTCACACCTAAATGAATAGGATAATCCCAGCCCAGCCTCTGCATTTCGGTAACCAGCAAACGAGTAGCTGTTATCATTACCTTTACATTGCTGGCTTTCATCGAAAGAACAATATCATGAAAATCCGATTTCCGGCAGATTTCGACAAATTCCAATGCCGAAGCCACCATGCCTTCCGCTGTATTTCCATAACGGGAAATGATACGTTCAGAAAGTGAACCATGATTAGTTCCAATCCGCATGACAGTATGATGCCGCTTACAAATCTCAATAAGCGGAAGTATTCTTTCTTCAATACGGCTCAGGGCAGAAATATATTCTTCTTCCGTAAAATTGAATTTTCCGGTATTGCGGTCGCAATAATTTCCCGGATTGATACGGACTTTTTCTATAATTCCGGCTGCAATTTCGGCTGCTTTAGGATGAAAATGAATATCTGCAATAAGTGGAGTTGTATATTTTTTTTTATGCAACTCATTTTTAATATTCCATAGGTTTTCTGCATCCTTAGCATTAGGAGCTGTAATTCGAATATATTCACAACCTGCATCAGCCAAACGCATACATTGTTCAACAGTCCGTACCGTATCCATGGTATCGGTGTTCGTCATCGACTGTATGCGGATGGGCTGCATTCCGCCCAACGGTAGATTCCCAATGAGAACTTCCCTGCTGATGTAAGGATGATTCCAAATATGAGTATTTAGAAAATTATAATGATCAATATTTGAATCTATAGGTAACATTTTAAAGCATTAACTATTTCCAAACTCCATTAAATACGCTTTGATAAATCCATCCAAATCACCATCCAAAACACCTTGCGTATCCGATGTTTGATAATTGGTTCTGTGGTCTTTTACCCGTCTGTCGTCCAAAACATAACTGCGTATTTGCGAGCCCCATTCTATTTTTTTCTTAGTCCCTTCAATTTCCGCAATTTTTTCTCTCTTCTTCCGCAGTTCCATTTCATACAATTGCGATTTAAGCATCTGCATCGCTTTGTCACGATTTTGCAGTTGAGAACGGGTTTGCTGGCATTCAATAATAATTCCGGTAGGTTCGTGGCGTAGCCTTACAGCGGTTTCCACTTTATTTACATTCTGCCCTCCGGGACCACTCGAGCGGAAAGTATCCCATGTAATATCAGCAGGATTAATAGCTATTTCAATATTCTCATCAATAATAGGGTAAGCATATACCGAAGCAAAAGAAGTCATACGTTTGTTGCCTGCATTAAAAGGCGAAGGACGCACCAAGCGATGAACGCCGTTTTCCGATTTCAAATATCCGTAAGCATAATCGCCCTCAAATTCCAAAGTTGCAGATTTAATTCCGGCAGCTTCTCCCTCTTGCAAATCGACTGTGGTAACCTTACAGTTGTTCCGCTCGCCCCAGCGGATATACATGCGCATAAGAATTTCTGCCCAATCCTGACTTTCAGTTCCGCCTGCCCCTGAATTAATAGTTACAATAGCTCCAAGTTTGTCTTCCTCTCCACTAAGCATGTTGCGGAATTCCAAATTTTCGACAGCAGAAAAACAAGTTTGATACGATTCTTCCAAATCTTCCTCAGTAGCTTCCCCTGCTGTAAAAAAATCCCACATGGTTTTTAAATCGTCTAAAGCCGATAGGGTTTCATCATAGGTTTCCGTCCATGATTTTTTTTCCTTTATCGATTTCAGCAATTTCTCCGCCTCTTTGGAATTATCCCAAAAATCAGGCTGCTGTGTTTTAGCTTCCTCCTCTTCGATTAATTGTTTTTTGCTATCGATGTCAAAGAAACCTCCTCAAGTCCTCAATTCTCTGCTCAAGGTCTTTGATTATTTCAATATTTACCATTGTATGTATGCGTTATTTATTATGGATTATGATTTTATAGGACACTGCCTTAATTTTTCATCATTTCAAAAATAAGGTATCGATGCTTTTTTTAGAATGTTACCCTTAAACTAACACCCGTTCCCGAAAAACTAACCCTCAAATCTACATTTTGTTTTAAACCATCATTATATAACTTAACAGCATTCTTTGCATGCTTTGTATAAGCAGTCGAAAATGGAATAGAGATGCAAGCAAGCCCTACCCCAATACCAACCAATGCCCAATTAGGATCACTTCCTGCCAAAAAAGTTCCAATGGGAAGTCCTATAAAAAATCCTCCTGTAAGTGCAAATAATGATCCAATGTCATGATTAATTTTTGCAATTCCCATTTCTTTATACGCCTCCGAATTTGATTTCGTTATTTCCAGAAGCTGCTTAGGAGCTAATCTCTTGCCGTTTTGCCTAAAAATAGATTTTTTTACTTCAATAGTATCCGGCATTCCTTGGGAATACAAATTGAAGAAAGTCATTAAAAGAAGCCCGATGAAAAAGATCTTTTTCATACTTACATAATTATTTTAATACGACTTAGCAAAAACTACTTTTTGAGTAGAAGGCTTGCCCGTATAAATACATTTGCCCTCTTCCAAAGAATTGTTCAAAGGAATACAACGAATGGTTGCTTTGGTTTCTTCTTTAATTTTTTGTTCCGTTTCAGGTGTGCCGTCCCAATGAGCTAAAACAAAGCCGCTTTTATTTTCGATAATATCTTTAAACTCGTCCCATGTATTCGCCGTATGGGTATTTTCTGTTCTAAAATTTTTAGCCTTTTGCAATAAATTGGTTTGAATTTCTGCCAAAAGATTTTCAATCAAAGCATCAATATTTTCTAAACTGCAAACTGTTTTCTCCATCGTATCGCGGCGAGCCACTTCCACCGTTCCTTGTTCCAAATCGCGGGGACCAATAGCCAAACGAACCGGAACGCCCTTAAATTCATATTCATTAAATTTCCAGCCCGGTTTATACGCATCACGATCATCATATTTTACGCTTATTCCTCTTGCTTTCAAAGCTTTTTCTATTTCATGTACTTTTTCAGAAATAGCAGCCAATTGTTCTGCCTGCTTGTAAATAGGAATAATAGCCACCTGAATCGGAGCCAATTTAGGAGGCAGAACCAAACCATTATCATCCGAATGTGCCATAATCAAAGCACCCATCAAACGGGTAGAAACGCCCCATGAAGTAGCCCAAACATATTCTAATTTATTTTCTCTGCTCAAATATTTAACATCAAATGCTTTAGCGAAATTTTGACCTAAAAAGTGAGAAGTTCCTGCCTGCAAAGCTTTTCCATCCTGCATCATCGCTTCTATACAAAAAGTTTCTAAAGCTCCGGCAAAACGTTCATTCGCAGTCTTTGTACCTTTTAGCACAGGAACCGACATCCAATTTTCAGCAAAATCTGCGTACACTTCTAACATTTTACGAGCTTCTTCCATAGCTTCGGCTTCCGTTTCATGAGCAGTATGCCCTTCTTGCCATAAAAATTCTGCAGTACGCAAAAATAAACGGGTACGCATTTCCCAACGTACTACATTTGCCCATTGATTGCACAAAATCGGTAAATCGCGATAAGATTTAATCCAATTTCTATAAGTATCCCAAATAATAGTTTCCGAAGTCGGACGGACAATCAATTCCTCTTCCAAACGTGCATTTTCATCCACCACAATTCCTTTTCCATTCGGGTCGTTTTTCAAACGATAATGGGTAACTACAGCACATTCTTTGGCAAAACCCTCTACATGGCTTGCTTCTTTACTAAAAAACGAGTTAGGAATAAACAAGGGAAAGTAGGCATTTACATGCCCTGTTTCTTTAAACATCGCATCCAAAGCACCTTGTATTTTTTCCCAAATAGCATATCCATAAGGTTTTATAACCATACAACCTCTTACTGCCGAATTTTCTGCCAAATCGGCACGAAGTACCAACTCATTATACCATTCCGAATAATTTTCCGCACGTGTTGCAAAATCTTTTGCCATAACTTCTTATTTAATGATTTTTTATTTCTTTATATCTAATATTCTTTTTACTTTTGTTTGATTGTCTGTTTTCTATACACTTTATATTGCATAAGACAGCTTTTCAATTTATTTATTATTAAATATTTACAGAATATTATTCTATCAAAGATAATTGTTCCGAAAGATATTTTTCAAAATAACAGTTTAACGCTGCAAGAAAACAGATTGCAAAGGTACAAAATTAAAATTCAAAGTTTCAATAGTTAAGCAAGAGCTTTGGATGATAAAAAATTAAATCTATACAATAAAAAACGGTTTTATACGATTTAAAATTACATCTTTATAAATTAAACCAAATAGGAGGAACCAAGTGATGAAAACAAGAAGCATAAACAGAGCATTATCAGCGGCAATAGTTGCCTGCATCGGACTGTTTTTTGCAGGCTGCTATTCCAACTCACAAACAGCAAGTTATGATGAAATATATGGCTCTTCAAAAAAACCGCAACAAAAAGCAGTAGAAGCTCCGGTTTCTGTGGTAGATAATAATGTGAAAAAAACATATACTTCTCAAGATGCCGATCCACAATCGTTTGATCCTAATTATAATTCAGGGTCAAACAGCAATACAACTTATTCAACTACTTCGGTTGGTTCGGACGGTTCGGGCAACACCTATGTAACTAATAATTACTTTAATTCGGATGATTATTATGATTATGCATACGCAGCCCGTATCAAAAGATTTAATACAGCCTATTCCGGTTGGGGTTACTACGATGATTATTACACCAATCTGTATTGGTACACTTACAATCCTGCTTATTGGGGATCAAGTATTTATTTAGGATATAACTGGTGGAGTCCCGGATTTTCTATAGGTTTCAGTTGGGGCTGGGGTTGGGGAGGATGTTACCCTTATTACGGATACAACTATTATAATCCTTATTACCCTTACTATCCGTCTTATTATGGTTATAACAGTTACGCTGCCGGTTGGAATAATGGTTATGCTGCTGGTTATTATGATGGATATTATGGAAAATACTACAACAGCTATGACAGAAATTCACGCTACTACCGTCCGATGAGGGATATGCGTAGTTCGGATGGAAGTTACAGAACTTATGCTTCTTCACGATATGCTGCCAACAGACCAGCGGCTGTATCCACACGCTCTTCACAAACTTTTGGCGATTACTATGAATCAAGAGGCGGTACAAGAGGCGGAGATAGCAGATACAGCACAGGTAGAGACAATAATGTAAGGTCAAATACTGCTCCTGCAAATGGTCGCAATGCGAATGTTGACAATGCAGGAAGAGGAACAACCTACTCAAATGAAAGAAATACTACTAATCCTGCCAACGGAAGAAATGCAGCCTATTCGAATGATAGAACGGCAACAGGCACTACCGAAAGAGGAACTGTAAACAACCGGACTACTACGCCTGCTAATGATAGAAGTGTTAATACTACTGCTCCTAGTCGTTACAATAAACCGGAAGGTTATACAAACGATAGAACTACCCCTGCAGGCAGAACCACAAATCCTGTGAATGTAGATAGGAATAGTAATTATCCTTCAAGGGATGTGAATAATAATACAAATACCAGAACTTATTCTAATCCTACAAATACAACACCCAGCAGAACCACTGAACCGATTCGTAATAATAATTCTACGCCAAGTCGTACTACAACTCCTGCTCCAAGCCGCAGCAATGATTCGTACTCTACACCAAGTCGCAGCAATAGCAATAGCGGATCTTATTCTGCTCCAAGCCGCAGCAGCAGTAGTGGATCATCTAGTCCCGCTCCTTCGAGAAGCGGCAGCGGAAGTTCTTCGCCAAGAAGGTAACGGTTACTTGAAATTCATTTTACCGATATATATTTAATAAACGAGAAAAGACCATCAAAAGTGGTCTTTTCTCGTTTTAAAGTTAATACTGTAAACTGCTTTTATTTGTCATTTTAAGCCCCTTTTTGTACTTTTGCATAAAAGAAGATATATCATGGCAATATTAGAAATTTTAAAATACACCATTCCATCGATAGTTGTTTTGCTAACAGCATATTTTTTAGTTAAACGATTTTTAGACAATTCGGAAAAGAAAAGACTTTTAGAGTTGAAATACGAGCAACAAAAAATAACCCAGCAAACGGTTGTTCCTATCCGCATGCAGGCATACGAACGGCTTATGTTGTTATTGGAACGTACAGCGCCAAATCATGTAGTACTTAGGGTTAATACACCGGGAATGGGCGTACGTGAATTACAAACAGCTATGACAGCTAATATCCGCGACGAATTTGAGCATAATCTTTCTCAACAAATATATATTTCTTCTGAGGCATGGGAACTAATAAAAAATGCAAAGGAAGAGATGGTAAATACAATCAATACATCGGCTGCAGAGGCAGGGGAAGATGTTGCTGTTTTTGTCGGGAAAATTTTAGAAAGATGGACTATTTATAAACAAACTTCTTCTGCTATTGCTTTAGAGTTTTTGAAAAAAGAATTTAATGAACGTTTCTAATATTTAATTGTTGATAATGAATGATTAAGTATTTCTGATTATTACAAATTCTAAACTGTCAATTATTTATTTCCATGCATAGCGAAGAACATCATGACCATGAGTTTGTAAGTGCTCTTAAAGTACAGGAGGGTATTGAGGCACTTCCTCAGGTAAATCAGAATTTTTTAGAAAAATATAAAAGCAAAAAGCAAAGCCTGCTTTCGGTTGACGAATATGTACAGGGTATTACCTCAGGAAACAGAGTATTGCTAAGCAAAGCTATTACACTTATTGAAAGTACTCTGCATGAACATCAAGAGATTTCACAAAAGATTATTGAAAAGTGCCTGCCTTATGCCGGAAAATCTATCCGTGTAGGAATAACAGGTGTACCGGGTGCAGGCAAAAGTACTTTTATTGAAGCTATGGGTACTTTTCTTACTAAAGAGAAAGGAAAACAACTTGCTGTACTTGCTATTGACCCAAGCAGCGAGCGTTCTAAAGGCAGCATTTTGGGTGATAAAACGCGTATGGAAGAGCTTTCGGTTGATCCTAATGCTTTTATCCGTCCTTCGCCATCGGCAGGTTCATTGGGAGGCGTTGCCCGCAAAACAAGGGAAATTATTATTCTTTGTGAAGCCTGCGGGTTTGATACTATTTTTGTTGAAACTGTTGGTGTAGGACAGTCTGAAATTGCTGTTCATTCGATGGTAGATTTTTTCTTATTAATCCAATTGGCTAATACCGGGGATGAATTGCAGGGGATTAAGCGGGGAATTATGGAAATGGCTGATGCTATTACTATTAATAAAGCGGATGGGGATAATATTCATAAGGCTCAATTAGCTAAGACTCAATTTCAAAATGCGTTGCATTTATTTCCTCCTACTGATTCGGGTTGGATTCCTCCGGTTTTAACTTGTTCTGCATATACTAAAGACGGAATTCCTGAGCTTTGGGATGTTATTATGAATTATAAACAGCAAACGCAAGCCAGCGGCTATTTTTATCATAAGCGTCAAACACAATCGGTAAGAATTCTTACGGAATGGATAGAGCATTCTTTGAAAGAGAATTTTTATGATCATCCATCTATTCTTGAGCTGATTCCGAAAATTCAGGAAGCTATTTTTGCAAATAAAATAAGCCCTTATGCAGGGGCTCAGGAATTGTTGAATATTTATTTTTCGAAGAAATAAATATCTCCCTATTTTCAACTTCTTTTAAAGTTACCAGACTTTTCTGAAAATCGCATACAACTTAATATTGCATCTTTTTTGGAAAACGACATGAAGCATATTATATAGAGAGATGTCTTTGCCACGCTCGCCATGACGCTCTTTCTTAGTTTCTTCTGAAAGATTCTGTTATCGCATTTAAGGCTTTCTTATAAAGAAAAGAGGTCATCTAATTATTCTTAGATAACCTCTTTTTCATAATTTCAAAGTAATAAATACTATGCTTCTGTAGTTTCTTCTGTTGCGGTTTCTTCAACTGCAGGAGTTTCTTCTACTACTTCCACAACCTCTTCTGCAGGAGTTTCTGCTACTTCAGGAGCCGGAGTATTTTTTTGAGCTATTGCTTGTGCCATAGCTTCTTTTTTCTTTACTTCTTCTGCATGAACTTTTTTAGCTGCGTCTCTTGCTTTTTGTTCTCTTTCGGTCTTAACTCCAGCTATTTTAGCTTCTTTTTCTTCCATCCATTGGTTGAATTTGCTATCGGCTTGCTCTTGAGTTATTGCTCCTTTTTCAACACCTATTTGTAAATGTCTTCTTAACATTACGCCTTTGTGTGATAATAATGAACGAACTGTATCGCTCGGCTGAGCCCCGTTTTTCAGCCATTTAACTGCACTGTCGAAATTAAGCACAACAGTTGCAGGTTCTGTCATCGGATTGTACGTACCAAGTTTTTCAATAAATCTTCCATCACGAGGTGCACGACCATCCGCTACGACAATGTGATAAAAAGGTCTTCCTTTTTTTCCATGTCTTTGTAATCTGATTCTTACTGCCATTTTATTGCAATTTAGGTTTAAAATTTTTGCAAAGGTACATTTTTTTCCAGACTCCTCAAAATATTTTCTGAATGCACTTCTTATAAGTTCTCTTTAAAGAATTGTTTACTAATTCTTTTGAAAAATACAGCGACTAAACAACCCATTCCTATGCCGAATATAGCCCCGCATAAAACATCGCCGGGGTAATGTACTCCTAAGTAAATGCGGCTATAGCCGATTAACAATGCCCATGTAAATAAAGCAAATGGTAAATATTTATATCTCTTCAAGATAATGCTCATAAAGGCTGCTATGCCAAAATAATTTGATGCATGGGATGAGATAAAGCCGTATTTTCCTCCACAATGCCCGTTTACAATATGGACAAGGTTTTCTATAGCTGGATTATGGCAGGGTCTTAAACGCTGAAACACGTCTTTAAATAAAACTACGCTTAGTCTATCTGTAAGAAAAATCAGAACGATTATGCCAATCAACACTAACCATATTTTTTTGCCATAAGTTTTCCAACACAAATAGAGCAGCAAAGTAAAAACGGGAATCCAGAGAATAGTAGAGCTTACCCAATACATAATAGTATCAAATGCTGCATTATGTTTTCCATTAAGTAAAAGAAATAAGGATATATCGCAATTTTTAAGTGCTTCGAGCATATTGACTAATTTTAATTTCTATATAATAGAATAATCTTACAGAGCCTTTTATTTTAATTCTTGTTTTAAAATAATTTTTTTCTGAATAGTATTATCTATTTTTAATATATAAGTCCCTGTTGAGAAATTGCTTAAATCCAGTTCTACTTTTCTAGCATGATGTTTTTTATTATATACCTGTTCTCCGGAAGCATTATATATAGCAATGTTTCTATGGCTTATATTTTCAAATTCAAGATTTATTTTTCCTGAAGTAGGATTGGGATATAATAAAAATTGTTCTTCTTCAGGTAATTGGGCAATACTTGAAAGTTTTTGTATCGTAACCTGAATTGTATCGCTTGTATTACAGCCATTTTCATTGGTAACAGCAACCCAAATTGTATGATTTCCTACACCTAGATTACTATCAACAAGAATGGTTTGTGTCGTTTCTCCTGTACTCCATACATAGGATTTGTATCCGTTTCCTGCATCTAAAAGCAATTTTTGATCGGCTTTTATTGTGGTATCGCTGCCTAAATTGATATCTATTTTAGGAAATACGGTAAGTGTTAATTGTATAATGCTGTCGCAACCACTTATGTTTTGCAAGGTATCGGAATATATTCCTGAATTTACCAGATTTCTATTTCTCCAACTATAGGTTCCTCCATAACAAATGCTTGCTGTTTGTGATGCTAAATAAGCAGGATTTACTGTAAGCGTAAGTTCGATAACACTATCACAACCGTTTATACTTTGCAAAGTATCTTGATAAATACCTGCTTCAAATATTACTTTTTCTCCAAATATATAAGGTTTCCCTTCGCACGTAATCGCATTGATAATTTGCTTAGCTGGATGTGGTATAGTATTTAGGGTTAATTCAACAGTGCTATCTGCATCTAAGCTTGATTTAAAAACATGATAATATACTCCGGGTTCTGTTAAATTTTTATTTCCAAAGAAATAGAAATTTCCTTCGCAAATATTTTTAGTGATAGAATTATCAATAGAGAAATTTAATTGCGAATCCATCCAATTAACACGTTGTGATAACCAATTTCTTAAATAAATAAGTTCTCCATTCCAAGATGTACTGATATGATAATTAGGCCATACGTAAGTACCTAGTATTTTCCATGCTTGAAAATTACGTGCTTGTGCTTCATCCAAAAGTGCTGCTAATGAATCTATTTTTGCTTCAATATTTTCGCTGGCAACATTGGTTTTCCGGTAATGCATCCATCTTAATCTTAGTTCTTTTTTGAAATCTTCATCTGCCAATAATTTTGCAAACCAAAAAGGTGGATTCTGAGGTTCTGCTGTACTATTAAGAGCCCAACTCCAACCGGTTGTTAAATATCCTCCATAATAATCAGCATTACCTAATGATATATTAAAATCCCAGATAGACATTTTAAAACGAGGGTCTTTACTATCAGGATATTTATAAATAGGCGTGCTCAATCGATAGCCATCTACATTGTGGGTAAGTTCTTGTGCCAGCATATAATCTATTACCGATTGAACATCTAAATATTTCCGGTAGCCTGTAACAGAATCTTTATAATTAAAGCTCGCCATTACATCTTCAAATTCCCTGACTTTATTAATAATATAATTTTTTTGAGCGTCCATACCCGCAGTATAATCTTCTTGTTCGGGATATTTGAATTGATAGTAATGTTTTCTTGTTTGTCCTACATAAGAATAATTAGAATAAAATCCGGGTTCATTGTCACGATCAATTTCTAAATGATAACCTCCGGTTAATCCATCGCCTGATGCTTTGGGTTTGGGCAGGTCTAGCCTGTTGCTGCCTCTTTTTACCCTTGCTGTCACTATGTACACACCTTGATAAACACCATCTAATATCAATTCGCAAAATTTTCCGGTAGGAACATATTCTAAATATCCCCTCATTAAATCAAACGTGAGGACATCACGCATCAAACTTTTATCGCTATAGGGGGCTAGCAAAGCCCAATCGCTATCAGAACCCATGCCCAAAATACTAACTTCTTTTTTATTTCCTCCCACATCTTCGGTACGAACAGAAAAAGGTTTTTTGTTAGAATTATAGTAAGAAGAATTTCCCCTATATTTTATGCCAATTCTTCCTGCATAATTAATTATGGAAGTATCTGTAAGATTAGTAGATATGGTATCGGCTATGTTATTTCTGCTGCCATTGGTTCTGTAAATTATTTTCATATCGGCTTCTACTCTGGTATCTGCAGTTTTACTAGCCATAGGAGCTTTCATTGTAATTATTACTACTGGAAGATTGGATGATGAAAAGGGTACATTAGTATTAGGATGGGCTGGATAGAAAGGATCGGAGATACCGGAAGGAGCTTCTGCACGAGTAGTTTGTGCTTGTAAATTATTTGTAGAACAAAATAACAACGTCACTAACAACGAAAATAAACAGGTAATGGTTTTCATAGGCTAAAATTTTGGTTAACAAACAAAAATTATCTCTGAGCAATATAAAGAATCGCGAAAGGAATTACATATTTTAGGATACTACCATTTTAATACGAGAAAACTTAAAATTAAGTATTTTATACACTTTGCAAATATACGGTTTTATCTTGCAATTACAAATCTAATATCTTGTTGTTAATTTACATAAGGAGGTGTTTAGAAAGTTGATTTTACCCCTAAATTCCCTAAAGGGAACTTTTAAGTGTATATAAACAGAACTTACCTTTAGGGATTGTGGTAAAAAGTAATGATTAAAAAATTTTAGACAATCCTTATGAATACTTACAACAAAAAATCCCGAAAACTTTTACCTAGCTTTCGGGATCAATATATATGAGAAAAATACCAAAATTGCTATAGCGTATGTACGGCTTCTATAATTCCTTTGCCTACTTCTACTGCCTTTTCGTTGTCAGGAATCATATTATGATGGCGTTCGGGAAGTGATTTTTCTAAACCCTTACGGATAAATTCCGGTGCAACGATAGGTTTAATTTTTAAGAAACCTCCTAATACAACCATATTGAAAGTTTTTGCCATACCCATTTCGGCAGCTTTTTCGGTAGCTGCAATTTTGTAGATATTTACATCTTTACGGCTAGGATGGCGGGTAATGCCGTTCGGGTCGTAAATTAATACGCCGCCGGGCTTTACGCTTGCTTCAAATTTATCTAATGATTGTTGATTAAGGATAATTGCTGTATCGAATTGGCTGATAATAGGCGAACTGATGCGTTCGTCGCTGATGATTACCGAAACATTGGCTGTTCCTCCACGCATTTCGGGACCATAAGACGGCATCCAGCTTACTTCTTTGTCTTGCATAACGCCGGAATAAGCCAATATTTTACCCATTGATAAAACACCTTGTCCGCCAAAGCCTGCTATGATTATTTCTTCTGTCATGGTTTTAAAATTTATTTTTTTACTAATTCGCCATTTATTTTAATATCGCCGATAGGATAGAATGGGAACATATTTTCTACCATCCATTCGTTTGCTTTTACAGGCTGCATTTTCCACCCTGAGTTACAGTTCGAAACTATTTCTACAAACGATAATCCTTTTTTCAATTTTTGGTTTTCAAAAGCTTGACGAATCGCTTTTTTGGCGGCACGTACAGCACGAGGTGTATGTACCGATTGACGTGTAACCATATATGTGCCGGGCAGTTGTGCTACTAATTCGGTTATTTTTAAGGGTTCTCCCATCGTTTCGGTATCGCGGCCGAAAGGACAAGTAGAGGCTTTCATTCCGGGTAAAGTTGTCGGAGCCATTTGTCCGCCGGTCATACCATAGATACCATTATTGATAAAAATTATCGTAATGTTTTCGCCACGGTTGCAAGCATGTATGGTTTCGGCAGTACCAATAGCAGCCAAATCGCCATCTCCTTGATAGGTAAATACAAAATGATCAGGATGCAAGCGTTTGATAGCGGTTGCAATGGCAGGAGCACGTCCGTGGGCAGCACCTTGGCAGTCAACGTCAAAATAATCGTAAGCCAATACGGAACATCCTACGGGAGCAACTCCGATAGTGGTTTCCTGAATACCCATTTCATCTATTACTTCTGCAATCAAACGATGCGTGGTGCCGTGTCCGCATCCGGGACAGTAATGCAGGGTTGCATTGGTAAGCACACTGGTTTTTTTATAAACCAGATTTTCGGGTTTTATTATATCTGTATGTGTCATGGTATTATCCTTTAATAATTTGGTTTTCTAATGCTTCTAATACTTCATGCGGTGTAGGAATAATTCCTCCGAAACGACCGAAATGTTCTACTTTGGTTTTAAATTCAGAAGCCAAACGTACATCTTCTACCATTTGTCCGGCACTCATTTCTACAGATAAAATACCTTTTACGCGAGAAGCATAGGCTTTGATTTGTTTAGTCGGGAAAGGATATAAAGTAATAGGGCGTAATAAGCCTACTTTAATTCCTTTGGCACGACCTAATTCAATTGCTTTTTGACAAATACGTGCACTTGAACCATAAGCCACGAATATATATTCTGCATCATCGCAGCTTATTTCTTCGTAACGTACTTCGTTTTCTTCCATTGCACGGTATTTAGCTTGAAGTTTATGGTTATGTTTTTCTTGTTTTAATGAATCTAATTCTAAAGAGGTAATGATGTTATGACCTCTGTCTTTAGGTTTTCCAAAAGTAGCCCAAGGAGACATTTTGGCTATTTCTTCGGCAGTCCATCTAGGAACATAATCGCTAACATATAATTTTTCCATAACTTGTCCGATAGCTCCATCTGAAAGTATCATAACCGGATTACGGTATTTGAAAGCTATATCCCAAGCCAAGAAAACAAAATCATACATTTCCTGTACAGAAGCGGGAGCTAAGGTAAATAATTTATAGTCGCCGTGTCCGCCGCCTTTTACAGTTTGGAAGTAATCGGCTTGTGAAGGCTGGATAGTTCCTAAACCGGGACCTCCGCGTACTACGTTTACAACCAAACAAGGAAGTTCTGCTCCTGCCAAGTAGGTCATACCTTCTTGCATCAAACTTACTCCGGGAGAAGATGATGAAGTCATAGATTTTTTACCGCAACCTGCTGCTCCATAAACCATATTGATAGATGCTGTTTCACTTTCTGCTTGTAAAACAACCATGCCTGTGTTTTCCCATGGCTTTTCAGCCATCAAATATTCCATAACTTCGGATTGCGGGGTAATCGGATATCCAAAATAGCCGTCACAACCCGAGCGAATCGCTGCTTCTGCAATCGCTTCGTTACCTTTCATTAATCTTAGTTCTTTTGCCATCTTTTTATAAGATTTATACAGTTTCTAATTTTGCTTTATAGACGGTAATTGCTGCATCGGGACATACGATTGCACAGTTTGCACAGCCGATACATTCGTCATTTGTTTGCTCGGAATAGTTATATCCCTTGCTGTTTACATTTTTTGATAGGTTCAACACCGAGTTGGGACATGCAGGAACGCATACGCCGCAACCTTTGCAAACCTCTTTATCGATCACTACTTCTCCAACGATTTTTGCCATATTCTATGTGTTTATTTAAGTTAGAATTTAATTTTACGAAGTTACGCACTTTTTAATAATCAGCATAATTTTTAGCGTTAAATTAATCAATATGCTGATGAAAGCCTCCCTTTAAATAGCTATTGTTTTTATCTATTTTCTTATTGATTTTCTAAATACAATCCCTAAAATAAGGGATGCAGCAAGAAGTTTCTTAATGATTAGCTCTCCCTCCTACCCTCTCCCCACAAGTAGAGTAAAAGTTTTTACGGAAGTACTTTTTTTATTATTTCCTGTTATTCGTCACTAAAAAGATTCTCTAATATATTCTTTCAAATTTATCTTTGCCTGTTTTTTTAAAACTTTCTAAAGCGGGTAAGCCTGAATCTTTTCTTCTATTGTTAATAGCTTGTTTTTCTTCTTCTGTTATGGTTAATGGTAATTCTTTATACCAATAATAGACAGGGGCTTGACCAAAATTAACCGCTACTGCATCTACTAAAGCGGCATAATCTTCGGGACGATATGATCCTGCTCTCATAGCATTATTAAGCATCTCCAAATAATTATCTGCAATATTTTTTACGGAATCTATTTCCTTTCTACGTTCACGTTCGAAATCTATTTTGTCGTCCGAATCGAATTTAGCTGTATCTTTGGTAACAGGAGGCATGTTTATGGCTGTAATATTACGATAAAATATATCGGAAGCTTTTGCATAATATTCTCCTCCTACTGTAACTTCTGAAGGAAATCCGCGAGTATTCAAATTATCGAGCAAACACGCAAGAACCAAACTATCCGAATAATAAACCCCCTTTACTTCACGCGATTTTCTTCCTGATTTTAAAATATTGTGTTCTATGTTATATAAGCTGTCTATAATCATTCTATATCCTCTATCAATATTTGTGAGATAGGCATCATGCAGATCGGCATAAATATCCATTACTTGGAGATAGGGTTCACTTTGTGTAAAATCCTGTACTCTTTTTATTTTTATATTTTTCAAATAAGTTGAGTCTAAGCCCTGACTTAGAAGATTTTTATAACATTCTCCGGCAAAGTTATAATCCATAAGCATCAAGGCTTGCTGCATGGCTTCCATGTTTACATCGTAATGCACAAAGCGTACTTGGCTGAACGCTTGTTTGTATTGTTTTAATGCATCATCAAATTTCTTGTCATACCGCAATTTCCGAGCTTCATTTACTGCTTGATAATAGGCTATATAATTATAGTGCTTTTTTTGAGAAAAACCCGATAAAGAACATATGAACAAAATAGTATATAGAATAAGTTTCTTCATAATTATTATCGTTTATCAGACCTGTTTTTATAATCAATAGTTGTATAATTTTCTTATATTCAATGTAGTATTTACATTTTTTAATTATCAACAGTGATTTAGGATTCTCTTTTATAAAGTTACATGCTTTTAAAGCACAAACTGCTTGGATATTTATAAACGAAAAGCGTAGCCAAGCATTACACTTCCGGCGCCAATTGTATTTTCTCCGTTTTTAGAATCTTTCTGCAATTTAATAAAGCCATAATTACCTCCTCCTTCCAAAAAAATACTATGCCGTCCGAATTTATACGCAATCCCAACATTTGCTTCAATTCCGGCATTCACGGTATTCATATCTGATTTTATATCCGACTCCGAATCAAAAGATTTTTCGCCAACCCGAAACGGAATGCCCGATTGGGCTAAAATATCATCAATCGATGTGATGTTTCCATGGTAATTCAGATAAATTTCGCTATTTCCACTCGTAATTTGTTCGGCTTTCATTAAAAATGAAACAAAAGGACCTGCGGAAATATAAACACGGAATGACTTCCCAAAATTATATCCAAATTTTGCCAAAACAGGAATCATCAGATAATCGAATTTGGTTTTGCTGTTAAAATCGGCATATACATATTCATCATCAGAAAATAATTGCAAAATTGCGGGGGAAACATTGGGAGGCATATTTTGAGCAATCATACGTGCAGGAATAGGCTGCATGCCGTCGCGTTTACCGCCTTGCCCTGAATATTCAACTGCCGGCTGCAACGAAAACCACGAATTGAATTTAAACTCAGCAAACACAGAGGCTCCTCCGGCTAATCGCGAAGCATAGCCTTTACTCATAAGATTATCGCCTGCAGCCTTAATTTTAGGAATACTAAGCCCTGCTCTTGCTCCGATTGAGGTTTCTATTTGGGCATTTACAGAGCATGTTAAAATGCAGAAAATGCAAAGGAATTGTAAGATTTTCATAATAAAATAGTTTTAATTCGTATTATGAACAAAGGAATAAATGGATAGAAAAATATTTCTTTGAGGATAAAGGTATACAAAAATAGGTATTTTTTGATTAATATCCAAATCGATCTGGGTATGATTTTCTGATAAATTTCCCTTCCTTTTTCTCTTGCTTTATTCCGAAATATGAAAGGTTCCATAATACTTTTGGCTTTTAGACATCTACTATTGATGAATTTATAGATAAATCCATTTTTTTCTAATCCGGTTCTAATCTTAGCTTAACAAAAATCTAATTTTAATCCAAGAATCTGCTAATATTCCTTATCTATTTTTGCACTTTCATTTTACCCTTTTATATGCAAAAGTATATTTTTCTACTGTTCATAGTAGCGGGCTTCGGCTGTTCAATTTCAAGAGCTCAAGAAAATTCCATTATTACATTGAGTCCTGAACAAGCTGAAGCCATTTTTCTGAAAAACAACCTACAGCTTATTGCCGAGCGGATGAATGTGGATATGGCAGACGCTGCTATTACACAGGCTCGCTTGTGGGATAATCCGAATTTATCCATTGGTCAAATAGGTTTTCCACCCAAATCGGAAGGCGAACTTATTCCTCCTTTGTTCGGGAATTTTGGGAAAAATATGGAGTTTGGCGTAGAATTAAGCCAAATGATTAAAATTGCGGGACAACGTGGAAAACTGATAGAGCGGGAGAAAGCTTCTAAAGAAATAAGTCTTCAGGATTTCGAAATTGTTCTATGCGGGCTCAAACTCGAATTGCGGCAATCTTTAAGTGAAATCTGTTATTTACAAGCTTATATAAAAACACTTAAAGACCAACAAATAACACTGGAGCAACTTATTACAGCTTATCAAAAGCAAGTACAAGAGCGTAGTATCGCCAAAAGTGAATTGCTGCGCCTTCAGTCATCTGTATTGGATCTGGAAAATGAACTCAATCAAACACAGGTAGATTTGAATAATCACCAGAAAAAACTTAAAATCTTACTGAATGCCGACCCATTATCTCAAATAATTATTGACGACCAAAGTAAAGAAATTAAAAAGCCTGAGAATATTCTGTTAACCAATTTATTGAATTTAGCTGTTGAATCCCGCCCTGATGTAAAGAAATCGGAATTACAGACTCAATACTACGACAAATCGCTTAGATATGAAAAATCATTGCGTGTTCCTGATTTAAGCATTAATGCTGGCTACGACAGGGGTGGCAATGCTTGGAATAATTTTTTTGGTTTCGGCATCGGGATAGATTTACCGTTCTTTAACCGCAATCAGGGAAATATAAAAGCTGCCCAAATTGCCAAAGATCAAAGCCAATATCTTTTTCAAGACCAACAAAATGTTACCCGGCAAGAGGTTACAAATGCTTACAACAATTATATTACAGCTTACAATTTCTATAAAAAAATAAATGATAACAGCTTGCTTAAAGAGCTTGATAGTATGTTAGAAATTTATACTAAAAACTTATTGAATCGAAATATCAGCATGCTTGAGTATATAGATTTTATGAATGCTTACAAAACCAGCAAACAAACTGTACTTACAGCTAAAGAGAATCTGAATTTACAGTTCGAAGAATTACAATATAGTGTAGGAACTGAAATTAAATAATATTTTTAGACCTCACAGGTTTTGGAAACCTGTGAGGTCTATACAAACTTTTTAATTATAAACAATGCTTTAATATTTCGCTCCTAATGGAGCTTTACGATGATACTGACTATTCTTTCTCCCAATATTTTGCACCTATGGTGCTTAAATCTTCCGTTAGGAACAAAATATAGGTAGAATGTTGAATGAATGCATAAAATTAAAAGTCCCGTACGGACGAAATGTATAAAATATAGACAATCTCTAAGACCTCACAGGTTTTAAAAACCTGTGAGGTCTGCATAAATACAACAACATTAAATCTAATACAAGAACATTTTAATCATAAACAATCCATAAAAATGATCAGAAAGCCCATAATATTTGTACTATTTATATTTAGCATTTTTCTTTGGAGTGCTTGTTCAAATAATAGTTCAACTCCCTCTGCTGATAAAGACAGTAGTAAAATAAAGAAACCTTTTCTTAAAAATATTACTACCATAAAAGCTGCTTTGAGCGAACAGGAAGATGAGTTAACTTTATCCGGACAAGTGGAATGCGACCCTGACAAAGTGATTAATTATACTCCTTTGGTTAACGGTGTTGCCGACCGGATTTATTTTTCGCTGGGCGACAAAGTACAGAAAGGGCAAACGATGCTAGATATAAGAAGTTCAGACCTCAGCACTTTGCAATCGGATTATGTATCGGCAGAGGCTGAAATTAAAATTGCCCAACGCGAACTTACAACAGCCCAATCGATGTACAGCGATAACATGCTGTCGGAAAAAGAATTGATAGAAGCCCAAGTCAAACTGCAAAAAGCCCAATCAATTTTTACTAAAATAAAAAATGATATTTCGGTACAGGGAACTAATAAAGGAAACGGCGTTTTTTCTATCAAATCACCCATGAGCGGTTATGTGGTAAAAAAGAACGTTTCGTCGGGCAGCACCATTTCTACTGAACAAAATCCGCTTTTTACCATAGCTGATTTAAGCTCAGTTTGGATTACCATTAATATCTATGCAGGCAATCTCCTTTTTGTAAAAGAAGGTATGGAGGTAAATATTACCACGCTTTCATATCCGGGCGAAGTATTCACAGGCAAAATAAATTCGCTGTCGCAAGTGTTCGACCCCGAAGAAAAAGTACTGAAAGCAAGAATTGTAATGCCCAATAAAGATTTGAAATTCAAACCCGAAATGGCAGTTGTGGTTCGTTTGAAAAACAGCGTCCACGCACAATATGTATCAGTTCCTTCGGATGTGTTGATTTTTGATGACGACCGATATTTTGTAGTTGTGCAAGAAAATGAAAATATATTCAAAATTAAGGAAGTAAAATTACACGGACATTTCAACAAAACTACTTATATCCAATCAGGATTAAGCGAAGGCGAAACCGTGGTAAGCAGAAACCAGTTACTCATCTATTCAGATTTAAAAGAAAACTAAGCCATGCACAAGTTTGTAGAAAAAATTATTGCCGTATCGCTCCGAAACCATGTTTTGGTAATGTTTCTTACTGGTTTACTACTCATTGCCGGAATCATCTGCTATATTCATACACCCATCGAAGCCTATCCTGATGTAACCAATACCCGTGTACGTATTATTACCCAATGGTCGGGACGCAGCGCCGAAGAAGTAGAAAAATTCGTAACCCTGCCTATTATGCGTGAAATGAATACTATTTCACGCAAAATAGATGTCCGGTCAACATCCTTATTCGGCTTGTCGGTGGTTACTGTTATTTTTGAAGATGGTGTCGATGACTTTTTCGCTCAACAATATTCTTCCAACCGTATGCAAGACCTCGACCTGCCAGAAGGAGCAAGTCCGTCAATCGAACCACCTTCAGGAGCTACAGGAGAAATTTATCGTTATGTACTCAAAAGCGATTTACCTATCCGCGAAGTATCTGCTATTAACGAATGGGTGGTGGAACGCGAACTGCTCTCAGTTCCCGGAGTCGCCACTATTGCCAGCTTCGGAGGCGAAGAAAAAATGTTTGAAATCAAAGTAAACCCTGCGGAACTAGCGAACTACGATTTATCGCCGCTCGAAGTGTACGATGCCATTTCAAAAAGCAATATTAATGTAGGCGGCGACATTATCCAAAAAGGAAGCCAAGCTTATGTAGTAAGGGGAATCGGTTTGTTGGAAAGCGTAGAAGATATTGAAAATACACTCATTCAAGTAAAAGGTTCTACCCCTATACGGGTAAAACAAGTAGCAACTGTGAGTGTTTCCTCCAAGCCGCGTTTAGGACAAGTAGGCTTGGATGATGAAAACGATGTAGTGCAAGGTATTGTAATTATGCTCCGCGGACAAAACCCGAGTGAGGTAATTTCTCATTTAAAAGAAAAAATAAACGAACTTAATAACCGCATTTTACCCAAAAATGTCAAGATAGAGCCTTTTTTAGATCGTACAACTTTAGTGGAATCAACGGTAAGTACAGTTTTTCATAATTTGCTGGAAGGGATTATTTTAGTTTCATTGGTGGTTTTTATTTTCCTGTTCAATTGGCGAACCACTTTAACGGTGGCTACCGTTATTCCACTTTCTTTTCTTTTTGCCATTATTATGCTGCGAATACAAGGGCTTCCGGCAAACCTTATTTCGATGGGAGCCTTAGATTTCGGTTTGCTGCTCGAAGGTACGCTGGTAATTGTTGAAATCATATTTGTAGCGATGGAAAAACGCTCGCGGGAATTGGGCGATGAACGTTTTACGCGTTCTTTAAAAAGTAAAATCATCAAAAAAAGTGCAGGCGGTGTTGCTTCCCACATTTTTTTCGCCCAATTGATTTTATTGGTAGCCTTATTCCCTATTTTTTCGTTCCAAAAAGTAGAAGGCAAAATGTTTTCGCCTTTGGCATTTACTTTGGGTTATGCTTTATTAGGCTCTCTCATTCTATCGGTAACCTATGTACCGGTTATGTGCAAAGTACTTTTAACCAAACCGGTAAAAGAAAAAACCAATCGCATCAGCCATTTCTGCACTTCGTTGATTAAAAAACTGTTTTTATTTAGCTCTAAACACAGAAAAGGAACTATTATCACATTTTGTGTGTTACTATTAGCATGCGTAGTTCGTTTTGGATTCTGGGGTTCGGAATTTATTCCCAATATGAATGAAGGAGCTATTTATATCAGGGCTACTTTACCCAATAGCGTTAATCTCGACGAATCGGTTCGCATTACCACACAAATGAAACAAAAACTCCGTAAATTCGAAGAAGTACAATTTAGACTTTCTCAAACCGGACGTCCGAACGATGGAACCGACCCCACCGGCTTTTTTAATATTGAATTCCATGCCCAGTTAAAGCCTGAAAAAGAATGGAAGCGAAAAATTAAAAAAGAAAAACTGATTGAAGAAATGCAAGATTCGCTAAATATTTATCCGGGTATTATCTTCGGATTTAGCCAGCCTATCCAAGATAATGTAGAAGAATACGTTGCAGGTGTAAAAAGTTCGTTGGTAATCAAAATTTTTGGCAATGACTTGCATCAATTGGAAAAACTTGCCGACCAAACAGCCGCCGTTATTAGGAAAGTAAAAGGCGTAGAAGATGTAAATGTATTCAGAAGCATCGGCTTACCCGAACTGCAAATAAAATTGGACGAAGCAAAAATGGCTCGTTATGCCGTTTCGATGGCTGATGCCCAAGCTGTTGTACAAATGGCAATCGGAGGAAAAGCGGCTACAAAATTTTATGAAGGGGAACGGACTTTTGATGTTCAAATACGTTTTCAAAAAGAATTTCGTGATAACGAAGATAAAATCGGCAATATCTTAATTCCGACTATGGATGGTAAAAATGTTCCTTTAAAAGAAATTGCAGACATTGGTTTTATTACCGGACCTACTTTTATTTACCGCGACGGAAGCAGCCGTTATATAGGTATTGGATTCAGCATCCGCGACCGCGATTTGGGTTCTACCATTGCCGATGCACAAAAACAAGTGAAAGAAAAAGTAAAATTAAATGCCGAAAACAAAATGGTTTGGGCAGGCGAATTTGAAAGCCAGCAACGTGCTACCAAACGTTTGATGGTTATTATTCCTGCTGTATTGTTATTGATTCTGTTTTTATTGTATTTAAACTTTGGAACAGTAAAAGATACCTTGATAGCGGCAAGCTGCATTCCGTACGCATTTATCGGCGGATTCATTTCCCTTTGGCTAACCGGAACTGTTTTTGGAATATCCGCCGGTATCGGATTTATTATTCTGTTCGGTATCACAGCAATTAATAGTATTTTACTCATTGTTTTAATGAAAGAACGTTTTAAGCAGAGTAAAGATTTACGCACCTCTATTGCTCAAGCCGTAACCAATCGTATACGTCCGGTACTGATGATTGCCCTTATGGGTTCTTTAGGATTATTGCCCGCAGCTTTATCTACAGGTATGGGTTCTGAAATTCAAAAGCCTTTAGCTATTATGATTGTAGGCGGAATTATTATTTGTATGATACTTTCTTTTACCGTACTACCACAAGTATTTTATTTTGCTTATCGGAAACAACAAAATAAAAAGTTGGAAGAATAGTTCTCAATAAGAAAAATTTGGCTAAATTTGAAATCTCACAAGCCTAAAATAAACCTCACAGGTTTTGAAACCCTGTGAGGTTTTAGCATAATTGGTTTATAATAAACGATAGTTATGGAACTTTTATTGGTAGAAGACAACAGGCGGATTAGCGAATTTGTGGTAAAAGGTTTGGAAGAAAGCGGTTTTACCATAACATTAGCCGAAAACGGTACTGATGCCCGTGATTTAATTTCTCAAAAAAAATGGGATTTGATATTGCTTGACATTATGCTGCCGGATATTGACGGAATCGAACTTTTGCAATATATTCGTTACCGAAAAATCAATACGCCTATTTTGGTATTAAGTGCTTTAGGGGAATCGGACGATAAAGTAAAAGCTTTGGATTATGGCGCTGACGATTATTTGGCAAAGCCTTTTCATTTCAAAGAATTGGTAGCCCGCATTAATGCTCTTACCCGAAGAGCAAAACTCAAATACGATGAAGTTCCTACTATTTTACAATGTGATGATTTAAAATTGTACATCGACATGCATAAAGTGGAGCGGGGAGCTCAAGAAATCAAACTTACCTTGCAGGAATTTAAGTTGTTGAAACTTCTGATGGAAAATGAAAACAAAGTAATTTCACGAACTCAGATATTAGATACCGTTTGGGGAATTAATTACGACACCAATACCAATGTGGTAGATGTATATATTTCATATCTCCGAAATAAAATTGATATAGAAGGACATACAAAGCTCATCGAAACGATTAAAGGAAGAGGTTACATGATACGAACCTTGTAACCAAAACTGAAATAGCTTTTTATAGTCATGGGGTGACTTGAAGTCACCCCGCGGCAGATTTTACATTCCACAATTTTCTAATTTTATAAACTCTAAAACCAATGAAAGTACAAACTCGTTTAAGCCTTTTTTGCTCCATTGTTTTTGGCGTTATTTTTGCAATTGTATCTCTTTTGATTTACGGTTTATATCGCAACAATGCAACCAATACTATTTATAAGAATCTTGAAAAAAATGCCCATATTTCGGCTTTATTTTATTTCGAAGCCGATGAATTGAGTCAAAAAGATTTCGAGAAAATAAAAATTCAGTTTACCGAATTGGTTGCCGATTCGTATTTTCAGATTTATAATGCTCATAATCGTATTGAGTATGGCATTCAATCTTCCGATATTTCTACAGCAACTTTAGAAAAAATAAAATCACAAAAAAAATTATCATTTGATACACCTCTATATTTTTGCTACGGAACCTATTACGAAGACAATCAAGGCAACTTTATTGTAATTGCCAAAGAAAGAAAAACCATGTTTGAATCGCAAATGCGATTGCTTTTAGCTATTCTTATCTCATCTTTTGTAATCGGGCTAATCGCTATTATTTTGTTGAGTAAATGGGTTTCGCGTATTGCATACAGTCCGTTTACCCATGTTATCAGCCAGATAAAAAATATTTCTACTCACAATTTAGACGTTCAGATAGCCTTACCCAACACCAAAGACGAATTGCAGGATTTAATAGCTACTTTCAACGATTTATTAGCCAAAATTTCCGAAACTGTTGTAATTCAAAAGAATTTTGCAAACTATGTTTCCCATGAATTTAAAACTCCATTGGCATCGATACTGGGTAATTTAGAAGTATTTTCTCTAAAAGACCGCAAACCGGAAGAATATAATCAACTATCGGAAAAATTGGTAGAGCAAATTCATCAGTTGGAAGAAATTCTGAATACTCTCATCGTTATTTCTAATCTACGAAACGATGTAGAAACTATTGACCAAATCCGTATAGATGAATTGATTTGGAAAATTATTCATCAAATAAAAGATAGATATCCTTGGTCAAAAATTTTGGTTAACATAGATATTTTACCCGAAGAAGAACATTTATTGGCAGTAAACAAGAATTCTACCCAATTATTAATGGCACTGTTTAATCTTATAGAAAATGCGGTAAAATATTCGCAGGAAAAAAATGTAGAAATCCGCCTCTTCAAAAAAGATGAGAAATTATGTGTAAGCATTGCCGATAAAGGTATTGGAATTCCTCAAAATGAATTGAAAAATATTAACAAACCATTTTATCGTGCCGACAATGCGAACAAAATACAGGGAAGCGGAATCGGTTTATCCATTGCCCTGCGTATTTTGGAAAAAAACCAAATCGAATATCAAATTGAGTCGAAAATAAATATAGGCACAACTATATTTTTATGGTTTTGATACTATAAAATCTCTTTGATTTCTGCTATCTGTTTTATTACAAATGTTGCAGGCTTGGAAGTATTATGCGTATCTACAAACACTTGATCTAATCCGGCATTTTGAGCCCCTACAATATCCGCATTATAATCGTCGCCTATCATCAACGAATCTTGCAGAAATGCTCCGGCAAGCTGCAAAGCACGTTTAAAAATCCGGATATCAGGTTTTGTAAAACCCTGCTCTTCCGAAATAATGATTTTCTTGAAAAAATGGAAGATTTCTGCATTTTTCAGTTTATTATACTGTATCTCGGGAAAACCATTCGAAATAATATGCAGATGATAGCCTCGATTTTGCAGATAAGATAAAGTATCCTCGACTTCAGGGAAAAGACGCGTTTGCAAAGGAATTAAATCTACCAAATCGTTTGCCATACGGATGGATAATGCCATATCATCCACTTTGAAATGAAGTAGTGTATAATAGAATCGCTGGTTATGCAGAAATTCTTTTACGATTCTCCCTTGCGAGTATAAATCCCAAAGCTGCTGGTTAGTAGTTTTATAGAAGGCATAATAAGTATCGAAATCTGCTTGGCAAAGCGTTTCTAAGTTATATTTATCAAAAAGCTGCCGCATCACCACAACACTATTACTTTCAAAATCCCACAAAGTACGGTCAATATCGAAAAACAGATGTTGGTAGGGCTTTTGCATGTTGGTAATATAAATCATGAATAGATATTATCTGCCTGATTTTGTTTATTAGATAAATTAATCTTTCAATTTTGTTCTGTTCTGCCCATTTTCTCCTTGTGGAGAAAGAGGTTGGGAAATAGGAATTGCTCTATTTTCTCGTTTAGAGAAAATGTCATTTTTATCAATAGGACGGAGACTTTTGAGCCATTTAAAATCGCGTAATATCAGCTCTTCTTTGGCAATTTTTTCTATCGGGTAAGTATTTCCCTCTACATCGGTAATACACGAAATATTATCAACCTTATTATCTTTCATATAAATAGCCATATCTATCGACTGTGATTTTACTACAGCCATAATATCCGTTTTATCTTTATCATCGCGAACATAATAAAGACATTCCGAATTTTTGAAAACATCTAGTTTCTGCAAACGATTGCTATCCATGTAAGCAATCATATTCAAGCCCTTAATCTGATCGAACTGCCCGCTGTCGGATTCTGATATTAAGAAAGCCGCATTGCAGAAAAAAATCCGTTTCAATTCGTTGTGCCGGATATCAAATTTAATAGTATCGCTATACATTTGATTTTCATGATTCCACAAAACAGGCTCATAAAACATCGTCATCATCGAATCTTTAGCGATATATGCCAGCGAATCGCAAACTCCTTGAAATTCATTCGAAAAAAAACGAACTCCATGATACCCAAATATTTTTGAAATGTTTTTTGCCGAATCAGTAAACGCCAGTAAAGTATCGGCATGTAAAAAAAGCGTATCATTACTATCGTAAAATACAGCTAAGGCACTATCTGTAAGAAAAGTTTTCCGTTCAACATCACGGGTTTCAATATAATTCCCCTTAAAAATCACTGAATGAGCGGTGTCTGTAAGAGTCACATTTTTAAGAGCCCGCCCTATTCCATGTCCCCCATTATAATACAAGCTGTCTCCGGTCAATACCCGTCCGTCTTTTATTAAAACCGCATCGCGATTAAATTGCGAAATATTTTTTTGGGTATCAAACCATCCATTACGGCAGAGAATCTGGGTAGAATCGTTAGTTACAATATGACTTTTTCCAAAGAAATAAGCCACATTGGTAACTGTATTCAACATCAGCGTATCGGCATCCATTACATATTTAGGATTGACCAAATGCACATTGGTTTTAAAGAAGAATTGCTTGATTCCGGCATAGTAATACCCGATTTTACTGGTTAATGTGTTGTTGGCATCTACAATTTTCCCGCCATTCGAATAAAAAGCCAGATTTTGATTTCGGTCGTAATTCAGGTAATTAGTGGTAAGTTCTTGCTGTGGATCTCGCATCACTACCTTATCAAACATTTCCATAATGCGGGTATCGCCATTATATATTAAATGCTGTCCGGTAATAAACAAGGTATCGCCTATGTTTATATGTACATTATTAAATGCTTCAAAGCTATTTTTGCTATCGCTGAAATAAGCACTATCGCAAGTCATTACACTTCCTTCATGCTGAAACATTACATTACCCTTCAATACCATAACACCAGAGAGCGAAGGATGATTTACTCCCAAATCTCCCTGCCCTTTTATTTTCACTTGTTTTTGAGCCAAAGTTACAGTCGAAACCAAAGTCCAAAATACCAGTAAGAAAAAATATGGGAATCGCATGTATATTGAATTAAAAAATTAAACAACCACCCATTTATAACGGGTGGTTGTTTGGTTGTTGTATTTAATATAGATTTTGGATAAAAGATAAATTATTCATCTCCATAACTATCACTATTCGGATCGTTTACCATCGAATCAAACTTACCCGTTTTGTCGAACATCAAAGTGTATTCTTGATATTTCTTGTTTTTCTTAACTTTAATGGTTATCGTAGAATAATTCTGTAATTTTTGTTCGGGAACTGATTTTACATACGCCCGATCATATTCTACTTTTTCGGAATGTAAAATTTTGGCTTTGGGATAATTATCATCTATATAACGTAAACTCATCTGCATAATCCTATCTTCGGGTACTTCTGTAGTTACAGAAACCGGTTTCCCATCTTTGGTCATCAATACTTTCTTTTCATAACCCATACCGTCTTCGTAAGTTGCTATGTAATCATTCCCTTTATTACTCCAAGTAAATTCACGGGCTGCCGGAAATTTTTTCATAAATGCTTTTACAACTACATCGGGGGGAACAACGGCAGGCAATTCTTCCGGTTTTACTTTTTGAGGTTTCGGTCTTTTTACCGGTTTATCATCTGCATATCCTTCATCGCTACTTTCTGCTTTGGTTTTTTTTGCCGGTTTTTCGGCTTCTGCCGTTACTTCAGGTGCAGGTCCTTCATTGGATAAAAGATTTCCTTTGGTATCAAAAACTACTTTAAAAGGTTCTCCCACACCTACGCCCTGCGGTTGTAAAACAATAATGTATGTTTGCGGCGAACCACTTTCTTCAACCAAATCGGACGATGCTATTTTGTACGATTTATAGTTGTCTTTATAAAATTGAGCTACGCTGGCTGGCATTTCTGCCATAGATACGGGAAATTTAGAATTTATCCAATGCCCATCAGGTGTAAAATATGCTTTCCCTTTTTGATTATCTAAAATAATATCAGCAATGTATTGGTCGTTTAAAAAAGCCCAATTTTTTACTTTTGCATCGGCATGGGTCGATTCTAAAGCAATTCTTACATCTTTGGGGACTTCATCTTCGTTCAATTTTTTTTGTGCTATCGAACTTATTGAAACGAAAATAAATAAACCTAATAATAAATTTTTTATACTCATATTATTTTAATTTTGTAATTGACGGGATGAATTTAGTCATCCCGTCAATTATTCACTTAAATTATTTAACTATAGTTTCTGTTCTGTCTGGACCTATCGAAACCATTGTTATCGGTATTTCTACCATTTGTTCTATGGTAGAAATATATTTTTTCATGGCTTCGGGTAAATTATTATACGAAGTTATTCCGTTTAAGTTTCCATTCCAGCCTTTTATTTTTTCATACAAAGGCTGAATCTCTACTGCATCTAAATCGTAAGGAATTTTTTCGGTAACTGTTTCTTCTATGGCATATTCTGTACATATATTGATAGTTTCGAAACTATTCAGAACGTCCGCTTTCATCATAATCAGGTCTGTAACGCCATTGAGCATGATGGAATATTTTAAGATAGGTAAATCTAACCAACCACAACGGCGTGGGCGACCGGTTGTAGAACCGAATTCTCTTCCTTCGGTTCTTAGTTTTTCGCCATCGGCATCTATCAGCTCTGTAGGAAAAGGACCACTTCCAACCCGGGTACAATAGGCTTTGAAAATTCCATATACTTTGCCGATTTTACTTGGAGCTATACCTAAACCGGAACATACGCCAGCACAAACTGTATTAGATGAGGTTACAAAAGGATATGAACCAAAATCAATATCTAATAATGAGCCTTGAGCTCCTTCTGCCAAGATTTTTTTGCCTGATTTCAAGGCATCATTCAAATAATATTCGCTATCTATTATATCAAAAGAAGGTAATAAACGAATGGCTTCAAGCCATTTTTTTTCATATTCGGCAAATGGCATATTGTCTATCAAATACTCTTGCCAATCGAAACCATAAGTATCTAAAATCCGGATATGCGAAGTTTTCAAATTATGATACTTCGCTTCAAATGAATCTGTAAGAGTATCTCCTACACGTAAGCCTAAACGGGCTGTTTTATCAGTATAGGTAGGACCTATTCCTTTAAGGGTAGAACCCACTTTGGCTTTTCCCTTAGCGGCTTCATAAGCAGCATCTAATAAACGATGCGTCGGTAAGATTAAATGCGATTTATTCGATATCTTGAGATTTTGGGTTGGAGAAACGCCCAATCTTTGCAATCCTGTAATTTCTTTTTCAAAAATTACGGGTTCTATCAGCACTCCATTTCCAATAATATTAATTTTTTCTGAATGAAAAATTCCGGAAGGAATGATATGCAAAACATGTTTTATACCATCAAATTCCAACGTATGACCGGCATTAGGTCCTCCTTGAAATCGTGCAATTATGTCATATTGCGGAGTTAGCACATCCACAATTTTACCTTTTCCTTCGTCTCCCCACTGAAGCCCTAACAAAACATCTACTTTCATGACGCTATTGAATTAATTATTTTCAAATATGTTCTTTAATTATTAGCGTGTTCAAAGTTAGCAAAAAATTCACATTGAACAATGAAAAAAGACGTTTATTTCGATTGAATTATGCACGAAATAATAAATGTATTCTATACTTTTTTACGAAAAAGCATAACAATATCAAAAACCAAATAACAAAGATAAAGTACAGCAAAGTTGAGGATAAAAGAACGAGCATCTTTGGGATACAGCAAGGCAAAGGCAACTAATACAATTACAAACAGAAAAAGCTTAATTACAGTTACAAGCAAATAAGTATTGATAAACTGCATTGTACTCTTTTTCTCTGCCCTTTGCAGGATTTTATAAATAAGAAAAGATATTGCATAAAAAAACAGATAGAGAAAGGGTAATGTCGGACTCAAAATATTTTTAGAGGTAAGGAGATATAATAAGAATCCTAACACACCAAGTATTAATGTAAAAACAGTCAAAACCTTTAGGTAATTTTTCATAATCTAATCTGATGAATTATCTAAAAAACTAATGATATTCCTATGGTATAAGGATGCAATACAGGTCCATCTCCATTTTTATACATCTCTGTAAAAGAATACGTAGCAAAAAACCCTATATTTTTATATCCCATTCTTACTTCTCCATCAACTTTTATAGGGGCAAGATAAAAATCATCATAGCTTTTAGGCTTTTTCTTTGAATCTTCTTCATAATATACCTGCTTGCTATGAGAACTTAAACGAACTCCGAAAACCGGTCCTGCCGCAATATAAAAATCCTGCCTGTTATGAAATTCCAATAAAAGAGGTACTCTCATCCAAAGTACCATTAATTTACTTTTTTCGGCATTTTTCGTATCATCTTTATATCCGTTTATTCCTGTAGAATCAGGTGTAAGCACCACATTATTGCTAAACCGGTAATTATTCCACTGCAATCCCAAACCAAAACCAAAGCCCAGTTTTTGTTTCGCTATGTTAAAGCCCAAATCAAATATATTCCAATTAAAGTTGGTCGATTTTGTATTTTTCAGCTCCAAAAAATCGTATTTAGAATCGAGGCTATATTGAAAATTATCATTTATATAACCATTAAATCCTAATTCTACGCCAGCCCAATGTATTTTGAATAATTTTTTACGCGGACTTTCCCGATAATATAAATCGTCATCAGCGAAGACAATAATTTTATCATTCAATTGTATTTCATAAGGAACTTCTGTTTTCGATTCATCATAGGTTATAACTACTGTATCTGCCTGAGCAAATGAAACATAATGAAATCCAAAATATATGCAAAGTAAAATTAGTATTTTTCTCATAGGTTAAATTATAAGTACATCTTTTAAACATCTCATTATAAGAAACGTTTGTCAAAATTACCATTTCCTTTTTGATAATAAAAATATTTTTGAATTATAATAATTCCATAAAATAAAATTACTCTATTTCCCGCCGCCGCCACTTCCACCTCCGCTACTCATCCGGCTTTGCTCATCTTGTGAAGCTGTACTTCGTTGGCGAAGTTTTATATCTTCTTTCCCAAATCGATAACTAAGTGTCAGCCAAAATGAACGACCTGCCCAATGATTTTCCCCTCTATAAACAATACCGGAAGGATAAGTTTCTTCACGTTTCCAATAAGATGTGGCAAAAATATCTTGAACTGAGATTCTTATTGTCATTTTTTTATCAAATAAATTCTGCCTTAACCCTGCATTAACAGAAATATTACTTCTTGATTTTGAGAAATAATCGCTTGTTTTAGGACTTCCCCATGCTGAAATTTCTCCCATCAAATTTTTGGTAATTGTAAAATAGTTCCCTACCCAAATAGATGAATAAAATGTTTGTGTTGTAACCGTAGAATCTATATACTGAAATGTAGAAGCAGTTAAACCGCCATAGATATACGCCCAGCATGTCCACCATTTGGTTATTTTTCCTCCACCATTTAACGAAATACTTAAAGACTGACCCTTTCCTATGTTTTGTGGACGGCTAATACTAACGTAAGTATCTTTATTATAATAACTTAAATATGTATTATCATCTTTTGTAGCAGAATAGCTTAAATCTGTAAAAATAACGCTTTTGTATGAATAAGAAAGCGATAAATTATGTGTATATTGTGGCTTCAATTCAGGATTTCCTTGCGAGTAAGAATATTGGCTATTTCTATACAAAAAAGGATTTAAGCTGTAATATCCCGGTCTATAAAGGCTGTAACGATACGAAAACCCTAACTCATGGTTTTTGATCAATTGCTGGCGGAAACTGATATTGGGAAATATATTAAAATATTTCTGTTCATGGGCTGTATCCAAATTTTCCAAATACCCTTTATTATATGTGTATTCGCCACGTAATCCTACTTTTAATCCGGTTTTTTCGGTAAAATTTACATTCAGAGTTCCGTAAGCCGCATAAATATTTTCTTTGTAAATAAAATGGTTGGTTCGGCTAAAATCAGTTATGCTGTTGAATGTACTTTGCAAATCGTTATCGTTAGTTACCCACGATGCCTTGGCTCCCGATTCCAAACGGATTTTTTTAGAAAAAGGATGTTCAAAATCAATTTTCCCTGAATAAACCGTAGTAAAATTATCTGTATTATTTACGGTTAATTCTTCTCTATTAAGTATCGCAAAATTACCCCAATAATAATTGATATCATTATTAGATTTCAAGGGATTTTGGTTATTAGAATAATCAAAATCCACATTCATTTCAGTTCCCAAGCTATCAAAAGTATGGTGATAATTAAAATTTAAGGTATTGTTCATATAATCTCCATTGCCGTCTGACAATGATTTATAAGAAGAATCAACAGCTTCATCCCTTTTAATGCGCGTAAAAGATGTATTCTCATTGTCAGATTTATTTCTGTTCATACTCCATACAAACCCGATTGTATTTTTATCATTAATATAATAGTCAGTTCCAAATCTATAATTTTGACCCGTACTATTATAAGAGTTTAACCAACGTTCATCATCCTGTGTATTAGTTTCAAATGAAGTTCCGTTTGGATAAATAGTTTCCGATTTATAATCACTTTTATTAGGATAAGAATTTAATCCGAAGCTTCCAAAAAGAGTAAAATCTTTCAATCTCGCTGACAAATCAACTCCTTCGCTGTGTTTAAAAATATTAGAATATCCACCACTTGCATATACAGAACCATTTGCTCCGATATTATTATTTTTCTTCGTTTTAATATTCAATATACCGCTTACGCCATCTGCATCATACTTAGCTGAAGGTGTGGATATGGCTTCAATTTTATCAACAGAAGAGGTCTGCATACTCTTTAACATCAAGTTTAAAGCATCACCCGACAAATAAGTTTTCTTGTTATTGATTAAAATCAGCACACTCGATTTGCCATTGAGTTTAATCGTTTCTTCGTTTTCGATAGTTACCCCAGGAACCCGTTTTAAAAGTTCAAAAACATTATCTCCCGTGCCGGCAGGATCACTCTCTACATTTACGGTAATTTTTCCGGCTTCACGCTCTACAAAGGGTTTACGAGCCACAATTACTATTCCATCCTTTTCAATTATGTCTCTATCCAACTCAATAGTACCCAGATTTATATGTTTTAGGCTATCGCTAATAACCAGCTCTTGCTTGAAATATTTCTCATACCCAAAAGCCCTTATTGCCAAATAATATTTTCCTTCCGGCACTTTATTAAATGCAAAAGAACCATTAAGATCTGTTGTAAGTGCTTGAAATGAAGTAGAATCTTGAGCCTTAAGCAAGGTTGCAGATATGGCAATCAAATTTTCTTTCGAAATTTTATCAATAACCGTTCCCGTTATTTTGCCTCGTTGTGCATGAACAGTTACTGAAAATAAAATAATTGCGATGAAGCACATTGAGCGAAAGAGATTCTGTTTCATAATAGTTTTATTTATTATATATAAAAATAATGGAACATAGAACCCCCTGCTTAACATCATATTTCTCTATACAAAACATGGTTTTCAGTATATTAACCCATATCCTAAAA
>JAVBQU010000060.1:0-5462 GCA_031548675.1 Bacteroidales bacterium
ATACCTAATGGCGTAATCGTTAAAGATGTAAAGAAATCTACCCTCAAAAATGTAGGCATCCGCAATGGATTTATTATTACTGCTATTGATAGCGAATTGATTCGTTCTGTACAGCAATTGAAAAACTCGTTGAATGGCAAACGCGGACGTACCATGATAGAGGGCGTTTATCCCGGCGATTGGCGGAGTTATTATTATGTGATTGTTCTGTAATCATTAAATATCTACCAAATAAACCTCAAAGTACTCATAAAACAAAACACTTTGGGGTTTATTTTTATAGAATAGCCCTTTAAAGTTTATAGAAACTAAAATATTGTCATTGTTTTATTGCTTTTACTTTTGGTTTAACCCAAAAGTAACAAAAGGTCAAGGCTGAATAAAAAATAGCTAAAAAACTTCCTTTTATGCTAAACAAAAAAGATTGATAGTAATTTACTCTCTTGTAGGTTCAGGTACATACACATTACACTATATATTATCTGTAATATAAGATTCTTGCAGAATCATATCTTTTATCTAATTTTGTATTCATACTTCATTTTCAGATCATATTTATGGGCATAGAATTATTACCAAATATACTCAGCGAATTTGCTTTGTTGCGAAATTCCAAAAATATAGAAGGAATGAAACGTTTCGGTATCGTTGCCGATAAAGCTTTCGGTATCCCAACCCCTACCCTTCGGAATATGGCAAAAAAATACAAAGGAGACCATGAGTTAGCCATTGCTCTTTGGAATAGCGGTTACCACGAAGCGCGCCGTTTAGCTGCTCTCGTTGCTGATCCGAAGCAAACTACTTCCGAACTTATGGATGCTTGGGTTCAAGAATTTTATTCGTGGGATATTTGCGATAGTGCCTGCTTCGATTTATTTCGGAAATTACCTTTAGCCTATAGCAAAATTGAGATATATGCGGATGATGAACGTGAATTTGTAAAACGCACTGCTTTTTCTTTAATGGCAGGTTTAGCCATTAATGATAAAAAAACTCCTGACACACAATTCGAGCCCTATTTCAACCTTATCATACAGGCATCTACCGATGAACGAAACTTTGTAAAAAAAGCGGTAAACTGGGCTTTAAGGCAGATAGGAAAACGAAGCTTACACCTGCATAAACAAGCTCTTGATATTGCCAAACAGTTGGCACAAAGCGATAATAAAACTGCACGCTGGATAGGCATGGATGCCGCCCGCGAACTCAGCAGTGAAAAAATCATCCAAAGAATAAAAAAGTAAGCACCTCATTATTTTAAATTTATGTTTAATTTTGCATCACATATTGATGTAAATGCACAAAATACTCATTATACAAACTGCCAGTATAGGCGATGTCATTCTGACTACTCCTTTAGTTGAAAAGCTACATAAGCATTACCCTGATGCCCAAATAGATTTGTGCCTGAAAAAAGGCAACGAAAGTTTATTTGAATCTCATCCGTTTCTAAATCAAATCCATATTTGGGATAAAAGCCGAAATAAATATGCCAATCTTTATAAGCTTATCAAAAATATACGGAAACAAAAGTATGATTTGGTGGTATGCCTACAACGGTTTTTTACAGGGGGATTGATAGCCGGATGTTCTAAAGGTAAGGATATAGTAGGTTTTAGCAAAAATCCTTTATCTATATTTTTTACCAAAAGCTTTATTCATGAAATTGGACAGGAAGTATATAAACATGAGGTAGAACGCAATTTAAGCCTTATTGAAAGTTATACGGATTCGGGTTTTGAAATGCCGAAACTCTACCCTACACTCCGAAATATAGATGCGGTTTCAACTTACAAAACAAACAGGTATATATGCATTGCTCCTCTTTCTTTATGGTTTACCAAACAATTTCCTCAAGATAAATGGATTGACTTTGCAAAACAGATAGACCCCGAATTAAATATCTATTATTTAGGTTCTCCTAAAGATTCTGCTGTTTGTGATGAAATTATAACGCAATCGAAACATCCGCATTCCATCAATCTTGCAGGAAAGCTTTCTCTTCTAGAATCGGCAGCCTTGATGAAAGATGCTGTAATGAATTTTGTAAATGATTCTGCTCCGCTACATATAGCCAGTTCTACGAATGCCAAAACTACGGCAGTTTTTTGCTCAACAGTAGTGGAGTTTGGTTTTGGTCCCTTATCTGACGGAGCTGTAGTAGTTCAAATTCAGGAAGACCTTAGCTGCCGCCCGTGCGGATTACATGGTTACAAAGCCTGTCCGCAAGGACATTTCAAATGTGCGTATGACATTGATGTGAATCTGTTATTGGCAAGATTAAATACTTAATTCATTTACCGTTTATGCTGGCTCACGAAATTAATGCATGTTTAAACGTTCTGCAAAATAAAGGAACGATATTATATCCTACGGATACTATTTGGGGCTTGGGCTGTAATGCTGTTTCTGATACGGCTGTAGAAAAGATTTTTCGAATCAAGGGACGGGAACATACCAAAAGCTTATTGGTATTAGTATCGGATATCGAAATGCTTAGGCAATATGTAAAAGATATTCCTCCTATTGCTCTTGAGTTAATGGCTCAAATCCATACGCCTTTAACTATTATTTATCCTCAGGCTATCGGATTGGCAAAACATGTGACTGCTTCTGACGGAAGTATCGGTATCCGGATTCCGAAACATGAATTTTGCACAAAACTTATTCAGCTTTTCGGAAAGCCCATCATTTCTACTTCTGCCAATTTTTCGGGCGAACCTTCTCCGCAAAATTTTGAGGATATCTCTGATAAACTGAAAAAGGAAGTAGATTATACGGTTAATTTATTTCATGATATTCAAATAAAGAATAGTGCATCAAGTATTTTAAAACTCACTTCGGATAATCAAATTATTAAGATACGGTAGTGTATAATTTATTCAATACAAGTTATATCATTCGTATAAAAAGTTTATATTTGTAAACTAAAATAACATGCTATATGACCAAAATATTTATTAAGATACTGATTTGCATTTTTGCATTTACTGCAAGCTGTCATACATTATCTGCCCAATCTACTCCTGTAAAGATTTCCGAACAAATAGAAGAAAGAGCCGGACGCTATGTATATATCCATTTGGTAGAACAAGGGCAAACGCTGTATTCTATTGCAAAAGCTTACAATGTAAGCGTAAAAGATATTATTGCTCCCGATAAAAATGCGGTACGCGAAGGCGATATTCTGATTATTCCCTGTAAAAATCCGCCTGCAAAAATAACGAATCCGGAACCTGTTGTAAAACCTGAAGCTGTTACTCCCAAGCCCAGTTATATATTGTACGAAGTAAAACCCAAAGATAATGTATACAGGCTTTGTAAAACCTATGAAGTGGAAGAAAGTGCATTTTTAGCCTTGAATCCTAAAGTAGCAGAATTTGGTTTGAAAGCAGGTGATACTGTAAAAATACCTTCACTTAAACATGACAGTTTTCCGGTTTCGGAAACTAAAACAGATACCATTGTTCAGCGGGAAGCTAACCGGATTAAAATTACACCTGATAAACCCTGTATTGCTTTGATGCTTCCTTTATATTTGGATAATACGAATGAAATTAATTTATCTACCTCTGATATTAACAAGAAAAAAGCCGCAGATTATAAATCGCTTGCATTTATTCAGTTTTATGAAGGGTTTAAACTGGCTTGTGACAATCTGGCAAAAAACTATGATGCCAAAGTTTATGTATATGATGTTACGGATAATGAAAAAGAACTGGCTCAGATACTCAACAAACCGGAAATGAAAAAAATGGATTTAATTGTAGGTCCTTTTTTCTATAACACATTTGCTCAAACGGCTGAATTCGCTAAAGCTAACGAAATTCCTATTGTTAATCCGGTAACCACTAAGGATGTGGTTAAAGACAATCCTTTTGTCTTTAAATTGATTCCTAACAGCAGTCTTCAAGCGCAATCTATTGCGGAATTTATCAACAGCAAATACCCTAAAGCTAATGTAATTTTAAGCTACAACAGTAAAGATAATATTCCGGATGATATAGAAGTTTATAAAAGCTGCCTCAAAACTGCCAATATTACTGCCGTTGATCATGGAGTGGCAGGCTTGCAAGGAATTTTCAATGCTCAAAAACCTGACCAAATCAACATTCTAATTACGAATATAGAGTCAGAAATATTTGTAAATAGTTTGGTTTCCCGTTTGGGTAAAGCTGCTACACCCAAAGGCAACACCAAGCCCAAAGAAATAAAAAATATCACATTTGCCCCCAAAGCTTGGAAAAACTACGACCAATTGGAAATAGAGTATCTGCAAAATATTGGCTTACATTTGTACGAACCTGCTTTTGTTGATTATACTCAAAGTGATGTAAAAGACTTTGTTAATCAATTCGAAAATACCTACAAAACCTCGCCTAACGAATATGGCTTTAATGGCAGGGATGTAGCTACATATTTTATTACAGCCTTAAAAACATTGGGTTCGGGTTTCTATGAAAATATCAATACTGTTAATGTACCCATGCTGCAAACTCAGTATAAGTTTATCCACACCAAAGGAAACGGCTTTGAAAACAGCTATATCGATATTTATAAGTTTGAGGATTATAAGCTTTTGGATGCGAGGGGAGAAAAGTAGTATTGGTTAAATTGTAATATTTAATATTACTAGTCTCAATTAACATTGGTTTGACCATAAAATAAAATACTTATGCAACTATCCACTCAAGCCAAAACAAATATTCGAAACATTGCAATTTTTGTATCTGGTGTTATAGTGACAATTATAATTACAAAGATTTCAGACAAAATTATACCTAGTGAACCTGTAATTGTAAAGGAACTCACTGACACAGTAAAAATTGTACATGAATATAATCTTCCTACGAATTTAAATAATGATACAGTGAGGCAGGAGCTTGAGAACAAAATCAAAAATCTGAAATTACTTAACAACTATGAAAAGCAAATAAATGATAGAATTTTTCATATCCAAAAATCTGATGGAATAATTCCGAACCTAATACTAACACAAAAAGTTAACACCACTACACAAAAAGGGTACATTTATGGAAGCTCATCATCCTATTTTACTTCAGATTGTCCTAACTTAGAAAAGAAATTCATTGATATAAAAATTGATTTTCTAAATCCGTTAATTATAAAAGATATTGCATATTTAAGGGTCAATATTTATAAATTTGATGATCTAAAAAGTAATGAGGCAAGGACATATATTTTGGAAGACTTCTATGAAGTAAAAAATAAAGACAATATCATTAGAATTACCAATGACTTTGCTATTGGTAAATATGAAATAATTTATGGTTTTATATTCAAGAGTGACCTAACTGAACATTATCCCAAGTTTTATTTTAAAAAGTGTATTGTTTTTAAAACATAATTACTTATTATCAGTAATGCTTGATAATAAGTAGGGAAAGCAGTTATAGATTTAACATTTACAGCAGTGACATGTATTTTTTCTTTTGAAAAAC
>JAVBQU010000146.1:0-4309 GCA_031548675.1 Bacteroidales bacterium
AATCCCCCCTCAAACAATATGTGCATGTATTTATCAACAGGATATGTGTATGTTACTCCCAAATCAATAAGAGAACGCGACTCCTGCCCTACTACATTTCCGGTATAATACACAGGCATGTGTAACGATTGGTCTTCTTCTTCTTTAATATAAACCTGAAATATTCCGGAAGTTTTTAATGTAGATTGGTTAAATTGAATAAATCCTCCCCAGCGGTCATTAATGCCATACCGTATTCCTAAGCCTACATTAAATGCAGGTTCATATTTCATATTGGTAGAATAATCCGAAACATAAAACTCATCATAAGCACTAATGCCCAAACTTGCCGCTATGTCATCCCGATAAACTTTGCTATTCATAACCCAATCCATCGAATTTACATTACCGGGTTGTCCGCTGTAAAAATTAGCATTGTATTTATTAGCTAATAATACGCCTGCATTAATATAAAAAATTAGACCTTTAAGATTAAATTGGTCTACAATAGTATCTTTAGTTTTGGAAAGTTTATTTTTGGGAGAAGAGGCAGCATCTGAAATCTGAACCGGAAAATCGTTAGATGCCCTCATTTGAGCAAACGCGGAATGTCTGCTCAATAAGCATATTACAACGAAAAGGAAAACAATTTTAAACTTCATCTGTTTGTATTTCATTTTAAGATTTCAGGTTTCAGATTTCAAGATTAAATTTAGTTTGTACAGTTTACTAAGGCTGAAAGCTTATAAAGTTCATAATTCATAATTTATGATGTACCTTTGAATGCAAAATTAATCAAAAATGTCGGTTTATATCAATATTCATACACACCAATTTTCAGAAACGCCAAATACACTGACGATTTGTAATACGACACCTCATGGTTTAGACCTCACAAGAAACTTAGCCAATTACTATTCTGTGGGTATTCATCCTATGAATATCAACCCTGCAAGCCTAGATATGGAATTGGAACTTTTAGAAAACCAAGTATCTTTATCTAAAGTTATCGCAGTAGGTGAAACAGGTTTAGATACATTTGTAAAGATAGACAAAAAAATGCAAGAGCATGTATTTGAACAACATATTAAACTTTCTGAAAAATACAGAAAACCGCTTATTATTCATTGCGTAAGAAGTTTTGAAAATCTAATCCGCATAAAGAAACTTACCAAGCCCATTATGCCTTGGATTATACACGGATATAATGCAAATGCTTATATCTTGCGTGAATTACAAAAACACAATTGCATTTGCTCGTTTGGAGAGAAAATTATGTATCCTGAATCTAATGCTGCAAAAGCATTGCTATCGCTAGAAGCTTATCCGTTTTTTTTAGAAACAGACAACACTGAAATTGCTATTGAAGAAATATACAGGCAAGCTGCTGGTTTATTAAATAAACCCATAGAAGTACTGCAAAATGAGATTTACACCTCATTTAAACAGTACTTCCATTTATAACCATATAAATATTGGATTATACAATCTGTTTGGTGTGATTTATAGTATCTACTTTATCTATCACTTCTTCAATAATTCCTTTTTCATCAATAATAAAAGTAGTTCGGTAAATACCATCATAGGTTTTACCCATAAACGATTTTTCTCCCCAAACACCGTAAGCTTGTACAATTTTCTTTTCGGTATCTGCAATTAATGGAAAAGGTAAATTGTATTTTTCTATAAATTTTTGATGAGATTTTTCGCTATCTACGCTTACTCCCAATACTTTATATCCTTTATTTAGAAGATATTCGTAATTATCGCGTAAATTGCAGGCTTCTGCCGTACAGCCGGGCGTACTGTCTTTAGGATAAAAATAAAGTACAATTTTACTACCTGTAAAATCACTCAATTTTACGATTTTACCATTTTGATCGGGAGCATTCAGTTCGGGGGCTTTATCGCCTTTCTGTAGATGTGTCATATTCTTTGTTGATTTGTTGATAAAGTTATAATGTTTAAACGTTCATAACGTTGTAAAGTGAATTTTGAAAAGCATTATTATGTTCTTTGTTACACATTACATGTCACTTGTCACAGCTTGTATCTTGTTTACTCGTAAACTTATACCTTGTATCTAAACCAGCTGTAGTAACTTTACCGCTTGTACAGCCTCTTTTACATCGTGAACCCTCAGAATATGAGCGCCCTTTTGCAAAGCTATCGTATTTATAACCGTAGTGCCATTCAAAGCTTCTTCTGCTTGAATTTGGAGGGGGCGGTAAATCATCCTTTTTCTAGAAACACCCACCAGCAAGGGAAGTTCAAAGCTATGGAAAATTTCCAAATCGGAAAGCAATTGATAATTGTGTTCCAAAGTTTTACCAAATCCAAATCCCGGATCTAATATGATGTCATTTACACCTAAATCACGTAAAACTTTTACTTTTTCAGCAAAATACATTAAAACGTCTTGGCTTACATCATTATATACCGGATTTTGCTGCATGGTTTCGGGAGTTCCCTGTATATGCATCAAAATGTAAGGAACATTGTACTTGGCAATTGTTTCAAACATTTGTTCATCCATAGTTCCACCCGAAATATCATTGATTATATCAACCCCTGCTTCAATGCAAAGCTTTGCAACTTCTGCCCTGAAAGTATCTATGGATATCAAAATATCGGGATATTTCTTGCGGATAGTTTCTAGTGCCGGCAAAAGCATTTGTATTTCTTCTTTTTCGGATATCGGTACTGCATGCGGACGTGTAGATACTGCTCCTATATCGATTATATCTGCTTCTTCATCCAGCATAGTTTCTAACCTTTGCATAGCAGCCGGCAGGCTATTATATTTTCCTCCATCGTAGAAAGAATCAGAAGTCAGATTTAAGATTCCCATTACCAAGGGTTTATTGAATTCTACAAGTTTTCCCCGACAATTTATAGTGTAATGTTTAGAAAAAATCGTACCTTTACACTCTGATTTTTTAGTATTTGAAAACATAGTTTTTGAATTAAAATTTAGCCTGTTTCAGCTAGCTAAATTACTATATATAAATAAATTTGAAAAGATATTTTTGTTCAAAAAATGGAAAGAACCAAGCAACAATTTGAAATCGTGATTACAACATGTCGTTCTATTTATGAAAAAAAAATGAAAGACTATGGTACGGCTTGGCGAATTTTACGGACTCCCTCTCTTACCGATCAAATTTATATCAAAGCTAATCGTATTCGCAGCATTCAGGAAAAAGGCACTCAATTGATAGATGAAGGAATAGTGTCCGAATTTATAGGCATCGTGAATTATTGTGTAATGGCTCTCATTCAATTAGAAAGAGGAGTTATGAGTGAAGAGTTAACCGAAAAGGAAGCTATTGAACTTTATAATAAGCATGTTTATAATGCCCGCGATTTGATGCTGATGAAAAACCACGATTATGATGAGGCATGGCGTAATATGCGCATCAGTTCTCTGACTGATATTATTTTAATGAAGCTACTACGCATGAAACAGATAGAAGATAATGATGGAAAAACTCTTATTTCAGAGGGTTTAGAAGCTAATTACAACGACATTATCAATTATGCAATTTTTGCTCTTATCAGACTTACTATCAACGAATAATATTAATTTTTATAAACCCAAAAACCATTTATTTGTTTTTGATAATTAACCATTAACCCCCAAATACCAGAAAACATGAAAGCTCTCTTAACGTTTTGCCAATTTTTTGTAGGATTAGTGTTTATTTTCTCCGCTTTTGTCAAAGGTGTAGATACATTGGGTACTGCATACCGGCTTGAGGATTATTTTTTAGCTTTTCATACGCCGTGGGCTATCCCATATGCTTTGTTTTTATCACATTTTCAATGTGTAATTGAATTTTTAGTAGGGATTTTATTAGTCTTTAATATCAAAACTAAAATTACATCATGGGTTCTCTTGTTGATGATGCTATTCTTTACAGGGCTGACCCTCAATGATGCCATTAATAATCCCGTGCCTGATTGTGGTTGTTTCGGCGATGCTATTAAACTAACTAACTGGCAGACTTTTTATAAAAATGTCATTTTGATGGTTCCGACCCTATTAATATTTATTTATAGAAAAAGACAGACCCCTTGGTTTCATCCATTTTTTGAATTAGTCATTGTAGCAGTTGCTACTATCGGATTTACTTCTTTTACGGTTTACAACTATCGCAATTTACCCTGCATGGATTTCATGCCATGGAAAGTAGGTACACGCATCATGGACAAAGAGGATAAGCCTGTTTTGATATATACAACCTATCAAAATAAGCACACAGGTGAGAAAAAAGAATATCTGATTTCTGCATTGCCTCATACAGACAGTGCTTGGGTTGCGGATTGG